>NZ_CP059450.1:1665000-1965000 GCF_022023855.1 Azospirillum brasilense
CTTCCCCGCTGTCTCCAACACCAACTCAGCGAAATTGAACTCTCCGTGAAGATGCGGAGTACCCGCGGTCAGACGGAAAGACCCCGTGCACCTTTACTACAGCTTTGCAGTGGTGCTAGGGATCTCATGTGTAGGATAGGTGGGAGGCTAGGAAACCCGGGCGCCAGCTCGGGCGGAGCCATCCTTAAAATACCACCCTTGAGGTCTCTGGCATCTAACCGCGCTCCGTCGATCCGGAGCCGGGACCCTGCATGGCGGGTAGTTTGACTGGGGCGGTCGCCTCCCAAAGTGTAACGGAGGCGCGCGATGGTGGGCTCAGAGCGGTCGGAAATCGCTCGACGAGTGCAATGGCATAAGCCCGCCTGACTGCAAGACAGACAAGTCGAGCAGAGACGAAAGTCGGCCATAGTGATCCGGTGGTCCCACGTGGACGGGCCATCGCTCAACGGATAAAAGGTACGCCGGGGATAACAGGCTGATGACTCCCAAGAGTCCATATCGACGGAGTCGATTGGCACCTCGATGTCGGCTCATCACATCCTGGGGCTGGAGCAGGTCCCAAGGGTTCGGCTGTTCGCCGATTAAAGTGGTACGTGAGCTGGGTTTAGAACGTCGTGAGACAGTTCGGTCCCTATCTGCCGTGGGTGTCGGAGTTTTGCGAGGATCTGTCCCTAGTACGAGAGGACCGGGATGGACATACCTCTGGTGCACCGGTTGTCACGCCAGTGGCATGGCCGGGTAGCTAAGTATGGACGGGATAACCGCTGAAAGCATCTAAGCGGGAAACCCACCTCAAAACCAGAACTCCCTTGAGAGCCGTGACAGACCATCACGTCGATAGGAGGCATGTGGACGGGCGGCAACGCCTGAAGCTGAGCCTTACTAATCGCTCGATCGGCTTGATCCTTCCCAGCAGGATGCCCGCGCGCAGCGGCAAGCCCTGGGCGCACGAGCCAACACCGCAAGACCAAGAACGCAGACGTCCTCACTTAACGAAACCCGCCCGTCCGGTCCGGATGGTTCGCGTGTGCCTTGGTGACCTGGTGGTCATGGCGAGGCTCCCAACACCCGATCCCATTCCGAACTCGGCCGTGAAACGCCTCAGCGCCAATGGTACTGCGTCTTAAGACGTGGGAGAGTAGGTCGCCGCCAGGTCACCACGGCACACGCCAAGCCATCAAGGACTTGGATGGATGGGTTTCAATCGCTTGACAATCGGCTTCATGAACGGCAAGGCCGGCGCTTTCCCCCAACGGGAAGCGCCGGCTTTACGTTGTATTGGGGTGTTGCGGCCGGCCCCCTCCCTAGCCCTCCCCCGCCACCGGCGGGGGAGGGGACTGGTTGTTGGGACGGTGGTCGAGCTGGGTCAGGATCGTCTGAGCCTCCGTCAGCAGGGCGTCGCGGACGCGGATGTATTGGTCGAGGGAGGTCCCGGATCGTTGCCGCGCTCGCAAAGCGGCGATCTGGATGTCGAGCGCGTCGAGATCGCGGTCGATGCATTTAAGCGCGTCGCGCGCCCGTTGCTCTTCCTGCGCGTTCATGGCCACTCCTCCCGTGTCTGGTCTGGATTTCCGGCGAATCGCATCCGAACGAGGTACGGCTTTTCGTTTCGGTCTCCCTGGCACTGCTTTTGCTGAACGAGTTCCGTTCACGAGCGTCCGCTCGGCAAGCTGAGAGGGAGACTACGATGGCGTCACGCGGAATCAATGCCGGTTTGGTGATTACGGTCGCTCAGAGTGCCATCGATTTTCTGTGGTCGCATTGGGACGGCTCGTCCAAATCCGTCCGCTCGGCGCTGATGGCCTCGGAATTCTGGACACTGCAAGCCTATGGCCGGCATGGCCAGTGGGTGCAGTCGGTCACCCGCGACGCGCTGGTCGAGTTTCTCGGCAACTACATCGACCGGCGCATGGAGGTCGGCGACAGCGAGGACCGGGCGGTCGCCACCGCGGTTTACCGTCTCACGGGCAAGACGGTGGGTGCGGTCTGAGCGCAAGCCAAGGATTGGGCTGCCTGTTTTTTGTCCGGATGCCCATGGGGTGAGCAGTACTTCCCATGGGCGTCCGGGAAGCGGATGTCACTCGGGGTCGGACCACAGCTTGCCGCCGCTGGCCCAATCGCTCTTCTTCACGTCGTGGAAGATGACATCGACCGCCTCCGGGCTGCAGCCGAGCACCGCGACCGAGGCGTCGGTGAGCGCCTTGGCGTAGGCGCGCTTCTGCTCCAGCGTGCGGCCCTCGAAAAGCTGAACGTTGATCAGCGGCATAGTCGTTCCATCCCCTCTGTTGCGGACCGCGGTCCGGAAAGCTCAGTTCCTGTAGTCCGGGCAGCGCCGGTCCAGGCATCGCAGCAGCGCCAGCCATTCCAGTTCGCCTTCGGGCTCCGGATCGGCGGTGAGCTGCCGATAGGTCTTGTCGCACAGCTCCGGCGGCGGCGACACCAGTTCCGCGCCGGCCGCCTGCGCGGCGAGCTGCATCCGGCACGCCTTGTCCAGCATGTCCATCAGGCAGAAGGCCTCCGCCACCGTGCGCCCGGTCACCAGACTGCCGTGGTTGTGGAGCAGCATCGCCCGGCGGGTGCCGAGATTGGCGACGAGGCGGACCTTCTCGCTGTCGGTCAGGGCCAGCCCTTCGTACCGATGGTAGGAGAGGTCGCGGTAAAAGCGCAGGGCGTGCTGGGACAGCGGGAGGAGCCCGTCCTTCAGCATCGACACCGCCACCGCCGCCTCGTTGTGGAGATGCATGACGCAGCGCGCGTCCTCGCGCGCCGCATGGACGGCCCCATGGATGACGAAGCCGGTGGCGTTCACCGGGTGGGGGCTGTCGCCGATGATGGCGCCATGGATGTCGATCTTTACGAGGTTGGAGGCGGTCACCTCGTCGAAGGTCAGGCCGAAAGGGTTGATGAGGAAGCGCCCCGGCTCCCCCGGCACGGCCAGCGAGATGTGGGTGTAGATCAGGTCGTCCCAGCCGCGTTCGGCGACCAGACGGTAGGCGGCGGCGAGATCGACCCGCGCCCGCCATTCGGTGTCACTGATGCCGGTGTCGGCGATGCGCGGTCCGGCATGGACGAATGATCCGCTGGTGTCCGTCACGGTCGGCTCCCGGTCTGTGCGATGAGCGGGAGAGCGTCGCATGGCGCGGCGTGGTTGTCCAAGAGTGGTGCTGGGACTATTCCGGATTTCGGAAATCACTGGCCCGGCTTGGTTGCGGTCCCTTAGACTGTGGGGCTTTCCGCCGCCGAGTGCACACCGATGACCATCACCGCGCCAGTCTCCACCCCGTCCGACCGCAGCGCGCCGGAAGGGGGCCGAATGGAGGACCGGGCGAAGCCCTCCATCCTCGTGGTGGACGACGAGGAGGGCATTTGCAGCTTCCTGTCCCGCGCGCTGGAGCGGCGCGGCTGGCGGGTCGAGGTGGCGGGCAGCGCCGAGGAGGGCGCTCAGAAGCTGGAGCGCATCCACGCCGAGGTGATCATCCTCGACGTCGCCCTGCCGGGCCGCTCGGGGCTGGACTGGCTGAAGGAACTGATGGCCGGCGGCTACGCCGGCGAGGTGATCCTGGTCACCGCCTTCGCCGATATGGACACGGCCATCGACGCCTTGCGCTCCGGTGCCGCGGATTTCGTGCTGAAGCCCTTCCGGGTCGAGCAGATCCTGAATTCCATCGACCGCTGCGTCGAGCGCACCCGGCTGACCCGCGAGAACTATGTGCTGCGCCGGCAGCTGTCGAAGAAGGACAATGGGCGCGACGAGATCGTCGGGCGGTCGGACGCCATGGTGCGGCTGCGCTCGCTGGTGCAGCGGGTGGCGCCGACCCCGTCCACCGTGCTGATCCAGGGCGAGTCCGGCGTGGGCAAGGAACTGGTCGCCCGCGCGCTGCACGACCTGTCGCCGCGCGCCGACCGGCCCTTCGTGGCGGTGAACTGCGCGGCGATCTCCGCCGACCTGATCGAGGCGGAGCTGTTCGGCCACGCCCGCGGCGCCTTCACCGGGGCCAAGGACGCACGCAAGGGGCTGTTCTACTACGCCCACGGCGGCACGCTGTTCCTGGACGAGATCGGCGAGCTGTCGCTGACCCTGCAATCCAAGCTGCTGCGCGTGCTGGAGGAGCGGCGCATCCGCCCGGTCGGCAGCGAGCAGGAGGTGCCGGTGGACGTCCGCGTGGTCACCGCCACCAACCGCGACCTGAAGGCGGAGGCCGCGGCGGGGCGCTTCCGCCCGGACCTGTTCTACCGGCTGGAAGTGATGACGCTGACCATCCCGCCGCTGCGCCAGCGCGCGGTGGACGTGCCGGAACTGGCCGCGCTGTTCATGCGCTTCCTGCCGGCGCGGCTGGCCGTGCCGCCGCTGACCCTGACGCTGGAGGTGACGCGGGCGCTGATGTGCCATTCCTGGCCCGGCAACGTCCGGGAGCTACGGAATTTCGTGGAGCGGTCGCTGCTCCTCGGCGAATTCCCGCTCGACGATCTGGACACCGCCAACGCCGCAGCGGTGGAGGCCGGCCTGGCCGCTGACCCCAGCCTGTGCGCCGCCGCGGTGGCCGGCAACCCGCCCTGCGCCCCCTGTCCGGTCCGCCACGTCCGCATGGACGGCGACAGCGACGTGCTGCCGCTGGCCGAGGTGGAGAAGCGCCACATCCTGACCGTGCTGGCGCGCTGCGACGGCAGCAAGGCGCGCGCCGCCGATCTGCTGGGCGTGTCGCGCAAGACGCTGGACCGGAAATGCGTGGAATGGGGGGTGTGACGCCCCAGTCCCAGGAGGCTCGCCCCAACCCGCCCCGGCCCAACATGCTGAAGCGGCTGGCGGCGGCCTACGCGGAGTCGGTGCGGCTCAAGCTGCTGGCGCTGGTGCTGGCGCCGCTGCTGGTCGGCGCGCCGGTTCTGCTGATGATCGTCTGGGCCTGGGGGACGCAGGGCTATGACCAGCTTCTGGTCAACAAGGTCAGCTCCGACCTGGGGACGGCGCGGCAGTTCTTTGACCGGGTGCAGATGTCGCTGCGCAACGGGCTGGAGGGGGTGGCGACTTCCCACCGGCTGGCCCTTTTATTGGAGCGTGGGGTGCTGGAGCGCGGGACTCCCGCCGACCTGCGCCGGCTGCTCGACGAGGAGGCCGAGGAGCACGGGCTGGACTATCTGCTGCTGCTCGACGCCGGGGGCATGGTGCGGGCGGGCGGGTCCTTCGCCGTCCCGGCGGACCGCAGCGGCTGGTCGGTGGTGCGCGAGGCGCTGCACGGCTACGCGCAGCACGGGCTGGAGGTCTTCGCCCCGGCAGAGCTGGAGGCGCTGGACCCGGCGCTGCGCCGGGCCGCCCACACGCCGCTGGTGCCGACCCGCGCCGCCCGGCCCGATCCGCGCAATGTCGAAAATCAAGGGGCCGAGGACCGCGGACTGGTGGTCCAGGTCGCCATTCCCTTCGACGGGCCGGACGGCCGTCTGCTCGGGGTGCTGGAAGGCGGGGTGCTGCTGAACGGCAACCAGGGCATCGTGGACCGGCTGAACACCATCGTTTATCAGGACGCCTCGCTGCCGCTGGGCAGCCAGGGCACGGCCACGCTGTTCCTGGGCGACACCCGCATCGCCACCAACGTCCGGCTGTTCGAAGGGCAGCGGGCGCTGGGCACCCGGGCGTCGCAGGCGGTGGCGGACAAGGTGCTGGACCGCGGCGAACCGTGGCTGGGCTCGGCCTTCGTGGTCAACGACACCTATGTGTCGGGCTATCAGCCGCTGGCCGACACCGCCGGGCGGCGGATCGGCATGCTCTATGTCGGGTTCCTGGAGTCGCCGCTGCGCGACACGCTGTACAAGGCTTTGGCCGGGCTGTTCCTGCTGTTCCTGCTGGTGTCGGGGCTGGGGACGCTGGTGGGTCTGCGCGGCGCGCGGGCCATCTTCCGCCCGCTGGAGCGCATGGCCGGCGTCATCGCCCGCATCGAGGGGGGCGAGGATTCCGCGCGCATCGGCCCCACCGCCAGCCGGGACGAGCTGGGCCGGCTGGCCCGCGCCTTCGACCATCTGCTGGATTCCGTGGCGGCGCGGCGGTGGGAGCTCCAGCGCTCCGCCGAGGAGCTGGACCGCAAGGTGGCTCTGCGCACCGCCGCGCTGGAGGAGGCCAACGCCACCCTGCGCCGCGCCCAGCAGCAGCTGGTGATGAACGAGAAGCTGACCGCCATCGGCGAGCTGACCGCCGGGGTGGCGCACGAGATCAACAACCCGGTCGCGGTGATCCAGGGCAACCTGGATCTGCTGCGCGAGGTGCTGGGCGACGGGATCGAGCCGGTGCGCCAGGAGGTCCGGCTGATCGACGAGCAAACCCGGCGCATCCACGCCATCGTGACGAAGCTGCTGCAGTTCGCCCGGCCCGGCGACTTCGCCGGCTACGCCGAGCCGACCGACGTGAACGGCGTGCTGTCCGACTGTCTGGTGCTAACCCGGCACAACCTGAACCGGGCGCGGGTCGTGGTGACGCTGAAGGCGCAGGCGGGCGGCCCGGTGGAGATGAACCGCGGCGAGCTTCAGCAGGTGCTGATCAACCTGATCGTCAACGCCATGCAGGCGATGCCGGAGGGCGGCCGCCTGATTCTGGACAGCCGCGACATCGGTCCGGACGACATTGGCCCCGGGGACCGGTTGCCCGGGGCGGAGCCGTTCGAAGGCGTGCTGGTGGGGGTGGAGGACACCGGCCAGGGCATCGCGGCGGGCGATCTGGCCCGCATCTTCGACCCTTTCTTCACCACCAAGAAGCAGACCGGGACGGGGCTCGGCCTGTCGATCAGCTACGCCATCGTCCAGCGCTACGGCGGGCGGATCACGGTGGAGAGCGATCCGGGGCGCGGCACCCGCTTCACCCTGTGGCTGCGGCGGCAGGCCGTCTACTCCGACCAGCCGACCGCGCCCTTCTTCGCTGCCCAGCGGATCACCGCGGGGGGCTGATTCCCCTTTACCCGGCGTCTCTTTACCCAGTGACGGCCAGGAACGGGTTGACGCCGATGCGCCGGTAGTCCTCCTCGCCCAGCAGCAGGTCGAGCGCCAGGGTGGCGAGGTCGTCGGCCACCGGGTCGAGGCCCGGCGCCTTTTCCAGGAACAGCAGCTTCAGATAGCTGTGGCAGGCGTCGCAGGCCTCCGCCCGCACCGCGCCGTTAGCCTCCGTGCCGTCCGCCCCTTCGACGAAGCGCTGGGACACGTCCTTGCCGTCGCCGCAGGCCACGCAGGACGAGCGCACATGGTGCCAGGCGGTGTGGCAGATCCCGCAATGGAGATAGCGCAGGCCGCCGCTCTCCATGCCGACCTGCAACACGCCGGCGACCGGCGCGCCGCCGCAGACCGGGCAGGCGGTGGCGGTGGCGGTGGCGGTGGCGTGGGTGGTCACCGACGCCGGGTCGAGCGCCGCGGCATGGCGCGTCCAGGCGGTTTGGAAGGCAGCGGCCAGGAAGGGCGCGGCGGCGAGGTCGCCATCCTCCAGCGCGTCGCCGGCCCAGCGCCCGGCCAGCGCCTCCAGGGTATCCGGGTCGGACGCGGCGAGCGCGGTCAGGGCCTCGCGCGCGCCGCCGGGCAGGCTGTCCAGCCGAGCGGCCAGGGCGCGCAGGTCGGTGGCCCACTGCTCCTCCGGCGGCAGGGCGGCGGGGGTGGCGGCCACCGCCGCCTGGGCGTCGGCCAGCGTGGCGACGAAGCGCAGCCAGTCGCCCATGGCGTGCCCCTCCGCCAGCGCGCGCAGGCGCGCCGCCCGCCGGGCGAAGATCGCCGCATCGGGCAGGCGCAGCGGGGCCGGCGACTGGCCCGGCACCAGACCGGCGGCGGCCATGGCGGCGGCAGTCGCTTCGGACATCGCCGCTTCGGAAATCGGAGCGTCGGAGGAGGAGGCGGTCATGGTGGCTTTCCCGGTCACGGATCACGAACAGTAGGAAGGGATAGCACAGCGCAAGAACGGTGCCAGGGGCGGAACCCATGTCCCCTCTCCCCTCCGGGGAGAAGGTCAGGATGAGAGGGCGCCCACAAGGGCGGAGACGCACCGCATGATGGGAGCACTTACGGCCTGCGGCCGCCCCCTCACCCAGCGCCTTCGGCGCCACCCCTCTCCCTAGGGGAGAGAGGGGATCGATACCCCCCGACAGATTGTCCTCCACACAAACGTTAGGGACATTTTGTCCATCGCCGCCTGGACAAAATGTCCCTCGGCGCGGTGCGGGCATGGCCGTTCCGTCCGTTCGCCCCAGCAAACGCACCGCATTCCGCCATAGGCCCCGGCTGGCACGGAAACTGCCCTTTGGGGGATGCGCCACACCGGCCGGGTCACCCCGGACGCTGCGGCGCCACCGGCTCCAGGCGCTCAAGCGCCGGGCCGGCACATCCTGACACCAGGGCCGACATCAGGGAGGTTTCATGGCCATCACACCCATGCAGGTATCACGGCGGCATTTCTTGAAGGTCACGGCGGGCGGTCTCGCCGCCTCCAGCATGGGGGTTCTGGGCTTCCTGCCGTCCGAGGCGCTGGCCGAGGTGCGCCAGTTCCGCCTCGCCCGCGCCAAGGAGATCCGCAACACCTGCCCCTACTGCTCGGTCGGCTGCGGCCTGCTGATGTACAGCCTGGGCGACGGCGCCAAGAACGCCAAGGCCGAGATCATCCACATCGAGGGCGACCCCGACCATCCGGTCAGCCGTGGCTCGCTCTGTCCGAAGGGCGCCGGCCTGCTGGACTTCATCCACAGCCCGAACCGCCTGAAGTATCCGGAGGTCCGCGAGGCCGGCTCCAACACCTGGAAGCGCGTCTCCTGGCATGAGGCGATCGAGCGCATCGCCCGCCACATCAAGGACGACCGCGACGCCAACTTCGTCACCAAGACCGCCGACGGCGTGACGGTGAACCGCTGGCTGTCCACGGCGATGCTGACCGCCTCGGCCTCGTCCAACGAGACGGGCATCCTGACGCAGAAGGTCATGCGCGCGCTGGGCATCGTCGGCACCGACGCGCAGGCCCGCGTCTGCCACGGCCCGACCGTGTCGGCGCTGGCCTCGACCTTCGGACGCGGGGCGATGACCAACAGCTGGGTGGACATCTCCAACGCCGACTTCATCCTGATCATGGGCGGCAACCCGGCGGAGGCGCACCCGGTCGGCTTCAAGTGGGCGGTCGAGGCGAAGAAGCGCGGCGCGCGCATCGTCGTCGTCGACCCGCGCTACAACCGCTCCGCCGCGGTGGCCGACGAGTATCTGCCGATCCGCGCCGGCTCCGACATCGTGTTCCTGGGCGGCGTCATCAACTGGCTGGTCGCCAACGACAAGATCCAGTGGGACTATGTCCGCGCCTACACCAACGCCGCCTACATCGTGAAGGAGGGCTACGGGTTCGAGGACGGGCTGTTCAGCGGCTACGACGCGGCCAAGGGCCAGTACGACCGCTCAAGCTGGAACTACGAGGTCGAGGCGGACGGCGTCACGGCGAAGACCGACCCGACGCTGCAGCATCCGCGCTGCGTGTGGAACCTGATGAAGGCCCACTACGCGCGCTACACGCCGGAGCTGGTCGAGGACCTGACCGGCACGCCGAAGGACGGCTTCCTGCGCGTCTGCCAGCATCTCGGCTCCACGGCGGTGCGCGACCGGGTGGGCACGATCCTCTACGCGCTGGGCTGGACGCAGCACACGGTGGGCGCCCAGAACATCCGCACCATGGCGATGATCCAGCTCCTGCTGGGCAACATCGGCATGCCGGGCGGCGGCGTGAACGCGCTCCGCGGCCACTCCAACATCCAGGGCCTGTCGGACCTCGGTCTGCTGTCCACCAACCTGCCGGGCTATCTGACCCTGCCGTCGGAGAAGGCGCACCCGACCTTCGCCGACTACATTGCCAAGACCGCGCCGAAGGCGCAGGCGCCGGGCCAGCTCAACTTCTGGGCCAACACGCCGAAATTCTTCGTCAGCCTGCTGAAGTGGTTCTGGGGCGACAAGGCGACGGCGGAGAACAACTGGGGCTACGACTGGCTGCCCAAGTGGGACAAGATGTACGACGTGCTGCAGGTCATGGACCTGATGCACAACGGCAAGGTCAACGGCTTCATCGTCCAGGGCTTCAACCCGCTGACCTCCTTCCCCGACGCGCGCAAGACGGCGGCGGACTTCGCCAAGCTGAAGTACATGGTGGTGATCGACCCGATCGCCACGGAGACCGCCTCATTCTGGCAGAACCACGGCGAGGTCAACGAGGTCGACACCGCGTCGATCAAGACCGAGGTGTTCCGCCTGCCCTCCACCTGCTTCGCCGAGGAGGACGGCGCCATCGTCAACTCCTCGCGCTGGCTGCAGTGGCACTGGAAGGGCGCCAACCCGCCAGGAGAGGCGAAGACCGACCAGGAGATCCTGGCCGAGCTGTTCATGGCCGTCCGCACCCTCTACGCCAAGGAGGGCGGCACCGCGCCGGAGCCGATCCTCAACCTCTCCTGGCCCTATAAGAACCCGCTGGAGCCGACGCCGGAGGAGCTGGCGAAGGAGCTGAACGGCCGCGCGCTCGCCGACATCCCCGACCCCAAGGACCCGACCAAGTTCCTGGCCCGCAAGGGGGAGCAGATCCCGAACTTCGCCCTGCTGCGCGACGACGGCACGACGATGAGCGCCTGCTGGATCTTCGCCGGCTGCTGGACGCAGGCGGGCAACCAAATGGCTCGGCGCGACAACACCGACGCCGGCCTGGGCAACACACCGGGCTGGGCCTGGGCGTGGCCGGCCAACCGCCGCATCATCTATAACCGCGCCTCCTGCGACCCGTCGGGCAAGCCCTGGGACCCCAAGCGCAATCTGATCGCGTGGAACGGCACCGCCTGGGCGGGCGCCGACGTGCCGGACTTCAAGGTGGACTCGCCGCCGGCCGACGGGATGAACCCCTTCATCATGAACCCGGAGGGCGTCGGGCGGCTGTTCTGCACCGACAAGCTGGTGGACGGTCCCTTCCCCGAGCATTACGAGCCGATGGAAAGCCCGCTCGGCACCAACCCGCTGCACCCGAAGGTGGTCAGCAGCCCGGCGGTCCGCATCTTCAAGGCCGACCGCGAGCGCCTGGGCACCCATGACCAGTTCCCTTACGTCGGCACCACCTACCGCCTGACCGAGCATTTCCAGTTCTGGACCAAGAGCGTCCGGCTGAACGCCATCGCCCAGCCGGAGCAGTTCGTGGAGATCGGCGAGACGCTGGCGGCGGAGAAGGGCATCCAGGCCGGCGACTGGATCCAGGTCTCCTCCAAGCGCGGCCACATCAAGGCCAAGGCGGTGGTGACCAAGCGCATCAAGGCTCTGAAGGTGGCGGGCCGCACCGTCCACCAGATCGGCATCCCCCTGCACTGGGGCTGGGAGACGGTGGCCAAGAAGGGCTTCCTGTCCAACACGCTGCCGCCCGCCGTCGGCGACTGCAACACCCAGACCCCGGAATACAAGGCGTTCCTCGTGAACGTCGAGAAGATCGGAGTGGCGTAAGTCATGGCACTGCAATCCCTCGATATCCTGCGCCGGTCCGCCACCCCGACGCCGACGCCGCAGGCCCGCAACCCGCAGGAAGTGTCGAAGCTGATCGACACCACGGTCTGCATCGGCTGCAAGGCCTGCCAGGTCGCTTGCTCGGAATGGAACGAGCTGCGCGCCGAGGTCGGCACCTGCGTCGGCGTCTACGACAACCCGACCGACCTGTCCTCGCAGGCCTGGACGGTCATGCGCTTCAACGAGGTGGAGGAGAAGGGCAAGCTGGAGTGGCTGATCCGCAAGGACGGCTGCATGCACTGCGCCGACCCCGGCTGCCTGAAGGCCTGCCCGTCGCCGGGCGCCATCGTGCAGTTCAAGAACGGCATCGTGGACTTCCACCAGGAGAACTGCATCGGCTGCGGCTACTGCATTTCCGGCTGCCCGTTCAACGTGCCGCGCCTCAGCCCGGCCGACAGCAAGGCGTACAAGTGCAACCTGTGTTCCGACCGCGTGGCGGTGGGGCAGGAGCCGGCCTGCGTCAAGACCTGCCCGACCGGTGCCATCCAGTTCGGCAACAAGGAGGACATGATCGAGGTCGCCCAGACCCGCATCACCGACCTCCAGTCGCGCGGTTACGACCAGGCGGGCCTCTACGACCCTGCCGGGGTGGGCGGCACCCACGTCATGTACGTGCTGCACCACGCCGACAAGCCGGCGCTCTACTCCGGCCTGCCGGACAGCCCGTCGATCAGCGCCGTCGTCGGGGTGTGGAAGGGCATGCTGAAGCCGCTGGCCACGCTGGGCGTCGCCGCCGCCGGCCTGTTCGGCTTCTTCCATTACATCACGGTCGGCCCGAACCGCGCCGATGACGATGACGAGGCGGATCACGGCACGCCACCGGCCCCGCCCGCTCAAGGAACCAAGCATAAGGAACGGGAGAACGCGCTGTGAAGACGTCGGAAAAGCTGATCCAACGCTACTGCGCCGCGGAGCGCATCAACCACTGGATCGTGGCGGTCTGCTTCGTGCTGCTCGCCATCTCCGGGCTGGCCTTCTTCTATCCGGCCTTCTTCTGGCTGACCGGCGTGTTCGGCACGCCGCAGCTCGCCCGCATCGTCCATCCCTTCGTCGGGGTGGTGATGTTCCTGGCCTTCGCCCGCCAGTTCTTCCGCTACGCCCACCACAACCTCATCAACAAGGAGGATGTGAAGTGGATGATGTCGGTGAAGGAGGTGATGAAGGGCAACGAGGTCGGCGACATCGGTCGCTACAACGGCGGCCAGAAGGGCATGTTCTGGGTCATGGTGCTGTGCATGATCCTGCTGCTGGTGTCGGGCGTGATCGCGTGGCGGCCCTATTTCGCAGGCTATTTCCCAATCCCGATCATCCGCGTGGCGCTTCTGGTCCATGCCGCCAGCGCGCTGGTGCTGATCGCCAGCATCATCGTCCATGTCTACGCCGCGTTGTGGGTGCAGGGCACGATCCGGGCGATGGTCGAGGGCGTCGTCACCCACGCCTGGGCCCGCAAGCACCATCCGCGCTGGTTCCGTCAGGTGACCGGCAAGGAAACCGGGCACTGATCGCTTGAGGGCGCTCTTAGCCCTCTCCCCTCCGGGGAGAGGGTGGCCAGGAGGGCCGGTGAGGGGGATGCGCATGGCGGAACATTCGGCAAAAGCGCAACCCCCTCACCCTAACCCTCTCCCCAGAGGGGAGAGGGAACATCTTCCATAAGGACACCGCCATGAGCCTCGCCACGGACTTCGCTGCGCCCTCCACCACCCATCGCATGACCGTCCTGCGGCTGGGTCCGGACGCCGCCCAGCTCTGCGACGACGCGGTGGTGGAGGAGGTGCCCGTCGCCATTGCCTACAACGGCATCGTCCATGCGGTGATGCTGGCGACCCCCGACGACCTGGAGGAGTTCGGCCTCGGCTTCTCCCTGACGGAGGGGATCATCGCCGACGCGGAGGAACTGGAGAGCCTGCGGGTGGTGGAGGGTTGCGACGGGATCGAGGTCCGCATGGAGATCCCGATGGAGCGCTTCATGGCGCTGAAGGGCAAGCGGCGGAGCATTGCCGGGCGGTCGGGTTGCGGCGTCTGCGGCGTGGAGAGCCTCCAGGCCATCGCCCGGTCCGGCCAGCCCGTTCCCTCGGGCGGGCGGCTGTCGGTGGCGGCGGTGGAGCGGGCGCTGGCCCGCTTCGCCGAACGCCAGATCCTGCACCGCGCCACCGGGGCGGCCCACGGCGTCGCCTGGGTGGACGCGGCGGGGACCATCCTGGCGGTGCGCGAGGATGTCGGCCGCCACAACGCGCTGGACAAGTTGATCGGCTGGCTGGTGCGCACGGGCGTGGACCGGCGGGGCGGCTTCGTCCTGACCTCCAGCCGCGCCAGCTACGAGCTGGTGCAGAAGGCCGCCCGGCTGGGCATCAGCGGGCTGGTCGCCATCTCCGCCCCCACCGGCATGGCGGTGCGCATGGCGGAAAGCTGCGGCGTGTCGCTGGCCGGCTTCGCCCGCGGCGATCGGCTGGTCGTCTACAGCCACGGCGACCGCTGGGTGTGAGCGGCTCCGCGGCGGACGTCGCGGGGGAGGTCGGCTTACTCCCCCTCGCCCTTATCTTCACCCTTGTCCTCGCCCCCGCGCAGCCGCTCCAGGACCTGCCGCAGATCGCCGGGGTGGAGGGGCTTGTGCAGGAAGGAGCAGCCGCGGCGCTGGCCTTCCAGAAGCGCGCTCTGGGCCGTCTCGCCGCTGAGCACCACGGCGGGAATCTCCTGCCCGTACAGGCGGCGCACCCGGTCGATCACGTCGAAGCCGGACACCTTTCCAGGCAACCGCAGGTCGGTCAGGATGACCGACGGCGCGTCGGGCAGGCCGTCCAGCACCGCGAAGACCTCCCGCATGTCGCCCGCGGCGGCGACGGTGCAGCCCCAGCTTTCCAGGATCATCTGCAGGCCTGTCAGCACCATCGCCTCGTCGTCCACGGCCAGCACGGTCATCCCGGTCAGGGGCGGCGCCGAGGCGGTGGAGGGCGGCGGGGAAACGTGGCTGCACGGCGGTTCGGCCAGCGGGCTCGCGGCTTCCAGCGAGATGGAGAAGACGGTGCCGCGCCCGATGCGCGACCGCACCTCCACCTGAAGACCAAGAAGCTCCGCCAGCCGGCGCACGATGGCGAGGCCGAGGCCGAGGCCGCGGGTGGGGTCGCGGTTGGGGTTCTGGAGCTGGTGGAATTCGTCGAAGATGGCGGTCAGCTGCTCCTCGGGGATGCCGAAGCCGGTGTCCCACACATCGATGCGCCAGCGGTTGCCGCGCCGCCGCATGGCGAGGAGCAGGCCGCCGTGCCGGGTGTAGCGGATGGCGTTGGTCAGCAGATTGCGCATCACCCGGCCGAACAGCACCGGGTCGGTCTTCACCGTGCCGGGGCACAGGCGGGCGCGCAGGCGAAGGCCCTTCTCCTCGCTTTGGGGGCGGAACTCCTCGACGAGCTGGCCCAGAAGCTCGTCCAGGGAGACCGTCTGCGGGTCCGGCGTGACCGTGCCGGCGTCCAGCGTGGAGATGTCGAGCAGCGCGTTCAGCAGCCGCTCGCCCGCCGTCATGGCGTTTCCCAGCATCTCGGCCGTGCTCAGCGCCTTCTCGTCGCTGATCTGGCTGCACAGCGCGTCGAGGAACAGGCGCATCGCCTGGAAGGGCTGGCGCAGGTCGTGGCTGGCCGAGGCCAGGAAGCGGGAGCGCGCGGCGGTGGTCCGTTCGATCTCCGCGCGCATCTCCCGTTCCATGCGGGCGACGACCCGGTCGTCGGGCGCCGCCTGGGTGGCCAGGGCCAGCACGGCGACCGTCTGCCCGTCCTGGGTCAGCGGCACGCCCTCGAACGCTGCGGGGTCGGCGTCGCCCACGGGCAGAAGCTCGATGCCGACCGGCTCCCCGGTGTCGCCGGAGAACAGCGGATCGACGGCGCCCAGCACCGCCGGCCAGACCGGCCCGAACCAGGCCGGGGCCGGCTGCCCGCCCGCCGCCGGCTCCTTGCCGAGGAGGGCGCAGAGCGCGTCGTTGGCGAAGAGAGTGGCGGCGTGCGACGGCCCGGTCAGAACGAAGGCCGGCAACGCGGCGGCGCGGCAGACGCGCAGCGCGTTCTCCACGCACTCCGTCTCCGCTGGCGCGGTGTCGATGCTGGTCCTGTTCCTGTGCCGAGGCGTCACGTCGGTCTCTCTCTACCCGCTAGAGCTGAAGGTGTAGCACCTTAACCTTTGGTGCACTGGGGATGAAAGCGCCTGAAAGCCCTATACGCCTTCTATGCGGAAGGCATTGGGGGCGACAGGCGGGCGAGGTGGTCCTCCACCATGTATTTCCGGCGGAGCAGCGCCATCAGACGGATCTTCAGGATGTCCATCGGCTGCGATTTGCCGACGAAGTCGTCGGCGCCGGCGGTCAGGCTGGCGGTCAGGCGGTCGTCGCCCTCCTGGCTGGTCAGGATGACGATCTGGAAGAACAGGCCGCGGCGCCGGCGGAAACGGTCGAACCGCTCGCACAGCTGGGTGCCGCTGGTGCCCGGCATCACGAGGTCGAGGATTACGCAGTCCAGCCCGCCGTCCTCCAGCGCCGCCACCGCCTCGTCGGCGTTGCGCGCGGCGACGACGTGGCAGCCGTCCTCCTCCAGCTCGGCGCGCAGGAACTCGCGATAGGTCGCGCTGTCGTCCACCACCAGGATGCGCGCCCGCCGCAGGATCGGACACGGTCGGCGGCGCGTTGCGCCGGTCGAGCAGCGCCATGGCCTGCTGCACCACGCCCTGGGTATCGGCGGGGTCCACCCGATGCACGTCGGCGGGAATGCCGGCCTCCGCCGCCCGTTCCGCCGAACCCAGCAGCATGGCCGGGGCCGGGCAGCGCCGCCGCAGCTCCGTCAGGGTGCGGGCGGCCTCGCCGTCGGCCTCGACCATCAGCAGGTCGAAGGGACGGCGCGACAGTTCCGCGACCGCCGGCTCCACCGTTTCGACGCAGCTCGCCTCGATGCCCTGCTCCTCCAGCATCAGCTTCAGGAGAAGTCCCTGTGTCTGCGAAGCGATGACGATCAGCGCCCTGGGTCCACTCATGAGGGGCTCCACTCCCGTCGAAACCAGTTCCAGCAAACGGGCCGCCACCTTGTCGATGGGCAGCTCCTCGGTAACGCCTCCCAGCCTGACCGCGGTCCCCGGCATGCTGTGGATGACTGCGGTGGAGGCGTGCTCCGCGATGGTGTAGGCACCCGCGCGGTGCATGTCGGTGAGGCCGCGCGCCCCGTCCTCCCCCATGCCGGTCAGCAGCACGCCGATGGCGGCGGCGCCGAAGGCCGAGGCCAGGGAGGAGAACAGCACGTCCCCGGACGGCCTCTGGCCGCAGACCGGGGCGCCGTGGACCAGCCGCATCCCGCTGGGCTCGGCGGTCAGATGAAGCTCGCCGGGGGCGACATAGACGTGACCGGGCCGATGCGGCCCGTCGGAGGCCAGCGCCACCGGCAGCGGCGTGACCGACCCCAGCCAGGAGGCGAAGCCGGCCACGAAGGGCGCGCCGATGTGCTGCACGACGAAGACGGGCAGGGGGAAGTTGGTCGGCAGCCCGCGCAGCAGCTTCACCAGCGCCGCCGGCCCGCCCGTCGAGGCGGTGATCCCCAGCGCGCGGAACTGCCGCTTCACCACGGACGGCGGCAGGGGCGGCGGCGTCGGGACGCTGGCACCCCTGCGGCGGCCGTTGGTGCCGACGGGCTCCTCGTCGCCGTTGCGCGGGCGCCCGCGCTGCCGGATCACCTTCACCTGGCTCATGATGGTGAGCTGGGTGCAGAGATGACGGGCGACGGTCTGATAGTCGGCGCGGGCCATGCTGCCCGGCTTTTCCACCACGGCCAAGGCCCCGGCCTGGAGCGCCCGCATCGGGATGTCCAGGTCGCGCACGTCGGAGGCGACGACGACGATGGGCACGGGATGCTCCCGCATCAGCCGCTCGGTCACGGCGAAGCCGTCGATCCCCGGCAGGCGGATGTCCAGCGACACCACGTCCGGCTTCAGCGAGACGACCATGCGCAGAGCCTGCTCGCCCGACGCGGCGATGCCGGCCACCTCCAGCCGCGGGTCCTCGCCGATGACGTGGGCGAGGAGCTGCTGGACGACCGGCGAGTCCTCCACCACCAGGACGCGGATCTTGCGGGCGCCGGTCACAGCAGCCGCCGGATGCCGGCCAGAAGCTCGTTCTGGTCGAAGCGGGTCTTGACGATGTAGGCGTCGGCACCGAGGTCCAGCCCGCGCTCGCGGTCCTCGTCGCTGGCGCGCGAGGTGACCAGGATCACCGGCAGGTCGGAGGTCATGGGGTTGCCCTTGACGGCCTGGAGCAGGGCGAACCCGTCCATCCTCGGCATCTCCACGTCGCTGATGATCAGGTTCACATCCTCCAGCTCGCCGAGCGTTTCGACCGCCTCGCGCCCATCCACGCACAGCGTGACCCGGTAACCATGGGCCTCCAGGATGCTCTTTTCCAGAGTTCGCGTGGTGATGGAGTCGTCCACAACCAAAATGTGCGGCCGCCGCCGCGCCGACTCATCGACCGGACGGACCAGCGGCGGCAGGGCCATGCCGGGGCGCGGCGACAGGGCGGCGGGATTCAGCACCAGGGCCGGCGATCCGTCGTCCATCAACACGGTGCCGAGGAAGCGGGCGGCGTCGATTCCCACCTCCTCCGCCGGGGTGACCACCGAGTCGCGGGTGGCCAGCAGCGCGTCCACGACCAGGGCGACCCGCCGCCCGGCAGTGCGCAGGATGACGAGCGCCAGCGGCGCACCGTTGCCCTGCGGCATGGCGCCGTCGTAGCCGAGCAAGGCGGCCATTGGCGTCACCGGAATGTCCTCCTCCTCCAGCCGGATGGTCGGGGCGGCGAGGTCGGTGAACAGCGTGTCCGCCGGGACGCGCAGCACGCGCGCCACGTCGTTGCTGGGAATCGCCAGGATGTCGTCCTGGACCGCCACGAAGACCAGCCGCTGGCTGAGCAGGCTGAGCGGCACCTCCACCGTGACGACGGTCCCGCCGCCCTCGCGCGCGGCCAGCGTCACCGAGCCCTGGAGCCGGGTGACCTCCCGCCGCACGATGGCGAGGCCCATGCCGCGCCCGGCGTATTCGTTCGCGGTGGGGGCGGTGGAGAAGCCCGGCTCGAAGATCAGGTCGAGCAGCCGTTCCTCCGGGGCCGCCTCCGCCTCGTCGGCGCCCAGCAGGCCGCGCTCGACGGCGTGGCGGGCGATGGCCGCGCGGTTCGGGCCGCGCCCGTCGTCCTCGATGCGCAGGACGAGCCGGCGCCCGACGACCGAGGCTTCGAAGCGGACGGTCGCCGCAGCGCGCTTGCCCGCGGCCACACGCTCCTGCGGGGTTTCGACGCCGTGGCTGACGGCGTTGCGCGCGATGTGCAGCACCGGGTCCTTCAGCCGTTGCAGGACCACCCGGTCGGCCTGGGTCTCCAGCCCGCGGATGTCCGCCTCGACCTCCTTGCCCTGGGCGCGGCTGATGTCGCGGATCATGCGGCCGAGGTTGCTGAACTGGGACTCCGCCGGCAGCATGCGGAGCTGCCGCACCTCGTCCTGGAATCCGCTGCCCCAGCGGCGCAGCGACCAGAGATGCCGGTCATGGGCGCGGTGCGCCGCGTCCAGCGAGGCGCCGAGCGCGCGGAACCGCCGCTCGAAGGAGGACAGGCGCAGGGCCGTTTCATCGCCCGCGAAGCTGGTGGCGCCGGCCCCCGCGGCATCATGGGAGCCGCGGAGCAGGCGGGGCCGCATGGCATGCCAGCTCCGTTCCAGGGCGCGCCATTCGCCGCGCAGTTCGCGCAGCTCGGCGACCAGGGCGGACTGGTTCTCGATCTCCGGCAGGAGGCCGGCGGCGGCGGTGAACAGCCGTTCCAGCCCGGCGGCGCGGATGCGGACCAGCGCCGCGTTTTCGGCGGGACCGGTGGTTTGGGCGCGGCGCGGCGCGGCGGTGGGCGAGGCATCACGGGCGGCATCCGCGCCCGGAGCGGCGGGGGATGGGCCGGGAGAGGGGCGGCGCTGGACCGGTTCCGGGCCGCCGCCCTCACCGCCCATGCGGGTCAGTTCGGCCAGCACCTCGGCGATGTCCACCTCGCCGCCGCCGCGGGTCGCCCAGGCCACCACGTCCTCGATGGCGTCCAGCGCGCGGCGCACCACGTCGCGGGCCGCCGCGTCGAAGGGCACCGTGCCGCGCTGGATGGCGATGAAGGCGGCCTCCAGCCAGTGGGACAGCCGCTCGACCTCCGGCAGGTCCACGGCGCGGGCGGCGCCCTTCAGGCTGTGGGCGCGGCGGTGGATCTCCACCAGATCGGGGAGGTGCGCCGGGTCCTTCTCCACGGCGCGCAGGGCCTCGCGGATGGCCGCGAGATGCTCCTTGTGCTCCAGGTCGAAGGCGGCAAGCAGGCGCGCGCGGATGTCGTTCATGCCGCCGGCACCTTCCGTGCGTCCTTGTCCGTGCCCTCGCCGCCGCGTGCCGTCGCCATGGTCACACGCGGTAGTTCCGCACGGCCTCGACCAGACCCTGGCCGAGATCGTTGAGGTTGGTGGCGGCCCCTTCGAGCTGGCGGGTGCCGGCGGCGGTCTGGCTGCTCGCCTCGCGGATGTTCTGGAGCGCCTGGATCACCTGCTCCAGGCCGATCTGCTGCTGGTTGGTCCCGGCGACGATCTGCTGGAAGGCGAGCACGCTCTCCTGCACGCTCTCGGCGAGGTCGCGGATGGTCGACTGGGTGGCGTCGGTCTGCCGCTTGCCGGCGCCGACGCGCTTCACCGCCTCCTCCGTCAGCATGACCGAGGCGTTGATGCCGTGCTGGATCTCGCTGAGGTTGGAACGGACCTGGGCGGTGGCCTCCTTCGACTGGTCGGCGAGGCTCTTGATCTCGCTCGCCACGACGGCGAAGGTCCGGCCGTGCTCCCCGGCGGCGGCGGCCTCGATGGCGGCGTTCAGGGCCAGCAGATGGCAGCGCTCGGCGATGTCGTTGACGGTCAGGATGATCTCGCCGATCGCCTGGGTGCGCTCCGACAGGATGACGATGTTCTCGGCGACCGCCTCCGCCTGCTCGCGGATGGCGTCCATCGCCTGGTTGGTGTCCTCCACCGCCTTCAGGCCGGTCTCGGAGTTGGACGCGGCGACCTGGGCGTTCTGCGCCACGTCCTGGGCGCGGCGGTTGATCTGCGCGCCGGATTCGGTGATCTCGCTGAGCGTCGCGGTCGTCTCCTCCACGGCGGCGAGCTGCTGGGCGACGCTGGCCGCCTGCTGCTGGGTCGAGGCGCGGATCTGCGCGGTCGCGGCGTGCATGCTCTCCGCCGTGGCACGGGTGGTCCTGGCCATGTTGCGCAGGTTGCCGGTCATCTCGTTCAGATGGGTGCCCAGCTCGGCCAGCTCGTCGTCGCCGGGCACCACCACCGTCTTGGTCAGGTCGCCCTTGCCCACTTGGGTGACGTAGCCGATGGCTGTGCCGAGCCGCTTGGTGACCGAGCTGCCGATCAGGATGGCGATGGCGACGGCCAGGGCCACCACGATGATCAGCGCCAGGATCGAGGAGCGCACGGCGTCGTCGTAGAGTGAGCGGATGTTCTGGCGGCCGGCCTCCGACAGGCGGCTGATGTCGCTGTGCAGGCTGGCGAGCTGGTCCGCCATGGCCACCCGCATCTCCTCCACACGGGTCAGACGCGCCAGAGCCTCGGGCTCGGTCCCGGCGGCCACCCGCTCCAACAGCGTGTTGGCTTCCTCCAGCATGCGACGCGAATGCTGGTCGAAGCTGTTGATCTGGGCGACCAGCTCGCCCCAGATGCGACGGCGGTCCTCCGTGGTGCCGTCCTCGGCCCGCGCGCCGGCGATCCTCTTGAGCTTGTCGATCTGCTCGAACATCACCGCCGAACCGTCACGATAGCGCTGGCGCAGCTGCGTGATGTCCGGCGCAGCCGCGCCTTGGACCTGGGCCAGCGCCGCGGCGTGGGTCGCCGCCTCGCGGTAACTGCGCAGGTTGCTTTCGGTCACCTCGATCTCGCGCACCGCCTCCGACACCTGGATGTCGTAGGTGGCGATGCCCATCATGACCTTCATGCCGTCCGCGAACCGCATCATCTGGAACGCCGCCAGCAGCCCGGTCAGCAGGCAGACGACCCCGAAGCTGAGCATCAGCTTGTGCTTGACCTTCAGTTTCATTCTTCTTTCATGCTCCTCAGCGTCTCCAGGATCGCCGGCACGTCCAGCACGGCGATGCGGCTCCGGGTGATGGCGGTGACGAAGGTCCCGGCTTCCGGTGGGGCCTTCAGGTCGGTTCCATCCAGCTCCATCACCGTGTCCACGGTGCGTAGGCGCAGCGCCACCGGCCGCTCGCCACCGCGCAGCACGACGGCGAAGCCGCCGCCGGCGGGAACGGCGTTGCGTCCGCACAGCCGGTCCACGTCAAACAGGCGCATCACCCGCCCGTCGATGGCGATCAGCCCCAGCAGCTCCGGCGGTGCGTGGGGCACCCGCGCCACCCGCGGCAGCGGCACGATACGGGACAGGTGGCGCAGGTCCAGCCCGTAGGACCCGTCCGCGCCGCGCCCGGCCAGCAGGGTAACCGGCGCTTCCGCTGCGGCGTCGGTCTCGATGGAGGAGGGGACGCGCGCCAGATCCTCGGCGCGGCGCAACAGCAGCGCGTCGGCCCAGGCGCCGCCCGGCGCCGCGGCGGCTTCCGCCTCCCGGCCTTGGAGGGCCAGGCGCGCGCGGACGGCGGCCCAATCGATGGCGTCTTTCACTTCGGCTGCCTCTCCGGTTCCGGTCCGGTCGTCCATCACGGCTCCTCACCCGAGAACCAGAGGTCGATCATGCTCCGCAGTTCGGCCACGGTCAGGCCGCCGCCCTCGGCCACCAGTTCCGTCGCGTCGTGGGCGGCGACGGTGGCGCGGGCGTTGCGGAAATGGCGCTGCGCCGGGGCCAGCTTGCCGCGCCGCCAATAGGCCAGCGCCAGATGGTAGTCGGCCAGCGCGAAGTCGGAATCCAGATAGAGCGCCCGCTTGAAGGCGGCGATCGGGTCGCCGACGCCCAGCTCCTCCTCCAGCAGGCCCAGCCGGAAATGGACCACGGGGTCGAGGCGGTTGCGCTCGGCCAGGGCGATGCAGGCGTCCAGCGCCGCGGCCCGGTCGCCGTCGGCCACGGCGGGATTGCCGGCCGGGGATCCCGCCGGCGGCTGCGGGGTGGGCAGGGGGGCAGGCGCCGGCTTCGCCGCAGTGGCGCGCAGCCGCGCCACGGACTCCGTCGCCGTGCTGCGTTTCCTCGCCGATTTCGGCTCCGCGGCTTTTGGCTCGGCGGGCCTCGGTTCGACGGCGACGGATGGCGTGTAGGCGGGCAGCGCCGCCGCCACGGGGACGCTGCCGGGGCGCGGCTTGCGGTAGATCGTGGCGCCGGGAACCGGCACGGGGGTGAACAGGCTGTTGACCTGCTGCCCCGTCTCGGCATGGCCGACCACCAGCCAGCCGTTGGGAACCAGCACCTCGTGCAGGTTCTCCAGCAGCCGGGTGCGCGTCGGCTCGTCGAAATAGATCATGACGTTGCGGCACAGCACGACGTCCAGCGCGCCCAGGCCCCGCGGGTAGTTGGGCAGCGGCCCGTCCACGAGGTTGAAGACCGAGAAGCTCGTCCATTCGCGGAAGCGCGGCTTGACCGCCCACAGGTCGCCCTGCCGGTCGAAGCATTCCGCCAGGACGGCCGGGTCAAGCCCGCGCACCGCCCAGTTCCCGTAGACGCCGCGCCGCGCCGTCTCGATGAAGCTGGCGTTCAGGTCGGTGCCGACGATGCTGACCTGCCAGTCGCGCAGCTGGTCGGCGAAATGCCGCTTCAGCAGGATTTCCAGTGTGTAGGCCTCCGGCCCGATCGAGCAGCCGGCACTCCAGATGCGCAGCAGGCGGCTTTCCCGGTTGCGGCGCAGGCATTCCGGGATGGCGACGGCGCACAGCGCCTCGAACTGCTCGGCGTAGCGGAAGAAGAAGGTCTCGCCGACCGTCAGCTCGTTGATGAGCGCCTGATACTCCGGCCCGGTCGGCCCCTCCCCGGCGAGCTGCGCCAGATAGGCGGCGAGGCCGAGGGTCGGCTTGTCCGACAGGCGGCGGTTGATGCGCTCCGCCAGGGCGGCGTCCTTGTCGGCGTAATAGGCGAGCCCGGTCGCCCCGATGACGGCGGCCTTGATCCGGGGAAAGACCGGGTCGCGCAGGATGGCGTCGATGCGGTTCATCGGGCCTCCGCCCCGGTCTCTGAAGCGGGGGCGGCGAGCCGGGCCAGACGCTCGTCGGCCATGGCCTGGAAGGCGGCGAGCAGCCGGCCCTCCGCCTCGGTCAGCAGGCGGGACGGGTCGATCACGGTGGCCGTTCCGGCGCCGTGGGGGATGGTCGCCACGGCGCAGCCGTTGAAGGTCAGGCCGGGGTCGGCCGCCATCCGCTCCGCGTCGGGGATCGGCAGGATGTTGAACACCCGCTCGGCCAGCAGAGCGAGCGGACGTCCGTCCCATTCGGTCAGGAACAGCGGGGCGTACAGCTCCGGCGGCGCGGCATCGAAGCCGAACAGCAGGTCGAGCCGCAGGACCGGGACGGCACGGCCCTGGTAGCGGAACAGCCCGGCGACTACGGCGGGCGCTGCGGGCAGGCGGTCGAGCCGGGGCAGCGGCAGGAATCGGCGCACGGATTCCGCCGGCAGGGCCAGGATCCTGCCGGAGACGGAAAAGATCACGTACCGTGTCGCGGATGCCGTCGCAGCCATCGCGGGCGCACACCTTCCTGATTCGGTTGTCGGCCTATGCCGGTTGCCGGGTCCGATACGCGCAGCCGGACCTTGGATTCCATTATTGGGTGACGCCGGGGAGCTTGAAACCGGCGCAGAACATGCCGCATCGCACCCGGGATGGAAATACCACCAAAGGCAAAAGCCTCAGCCCAAGGTAGCGGTATGACGCCGGTCATACCGTGGGTGCCGGAACGCTTGCTGTTTTCGCAGTTGCGGTTACAAACATCCCCGGCCGCCTGATCAGAAGCCGCCGATCAACCGCCGCCGTCCAGCCGCACCGACCAGAGGGGATCATGATCAAGGTTGTCCGAGCGAAGCTGCACTGCCTGCGCGTCACCGACGCCAACCTGAACTATCAGGGGTCGATCACCCTCGATCCGGAGCATTGCGAGGCGGTCGGGATCTACCCGCTGGAGTTCGTGGAGATCTGGAACAAGAATTCCGGCGCGCGGATCAGCACCTACGTGATCTACGGCGAGCGCGGCTCGCGCAGCTGCGTGCTCAACGGCTCGGCGGCGCGGAGCTGCCAGCCGGGGGACGAGGTCATCATCGCCGCCTCCTGGTACTGCCAGCCGACCGAACTGGCGACGCTGCGGCCGCGGGTGCTGACCTTCAACGCCGACAACAGCATCGACCGCTCGCTGACCTACGACGTGACGGCGCTGGACGGCGGGCGCTTCGATTTCGCGATTCGCGAGGGCGCCTTCCTGGAGCCCGAACCGGCCTGACCCGCCGGATCCGGCGTCCCGCAAACAAAAGAAGCGGTCTCGGGCGAGTCCTCGCGCAAAGCGAGCGCATCGGCGATTTGCGCGTGTCTTGCGAGGGATAGGCCGTGAGTCCCACTTGAACGCGCGGCAATTTTTGCCTACTCTACCTGGGTGGGAGTGCGGACAGCGAGGAGTGCGTGTCATGGGCGTCAGCGGCATAGGGGGCTATCAGCAGCAGCCTTTCACGACACCGTTAAGCAGCGGGCCGGCGGCTCTGCAGCAGACACGGGGAACCGACGCGAACCAGCAGGCCCAGAAGGCCGAAGAGGATCGCCGTCAGCAGGTCCAGGCCCAGGATCAGCAGGCGCTGTCGTCGGGCGGCAACACCACCCCGACCCGCGGACAGAACCTCAACATCACGGTCTGATCGCGCGTCGTCCAATCGGGGCCCGCCCGGCTGGTCCGGGGCAGGGCCCGCAGGGGAAAGGCGGCCAGCCATGGACATCCGAAGCGTTTCCGGCATCCAGGCGAACCGGCCGACTCCGGCATCGGCGGTTCCGACGCCGCAATCCGTGGCCGATGCCGCGGCACCGACTTCCCAAACCGCGTCCAGCGTTGCGGACCAATCCGCCTCGGCGGCATCCGATCCCGTAGTGGTGGCCGGCGGCTACATCAGCCCGGTCCTGCGTTACGACCAGGGTGCCCGGCTGGCCGTCATCTACTTCCGCGACCGGTCCTCCGGCGAAACCCAGAACCAGATCCCGGCGCAACAGGTGGTGGAGGAATACCGCCGCACCGCCAGCCGCTTGGGCGTCGCGACCGATGCGATGGCCGAAGGCCACGACACCGGCAAGGGGACCGCGGCATCCGGCGGTACTGCCACACCGGGCGGCGCCGGGCGGAGCGTCGGATCGGGATACGGAGCCACCGCGTCGAGCGGCGCCCCGTCCACCGGACTATTGCCCGCGGCGGGTGGTGGTCCGGCGGGAACCGCCCCGGCCGCCGCTCCCCGTGTCGCGGGGTCCTACGGCGCCGGTTCGCCGGGCGCCATCGTCTCCGTCACTGTCTGATCCGGCAGCTCGAAGCGGGCGACCAGCGGCGCGTGGTAGCTTTCCGGGGAATGGCTGACCGTGGCGTGGGCGACCAACTCGTCGCCCAGCGCCTCGTTGTGGATCTCGGCGGAGCGGAACCAGCCCAGCAGGGCGCGCGACACCAGCAGATGATCCAGCATCACCGCGTCGCCGCCGTGCAGCACGGTGAAGCGCCGCTCCTCCGGGACGGAGCGTTCCAGCGGCACCAGCGACCGCCCGGCAAGGTGGCCGTTGCCGGTCTCGTCGAGGTCGGCGCGGATGATGCGGACGGGGGTCTGCTCAATCTCGGCGTTGAGGTCGCCGGCAACCAGGATCAGCGCCTGCGGGTCGGCGTCGAACACCCGCTCCACCGCCAGCCGGGCCTCCAGCGCCTGCCCGGCCCGCTTGATCGAGGCGAGGTAGAAGCCCTCCGCCCAGCCGCCGACGCTCTTCCAGGTGGAGGCGTTCTTCTTCTGCCCTGGCACCGGCGCGGCGATGGGCGCGCGCAGATGCAGGTTGAAGACATGCAGCCGCCGCCCGCCGGGCAGCTCGATCTCGCCATGCAGCACCGGGCGGTCCCAGGTCACGGCGTCGCCGCCGGGCTGGGCCGGGTCGGCGGTGACCATGCGGACCTGCGGGGAGGGCACCAGATCGTGCCGGTACTGCCGCGCCGCCAGGATCGGCCAGCGGCTCACCAGCACGAGGTTGTGACGGTCGGCCAGCTTCGTCCCCTCGCCGCCGGAGGTCCGGTGGAAAGCGGCGTAGGGGCCGCCCTCCAGCAGCCGGTTCAGCGCGCGCAGGGTTCGCGGTTCCCCCTTTGCCGCGCGCTGGCCGTTGACCTCCTGAAGGCATAGGATGTCGGCGTCCAGCCGCTCCAGCTGCGGGCGCAGGACGGCGGCGCGCTCCTCGAAGGACAGGTCGCCGGTGTCGTCCAGGCTTTCCAGGTTGAAGGTGGCGATGCGGATGCTGCTGCGGCTCATGACCCCTCCCCGGACGCCCGGCCCGCCGCGGCGCGCGGGCGCGCCAGGAACAGGTGGTTGCGGTTGATGCGCCGCCGCCGCCGCCGGTGTGCGCTCAGCATCGCCGTGGAGGCGACGAGCGTGGCGTCCAGCCCGGCCTCGGCCATGCGCTGGGGAGTATCCGTACCATAAATCCGGTAGTGATAGGGATGGCCGAAGGCGGCCAGCCGCTTGGCGGGGGTGTCCATCGCCGGGTCCTCCCGCGTCGGCCCCTTGGGGTCGTAGGGGAACAGCAGGACGGCGCGGCCGGAGGGCTTCAGGACGCGGGCGATCTCGCGCAGCGCGGCGCGATCGTCGGGGACATGCTCCAGCACGTGGCTGGACAACACGAGGTCGAAACGGCCGTCCGGGAAGGGCAGGTCGGTCAGGTCGGCCTGCACGTCGGCGGCCGGGTTGAAGCGGTCCAGCGTGACGTAGCGCCGGCCGTGCCGCGCCCGCAGCAGCGGTTCCAGGCAGGGTTCGGGGGCGGTGTGCAGGATGCGCAGCGACCGGCGCAGCACGTCCGTCCGCTCCGCCAGGAAGCTCCACAGGAAGCGGTGGCGCTCCAGCGACCCGCAGTCCGGGCAGCGGGCGTTGCGCCGTCCGCCCAGGCCGAAGGGGAGGAAGCGCGCCGCCTCCCGTCCGCAGAGTGGGCAGAGCAGGGGGCCGGCGGCGGGGATCAGGCCGTGGGCGCCCTCGTAGCGTGGACGCTCGTACAGCGACTCCTGCCGGTAGACGGCGGCCTCGTCGAGGTTCTGGTCCGCGATGGCGGGCAACAGGCGGGACAATCCATGAAGCATGGGGATCAGAACAGTTCCACGTCGCCATCGATCCCGGTCTTGCGCAGCCGGTCCATGAAGGAGGTCTCGGACCGCGCGATGTCCCGCACCGTCTCCTCCCCGATCAGGCGGCGCTGGGTGCGGCCCGAGGTGGGATAGAAGCGCACCGCGCGGGCCGTCGTGCCGCCGACGTCCCAGCTCATCGTCGGGATGCCTTCGGCCGCCAGATACTCCATGACGAATTCGACGTTGCGCTGGCCGATGCCGGCGCTGCGCGGGGCGCCGTTCACGCTGGCCCCGCCGAAGATCTTGGCGCGCAGCCGGTCGCGCCGCCCGGTCGCCGCCAGCAGCCGGTTGATGAGCTGCTCCATGGCCGCGCTGCCGTAGCGCGAGGAAATGGACAGCCGGTCGCCGTTGTGGTCGGGCAGCAGGAAGTGGTTCATCCCGCCGATCGCCGCGACGGGGTCGAACAGGCAGGCGGCGATGCAGGAGCCCAGCGTGGTGGTGATGACGACGTTCGGGTCCTCGCTGACCACGCAGCCGCCGACCACGATGTTGACCACCTCCGCGCCCAACTGCCGGTCATGGTAGCGGTTGGCCGCGATGTCCGGCGTGTCGGAACCCTGCTGATATCGGCGCGCGCGCGGGCTGATCGGCATCCAGAACCTCGGTGGGACATTCGGTCGCAGTGTACAACCGACCGTCGCCCTTCGCCAAGCGTTGTGGTTGCGGACCCCCGCAGTCGGCGGCCCTTACAAGCCGGCAATCCACAACTCAAGCAGATCGGCCTGGAGCTTGCGGGCGCGGGCCAGCCAGGCGCGGGCCTCCGCCGGGATCTCGGCGATGCGGCGGTCCATCGTTCGGTCCATGGCGGCGCGCTGCGGCTCGTCGGTGACGAAGAAGGCGAAGCCGAGCGTGCGCCCGCTCGCCGTGGTCAGCGTTCCGGCCAGCGCCTTGGCGTAGGCCAGCGTGCCCGATTTGGCGCGCACGCCGGGGGGCAGGACCTTGCCCTCGTCCTCGCCGGGCAGAAGGGCCAGCACCGCCGGGCCGGCGCCGCGGATCAGCGCCATGGTCTGGGCCGGGGTGATTCGCGACGCGGTGCTGAGGCCGGAATGGTTGAGCAGCCGCAGCCCCGTCCAGTCGGTGTGCGGGGCTGCCAGCATGGCCGGCGCCGTCAGCACCGCCGCCGACTCCGGCAGCGTCCGCACCGCCGGGTCCAGCCGCCGGGCGGCGGTCAGCCCGATCAGCTCCGCCGACAAGTTGTTGGAGTAGCGCAGGACCTGCCGGGCCAAGACCTCCAGCGGCTCGCTGCGGTGCAGGGCGGCGAGCGTGGCGGTCGGCGGCGCCGCGCCGGGGACCGGGGTGGGCAGGGCGATCCCCGCCTCCGCCGCCAGCCGGCGGAAGACGTGCGCCGTCGCCAGACCGGGCCGGGTGACCGGCAGCCACAGGCTGGCCGCCATGCCCGGCTGCGGGGCGAAGCGCCAGCGCTCGCCCTCCGGTTCTCCGTTGGCCAGTTGCCCGTCCGCGGCGACGAGCGGGGTGAAGGCGGCCCCGGAACCGGCGCCCAGTTGCACCGTCACGCTGTCCAGCGGCACGCGCCCGGTGTCGGACACCGACCACGCGCTGACCCGCACCGGCTGCCCGGCGGCGGCGGGGCGCGCCCAGTCGAAGCGGAAACGGTTGAAGTTCAGCGACAGCGCCCCGACCCCGGTGTTGTAGCCGGCGGTCCAGGGCTGGCCGGCGTCGATCTCCGGCATCTCGGGCAGGGCGGAGGTGTCGTAGAGGAAGCGCCCGGTCACCCGCGTGACGCCCAGCGCGCCGAGATCGCGCAGCAGCTCAGCCAGCCCTTCGCTGGACAGGGACGGGTCGCCGCCGCCCTTCAGGATCAGGTCGCCGTCCAGAACGCCGTTTCCCAACCGCCCCGTGATGTGCAGCGTGGTCTCGAACCGGTGCTCCGGCCCCAGCACCGCCAGGGCGGCGGCCATCGCCGGCAGCTTGGCGACCGAGGCCGGGGCGAAGGGCTTGGCCGGCTGCCGCTCCGCCAGGACGGCGCCGCTGTCCGGATCGAACAGCACGTAGCCGACGTCATCGGCGGAAAAGCCGTTGCGGGCGATCGCCGCCCGGTCGTCCGGACCGGTGGCGCCATAGGGGGACGCGCAGGCCGACACTGCGGTGACGCAGGCCAGCAGGAGCAGGATGGAGAAGGTCGGAATCCGCATGGCGGCCAGTCTAGCGCAAAGCCCCGGCCGGCATCCGCGTCAATCGATGGTCGGGCCGGGGACGGGCCAGGAATCTTGCTGCGCGGAAAATCCGCTTACCGTACGATGAAGTCCTCAAAAGACGCCACGCCTCTGGGGAAAGAGCTGAAAAGCCCATGATGTCACGGCGCCGCAGCCTCACGTTCGAAGTGGTCGTCGACCAAGGCGGAAAACCCAACATCGACGGGGTCTTTCCCGACGAGGCTGCGGCCCGGGAGCGCGCGGCGTATTTGCTTCGTCTTGCGAAATTTCCGGTTGTCCGGATTTTGAAGGTGAATCAGGCGGGCAAGGAAGAGGTCATCTTCCAGAAGTCCAGCGCCGGCGGCGGGAAGCCGACCACAATCTCCACCATCGACGAGATCGACGTCGGACCCGCCAGCCTCTGCACCGACGCGCTTCAGCTCTTCTCCTACGAGAGCCGGATGCTGCTGCTGCGCCTGCTGCGCGGCTATTGGGACGATCAGGCGGTGATTCCGGCCGAGCAGCTCCACCGCTACTACCCGCTGCGCTATTTCGAGCGGGAGGCCCTGCTGTTCAACCCGGCGGTCAGCCGGCTCGCCACCCTTCAGGCGCCCTTGCTGGGGGTGAAGCCGTTCGACCGCCACGACCAGCTCATGCGGATGTTCACGCGGCTGAAGGAGATGGCCCAGGCGTCGGACACGCTGGCGCCCTTCGACGCGGCGCTGGCCCGCGGCGGGGTCGGCGGCCTGCTGGCGGCGGCGGCGGAGCGCCCGCCGGAGGAGCGCGACCGGCTGGTCACCCACGCCTTCGCCGCGGTGCTGGAGCCCTGCCGCGACTGGCCCGGCAAGGTCAAGGCGCTGCTGCGCTTCCACCGCGAGGACGGGGAGGAGGAGGCGAACCGCCGCCTGCTCGACCAGATGCTGGCGGAAACGGTGGACGGGCGGGAGCCGGTGCGCGCGCTGATCGGCTACGCGCCCGACCTGGGGGCGGCGCTGCACAGCCTGATCGCGGCGGTGCACGGCGACCTCGACGACCGGCTGCCCCACACCGACGAACTGCTGGCCCTGTCCAACGCGCTGGGCGGCGGCGGCTTCGAGGAGACGCGCCGGGCGCTGCTGCGCCGCATCCAGGGCGGTCTGGCCGGCCTGACCCCGCTGACCCGCACCGGCACCGCCGCGGAGGGCAAGGCCTTCGGCGTCATCGTCGACCGGCTGACCAATTTCGACGGCTTCCTGGGCGGCGCCGGCATGGCGGAGGCGCTGACCCGGCGCGCCAAGACGGTGTGGAGTTCCGGCGGGCAGGACGCGTCCTTCGACACGGCGGTGCAGCGTCTGGCCACCCGCCTGCCGGCGCCGGCCCAGCGCATCGGCTATCTGCTGGACCTCGCCACCAGCCCCTTCGGGCGCAACAAGCTCAGCGTCCTGATCCGGCTGGTCGCCAGCGAGTTCGAGAGCATCACCTCGGCCCGTGAGCTGGTCGCCCCCGGCGTCAGCACGGACGATGTGCGCAGCGGCCTGGGCCGCCGCCTGCGCGCCGCCGGCATCCCACGCGCGCTGGCCGAGGGGCTGATCGCCAAGATCGCGGCGATTCCGGACGCCGAACGGTCGCTCGGCATTCCCTTGCTGGCTGCTCCTGTTGGGGAGGTCGTGACGCGGGCGACCGAGGAGACGATCCTGATCGACGCCCCGAAGGCGGCGGAGCGGCTGGTCCTGTTCTGGCGCGGCCATACGCGGGCGATTCCGGAGGACGGGGCCCAGCTCGTCATCGGGCGGTCGTCGCAGTGTCAGTTCGTCCTCGACATCGCCTCAGCCTCGCGCCGGCACGCCGCGGTGTCGCGACAGGACGGCGTCTTCGTGGTGGAGGATCTCAGCCGCAACGGCACCCAGATCGCCGTGCCGGGGGTGGCGGAGCCGCGACGGTTGAAGCCCGGCGAACCGTTGCCGCTGCCGCCGCGCGGCGAAATCGTCATCGGCTCCGCGGAGCTGGGCGAGGAGCCGGCGCGCATCGCCTGGGAAATCGTCAAGCGCTGAAGGCTTCGTCCAGCGGACGGAACACGGGGCGCCAGCCGTTGCCGCGCACCGCCAGCGCGCCGACCAGCCCCGGCGCCGGGCGCAGGTCGAACAGCGACCAGTCCAGAGCACTCCCGGCCTCCAGCGCGCCGTCCAGGCTGAGCAGGCGGGCGGGGCGGCCCGGCGTCAGCTCCACCGCGAAACGGTCGAGCGGCGTGGACAGCCCCTGGCCGGTCGCCTTGATGAAGGCCTCCTTGCGGGTCCAGCCGTTCAGGAACGCCTCGTCCCGCAGCGCCTCGGGCAGGGCGGCGAAGGCGTCGCGCTCCTCCGGCGCGAAGAAGCGCTCGGCGATGCCGGCGGCGTCCGCCACGGACCGCAGCCGCTCGACGTCCACCCCCAGCTCCACCGTCTCAAGGGGGGCGATGGCGATCAGCACGTGATCCTTGCAGTCGGCAAGGTTGAAGGCCGGGCCGTCGGGGAGGAAGGGCTTGCCCATCGGCCCGTAGGCGAAGACCAGACTCGCCGGGTCGCGGCCCATCACCCGCCCGAGACGATGGCGCAGCAGCCCGCGCCGCAGGACGCAGCGGGTGCGCAGCTCCTCCGTCGCGAAACGGGCGGCCCGCGCCGTCTCGTCGGGGGAGAGCAGGGCGCGGAACGCCTCCAGCCGGTGCGCCAGCCCGCGCAGGTCGGCATAACAGAGTTGAATTTCTTCCGTTTCCCGCATCGGATGTCCCCATTCCCCGGATTCGGGACTATAACCGCGCTGGCCCCGCGCGGCGATTGCGCTATCATGCGCCTCCCTTTTGCCGGATCTGGAACCATGGTCGATACCGCTCAGCTTGCTCCGCATCTGTCCAACGTCGTCAAGGACGCCGCCATTCCCGAGCTGCCCAACCACTACCGGGGCAAGGTGCGCGAGAATTACGACCTTCCCGACGGGCGGCGCATCATCATCGCCACCGACCGGCTGTCGGCCTTCGACATCATCCTGACCGCCATCCCCTTCAAGGGGCAGGTGCTGACCCAGATCGCCCGCTACTGGTTCGAGGCGACGAAGGACCTTTGCCCGAACCACGTCCTGGAATACCCGGACCCCAACGTCGTGGTCGCCAAACGGCTGACCATCATGCCGGTGGAGATCGTGGTCCGCGACTATCTGGCCGGCACCACCGGCACCTCGCTGTGGACGATGTACAAGAAGGGCCGTCGGGAGATGTACGGCCACGTCTTCCCCGACGGGCTGCGCGAGAACCAGAAGCTGCCGGAAACGATCATCACCCCGACCACCAAGGCGTTCGACGCCGGCCATGACGAGGAGCTGACCGCCGCCCAGATCGTGGAGCGCGGGCTGCTGACCCAGGCCCAGTGGGACGAGGTGACGGCGAAGGCGCTGGCCCTGTTCGCCCGCGGGCGCGAGATCGCGGCGGCGCGCGGCCTGATCCTGGTCGACACCAAGTACGAGTTCGGCTTCGATGAGGCGGGCAACATCATCCTGGCCGATGAGATCCACACGCCGGACAGCAGCCGCTACTGGTTCGCCGCCAGCTATCCGGAGCGGTACGAGGCCGGGCAGCGTCCGGAGAGCTTCGACAAGGATTTCGTGCGGAGCTGGGTGACCCAGCGCTGCGACCCCTACAAGGACGCCATCCCGGAAATCCCGGCGGAGGTCGTGCTTGAGGCCGCCCGCATCTACATCGAGGCGTTCGAGACCATCACCGGCCAGACCTTCCAGGTCCCGGCGGAGGTCACGCCGGCGGTGGAGCGCATCCGGGCCAATCTGGCGCCCTATTTCGCGAAGCCGTGATGAAGATCGCCATCCTCGACGATTACCAGAACGTCGCGCGCGATCTGGCGGAATGGCATCGCCTGCCCAACGGCAGCGCGCTGACGGTCTTCGAACGGCCGATCCCGGCGGAGGAGGTGGCGGGCACGCTCGCCCCCTACAGCGTCCTGGTGATCATGCGGGAACGCACGCCGTTCCCCGCGTCGCTGATCGACGCGCTGCCGAACCTGCGGCTTCTGGTCACCACGGGGGGCCGCAACAACGCCATCGATCTGGAGGCCTGCAAGGCCCGCGGCATCACCGTCTGTGGGACCGGCATGGTCGGCACCCCGACGGCTGAGCTGACCTGGGGGCTGATCCTGGCGCTGGTCAAGCGCATCCCGCAGGAGGAGCGCGGCCTGCGCGCCGGGCGCTGGCAGGCCGGCCTGACGCAGGGGCTGGCCGGCAAGCGCCTCGGCCTCGTCGGGCTGGGCCGGCTGGGCACCCAGGTGGCGCGGGTCGGCCAGGCCTTCGGGATGGAGGTCGCGGCCTGGAGCCCCAACCTGACCGACGAGCGGGCGGCGGCGGCCGGCGTGGTCCGGCTGGACAAGCGCGACCTGTTCGCCACCTCCGACATCGTCAGCGTCCATCTGGTGCTGGGCGAGCGGACGCGGGGCGTAGTCGGGGCGGACGACATCGACGCGATGAAGCCCTCGGCCTTCTTCGTGAACACCTCGCGCGCCGGTCTGGTGGATGGGGACGCCCTGCTGGCAGCCCTGCACGAACACCGCATCGCGGGCGCCGGGCTGGACGTCTTCCCGGTGGAGCCGCTGCCGGTGGACAGCCCCTGGCTGGAGGCACCGAACACGGTGCTGACGCCGCATCTGGGCTATGTCACCCGCGAGAACTACGAGGTCTTCTACCGCGACGCGCTGGATGACATCCTCGCTTGGCACGCCGGCGAGCCGGTGCGGATGCTCGCGTAAGGACGGGACGGCACCGCCCCGCCCTTTCCCCATGGCGCGGGGGAGGGCGGGGCGTCCCCCATGGGCGCAAGCCCTTGATAATTTTCAGGCTTCCGTGTCTTTCCCGGATCAGCCCTCCAGGCGGCGCCGTCTTGCCCCGCCCATCCGCTTTTTCGCCCCCGCAGCACGGATTGTGGGATTACAGCCGCGGCCAAGACGTAGATGGATGGCACCCCCGCCACTTGCGGGGCGCGATTCCATTCCCAAAATGGGTGTGGAGCCTGAGGCAAGGGTGGGAAAGGAACGAGGTGTGTTGCGAGGCGCGGGCCCTGCCGGCGCTGCGTGTCCGTGGGGTGGGGCGGCCACCGGTCCCGGCGGCGATTGGCGTCGTGGACAAGGCGTGCTGAATTTGATTGGAAGTCTGTTGGTTCACGGCCATCCCGGCACGGACCGCGGACGGTCGGGACAGGAGACGGAAGGTTTGCCACCCATGGAGACAGGAATGAACATCTCGGACCTCTTGTCCGCACACAACGTCATTCTCGATGCAGGGCCGGCCAACAAGGAAACCCTGCTCGACCTTCTCGCCACCGAGGCCTCCAGCCGCATCGGAGCCCCCAAGGAAGAGATTCTTAAGGCCCTGCAGGCGCGGGAGCACATCGGCTCCACGGCGCTGGGCAAGGGTGTGGCGCTTCCCCATACGGAGCTGCGTGGGACCGAAAGCCCGCTGGTGCTGTTCGCGCGGCTCCGCAAACCCATCGATTTCGAGGCCCGCGACGACGAGCCGGTGGACCTGTTCTTCCTCGTCCTCTGGCCGACCGCGACCCGCAAGGGCCTGCTTCCCGTCATGGGCGAGATCTGCCAGGCCCTGCGCGACCCGCAATCCCTGCGCAAGCTGCGTCAGGCGGAGACGCCCGACGCGGTGGTGCAGCTCGTCCGTCAGGCGCTTCCCCCCAACGCCGAACGGGAGCTTGACGACGACGATTTCTGACCTGACGACGTCCGGCCGGCGCGGCGAGGGACCTCCATCCTTCCTATATTCGTAAAGCCGCCAGTTCTCAGCATTTTGGCCCCTCCGATTGCCCGAGACCCCCTTTGTCACAGACCATGTCCGACGCCCTGTTGCTCCTGGCCGCCACCGGCCTTCCGTTTGTTGGCGCGATCGTCGCCGGGATGCTGCCGACGCACGCGCGCAACACCGCGGCGTGGCTGGCCGGTGCGATCGCGATCATCGGGCTGGGTCTGGTGTGGGCGGCCTACCCGACAGTGGCGGCGGGCGGGGTGATCCGCCATTCGATGGCCTGGATGCCGTCGCTCGGCCTCGACCTCACGTTGCGGATGGACGGCTTCGCCTGGCTGTTCGCCGGGCTGGTGTTCGGGGTCGGCGCGCTCGTCGTGCTGTACGCGCGCTATTACATGTCGGCCGACGATCCGGTCCCGCGCTTCTTCGCGTTCCTGCTGGCCTTCATGGGGTCGATGACGGGGGTGGTGCTCTCCGGCAACCTGATCCAGCTCGCCTTCTTCTGGGAGCTGACCAGCCTCTTCTCCTTCCTGCTGATCGGCTACTGGCACCACACGGCGGCGGCGCGCGACGGCGCGCGCATGGCGCTGACCATCACCGCGACGGGCGGGCTGTGCCTGTTCGCGGGGGTGCTGCTGCTCGGCCACATCGTCGGCAGCTACAACCTCGACGTCGTTCTGGCCTCGGGCGACAAGATCCGCGGGCATGCGCTCTACCTGCCGGCGCTGGTCCTCATCCTGATGGGCGCACTGACCAAGAGCGCGCAGTTCCCGTTCCATTTCTGGCTGCCGCACGCCATGGCGGCGCCCACCCCCGTTTCGGCCTATCTGCATTCGGCGACCCTGGTGAAGGCCGGCGTCTTCCTGATGGCCCGCCTGTGGCCGGTGCTGGCGGGAACGGAGGCGTGGTTCTGGATCGTCGGCAGCGCCGGTCTGGCCACCCTGCTGATCGGGGCCTATGTGGCGATCTTCCAGAACGACCTGAAAGGACTTCTGGCCTATTCGACCATCAGCCATCTCGGGCTGATCACGCTGCTGCTCGGCCTCAACAGCGAACTCGCCATGGTCGCGGCGATCTTCCACATCCTCAACCACGCCGCCTTCAAGGCGTCGCTGTTCATGGCCGCCGGCATCATCGACCATGAGACGGGAACCCGCGATCTCCGGCGCCTGTCCGGCCTGAACCGCTTCATGCCCTTCACGACGCGGCTGGCGATGGTGGCGGCGGCGGCCATGGCGGGCGTGCCGCTGATGAACGGCTTCATCTCGAAGGAGATGTTCTTCGCCGAGACGCTGACGGCCCAGGGGTCCGTGACCTTCCTCCTCGACATCCTGCCCTTCGCCGCGATGGTGGCGAGCGCCTTCGCCGTGGCCTACTCGTTGCGCTTCATCCACGGCGCCTTCTTCGGCCCCGACCCGGTCGACCTGCCGCACCTGCCGCACGAGCCGCCGGCCTGGATGCGGCTGCCCGTCGAGATCCTGGCGCTGGCCTGCATCATCATCGGGCTGCTGCCCGCGGCCACCGTGGGGCCGTACCTGAACATGGCGGCCCACGCCGCGCTCGGCGCCGCGACCCCGGAATACAGTCTGGCGGTCTGGCACGGCTTCAACACGCCGCTGGTGATGAGCCTGCTCGCCCTGGCGGCCGGCGTGACGCTCTACTTCCTGCTGCAGCCGCTGTTCCGGAACAACATCGAGGGTCCGCCCTTCATCAGCCGCCTGGAAGGCCGCCGCATGTTCGAGCGGAGCATGGTCTTCCTGTCCTGGCGCCTCGCCCGGACGCTGGAAGGCCTGCTGGGCACCCGGCGCCTGCAGCCCCAGCTGCGTCTGGTCGTCTGCGTCGCCATCCTGGCCGCGGGCTGGGCGGTCTACCGGCGCGGGCTCGGCCCCGGCAATCTGGTGCCGCAGGGTATCGACCCCGTGCTCGCCCTGATCTGGGCGATCGGCGCGGCCTGCGCGCTGGGAGCGGCGTGGCAGGCCAAGTTCCACCGCCTCGCCGCGCTGATTCTGCTCGGCGGCACCGGTCTGGTCACCTGCGTCACCTTCGTCTGGTTCTCCGCCCCCGACCTCGCTCTGACCCAGCTGCTGGTCGAGATCGTCACCACGATCCTGCTGCTGCTCGGCCTGCGCTGGCTGCCCAAGCGGCTTCCCGGCACCGGCACGTCGGAAGTGATGCGGACGGGGCGCCGCCTGCGCGACCTCGCCATCGCCATCACCGCCGGGATCGGCATGGCCGGGCTGGCCTTCGGCGTGATGACCCGCTTCCCGCCGGAAATCCTGGCGCAGCATTTCCTGGAGCGCGCCTACACCGAGGGTGGCGGCACCAACGTCGTCAACGTGATCCTGGTCGACTTCCGCGGATTCGACACGTTGGGCGAGATCGCTGTGCTGGGCGTGGTGGCGCTGACCGCCTACGCGCTGCTGCGCCGCTTCCGCCCGGCCCCCGACAGCGTGGACGTGCCGGAGCAGCAGCGCGACCAGAGCGCCTACGACATCGCCCGGCCGGAGCGGCGGGAAGGCGACACGGTGGCCGACTGGCTGCTGATCCCGTCGGTGATCGCGCGCCTGCTGTTCCCGGTGGTCGGCATGGTCGCGCTGTTCCTGCTGCTGCGCGGCCACGACCTGCCCGGCGGCGGCTTCGCCGCGGGGCTGATGGGCTCGATCGCGATGATCCTGCAATACATGCTGGGCGGCACGCAGTGGGTGGAGGCGCGGCTGCGCGTGCTGCCGCTGCGCTGGATGGGCCTCGGGCTCCTGCTGGCCGCCGGCACGGGCCTGGGCGCCCTGCTGTTCGGCCGGCCCTTCCTGACCACCTATTTCGCCTACGCGGACCTGCCGCTCATCGGGGAGATTCCCACGGCCAGCGCGCTGCTGTTCGACATCGGCGTGTTCGCGCTGGTCATCGGCGCCACCATGCTGACCCTGATCGCGCTGGCCCGCCAGTCGGTCCGCGGACATCGCGCCGCCGCGCCGCGCGCCGCGGCAGTGAGCGCACCGCCCGCGTCCGCTCCGGTCCCGACCGGTGCACAGACCGCCGCAACCGGAGACGATTGATGGAACTTATCCTCGCCCTCGGGATCGGGGTGCTGACGGGCTCCGGTGTCTGGCTGCTGCTGCGTCCCCGCACCTTCCAGGTCATCATCGGCCTGTCGCTGCTCTCCTATGCCGTCAACCTCTTCATCTTCTCGACCGGCGGCCTGCGCACGGGGGCGGCCCCGGTGCTGGAGCGCGGCATGGCCGGCAGCCTCGCCACCCACGCCGACCCGGTGCCGCAGGCACTGGTCCTCACGGCCATCGTCATCAGCTTCGCGACGACGGCGCTGTTCCTCGTCCTGCTCCTCGCCGCGCGGGGCCTGACGGGAACCGACCATGTGGATGGTAAGGAGAAGTCCCGGTGAACGGGTGGATGGATCATCTGGTGATCGCGCCGATCATCATCCCGCTGCTGGTCGGCGCGCTGCTGATGCTGATCGACGAGCGGCGGCGGACGCTGAAGGCCACGCTTGGCGTGGCGTCAGCGTCGGCGCTGCTGGCGCTGGCGGTGCTGCTGCTCTATCTGACGGACCACACCGCCACCGGGGCGGACGCCACCGTGCGCGTCTACCGGCTGGGCGACTGGCCGTCGCTGTTCGGCATCGTCCTGGTGCTCGACCGGCTGTCGGCGATGATGCTGGTGCTGACCGGCATCCTGGGGCTGTCCGCCCTGGTCTTCGCGTTGGCGCGCTGGCAGAAGGCGGGCGCCCATTTCCATTCGCTGTTCCAGTTCCAGCTGATGGGTCTGAACGGCGCCTTCCTGACCGGCGATCTGTTCAACCTCTTCGTCTTCTTCGAGATCATGCTGGCCGCCTCCTACGGGCTGGCGCTGCACGGCTCCGGCCTCGCCCGCGTCCGCGCCGGGCTGCACTACATCGCCATCAATCTGGCGGCGTCCCTGCTCTTTCTGATCGGGGTGAGCATGATCTACGGCGTGTCCGGCACGCTGAACATGGCCGAGCTGGCCGTGCGTATCGCCGGGATCGCTCCGGAGGACCGCGGGCTGCTGGAGGCCGGGGCGGCGATCCTCGGCGTCGCCTTCCTGATCAAGGCGGGCATGTGGCCGCTGGGCTTCTGGCTGCCCAACACCTACACCACGGTCGGCGCGCCGTCCGCCGCGATCATCTCGATCCTCAGCAAGGTCGGCATCTACGCCATCATCCGGATCTGGCTGCTGGTCTTCGGCGACAGCGCCGGCACCTCGGCCGGGTTCGGCGGGCACTGGCTGCTGATCGGCGGCGTCCTGACCATCGCCTTCGGCTCCATCGCGGTGCTGGCGACGCAGAATCTGGCGCGGCTGGCCGGGGCGAGCGTGCTGGTGTCCTCCGGCACACTGCTGGCCGCCGTCGGCGCCGGGCAGGTGGCGGTGACCGGCGGCGCGCTGTTCTACATGACCAGCTCCGTCCTGGCGATCGCCGGGCTGTTCCTGCTGATCGAGCTGGTCGAGCGCGGCCGCATGGTCGGCGCCGACGTGCTGGCGGTGACGCGCGAGGCCTTCGGCGAGGGCGAGGACGAGGAATCGGATGACGACGACGCCATCGGCGTGTCGATTCCGGCGATCATGGCGATCCTCGGCATCGCCTTCATGGCCTGCGCGCTTCTGCTCGCCGGCCTGCCGCCGCTGTCCGGCTTCCTCGCCAAGTTCGCCATCCTGGCGCCGATGCTGGCGCAGGGGGCGGAGGGGCTTCCCTTCACCACCTGGGCGCTGATGGCGGCGCTGATCCTGTCCGGTCTGGCGACGGTCGTCGCGATGAGCCGCACCGGCATCGACGTCTTCTGGGCGTCGCCCGCGGGCGATCTGCCGCGCGTGCGCCTCGTCGAACTCGGGCCGGTGATGATGCTTCTGGCGCTCTGCGTGGCGCTGACCGTCCAGGCCGGTCCGGTGATGCGCTACATGGAGGACACCGCCCGCTCCCTTCACGGGCCGGAACGCTACGTCCAGGGGGTGATGACGACCGCGGCGCCGGGGACCGGCAAGGGGGCCGCGCCATGAAGCGCTGGCTGCCCTATCCGCTGCTGACCGCCGCGCTCGTGGCGATGTGGCTGCTGCTGACCGAGAGCGTGGCGCTGGGCTCCATCCTGATGGGCGCCATCCTGGCGACCGTCACGGTCTGGGGATTCGCGGCACTCGACCCGCCGGGCGGCCGGCTGAAGCGGCCGCGCGCCGTCGTCGCGCTGGCCGTGCTGGTGATGGGCGACATCGCGCGCTCCAACCTCGCGGTCGTCAAGATCATCCTCAACCCGCGCAAGACGGAGCGGGTGTCCGGCTTCCTCCACATCCCGCTCGACATGCGGGCTCCCTACGGTCTGGCGACGCTGGCCTGCATCATCACGGCGACGCCGGGGACGATCTGGGTGGAGTACAATTCCGCGAACAACACGATCCTTCTCCACATCCTCGATCTGGTCGATGAGAGCACCTGGATCGACACCATCAAGGGACGGTACGAGAGGCGCCTGATGGAGATCTTCGAATGACCGCCACGCTGCTGCTCTGGTCGATCTTCCTGGCGCAGATCCTGCTGGTCGTCGCGATGGCCTGCGCGACCTATCGCGTGCTGCGCGGGCCGCGGGCGCAGGACCGCGTGCTCGGGCTCGACACGCTGTACGTCAACGCCACCATGCTGCTGCTGACCTTCGGCATCCGCACCGGCAGCACGCTCTATTTCGAGGCGGCGCTGATCATCGCGCTGCTCGGCTTCGTCGCGACGGCGGCCTTGGCGAAGTTCCTCATGCGCGGAGAGGTGATCGAATGACGCATCTGGCCGACCTGCCGGTCTGGGCGGCGATCCCGGTGGCGCTGCTCCTCCTGCTCGGCGCCTCGCTGGCGCTGATCGGGTCCATCGGGTTCGTGCGGCTGCGCAGCTTCTACGAGCGCGTCCACGCCCCGACGCTGGGCACCAGCATGGGCATCGGCTTCGTGCTGCTGGCCTCGATGCTGTGCTTCACCGTGCTGCAGTCGCGACTGGTGCTGCACGAGATTCTGATCGCGGTCTCCATGCTCGTGACCACACCGATCACGCTGATGCTGCTCGCCCGCGCCGCCCTCTACCGCGATCGCAGCGAGGGCAGCGGCGACGTGCCGGCGGCCCCGCCGGCCCCGCCGGTCCAGACCGCCGCGCCGGCGGCCCCGGACGCCGCTCCGCCGGTGTAGACTCTCCTTCAGTACGTCAGGTCACCTGGACCTTTGGCAATCAGGTCGCCTCGACCTGGGCGAACATGCCGGAGTCGTTGGTGAAGCTCTTGAACTCCAGCCCGTTTCCGGAGGGATCGAGGACGAAGAAGGTCCCCTGCTCCGACGGCTTGCCGGGGTAGCGGATCTGCGGCTCCAGAAGGAAGGTCGCCCCGGCGGCCTCCAGCCGTTCCCTCAGCGTGTCCCACACCGGGCGCGGCAGCACCGCCCCGAAATGATGCAGAGGCACCGCCTTGCCGTCGACCATGCTGGTCTCGGTCGAGCGCGGCTCGGACGAGCGGTGGGCGGAGATCTGGTTGCCGAAGAAGTCGAAATCGATCCACCGCTCGGTGGAGCGCCCTTCGCGGCAGCCCAGGACATCGACGTAGAAGCGGCGGGTTTCCTCGATGTCCCGGATGGGAAAGGCGAGATGGAACGCGAACACCGGCGCACCCTTTTGACGTTGGTTCGGGTGGCCAGGGTAGACCGCGGTCCGTGGTGCCAACAAACGGTTTAAGCGCGGGTCGAGTGCGCGAAAACGCTGCGGCCCCGGTCCGGAACGCGAACCGGGGCCGCCGTGTGCTCAGAAGGCCAGACGGGTGTCGAGCATCACGATGTGCGCGCGGTCCTTCAGGTCGCCGCCGTCGGGGCGGGCCGCCTGCAAGGCGGATTGAACGTAGTCGTACTCCAGCCCGGCGGTGAAGCCGGGGGCGACGGTCCAGGTGACGCCGCCCTGCCAGATGTCCGCCTTGCTCGGCGTGGACATGGTCGCGCTGTCGTTGCCCAGCGCCCGCAGGTAGTTGGCGGCGAACAGCAGCGGCCCGGCGCTGTACTGCGCGCCGAAGATCCAGTTCTGCTGCGCCCGCGTCTGGGCGAGGCCCTCGGCGTAGCCGCTGTCGCCGCTGTAGGCGTAGCTGGCGCCGACCTTCACCGGCCCATAGCCGACGTTGGCCCCGACATGGACGGAGTTCAGGTCCTCGAAGGACTGGCTGACGACGCCGTCGGTCTGGCGCACCGCCTTGCCGGTCGCGTAGAAGGCGCTGCCCTCGATGCTGAAGTCGCCGACCGCGGTCTGAAAGGCGGCGCCGGCTTCGACCACGTCACGGAAGGACAGCAGATCGCCCAGCGCGTCGGTCGTGCGGCGGTTGACCGACGTGTTGGAGTCGCCGCTGCGCGGCATGTAGGACACCGCCGCCGACAGGCCGCCGAAGCTCGGCGTGATGTAGACGAACTTGGTCCCAGTGTCATAGGCGATCAGCGTGCGCAGGCTGGTGGCGGCCAGCGGCAGGGCGCCAAAGGTCGAGGAGCCGTTCAGGAACAGGATGCCGTTGCTGTCCGGGCTGCCGGCCACGCCCTCGACGTTCGGGCCGATCATCCCGTATTCGTCCGACAGGCCGTTGATGACGCCGGCCTGGATCGTGCCGAAGGCGCCGTTGGCGAAGAGGAAGGCGCGGTCGTTCTCGATGTTGCGGGTCGAGACTGTGGGATCGCCGTTGCCCGCCACGATGCGCAGCCGCGCGCCGTAGGTCAGGCCGTTGTCGGCGGTGGCCGTCGGGGTGACGACCAGACGGTAGCGGTTGGCGAACTCGCGCGAGCGCAGGCCCTCGTCCTGCTGCTGGCGGATGTAGGCGCCCTGGAAATAGGCGTCGCCGCCGAGGATCAGGTCGAAGCTCGGCTCGGCCAGGGCCGGAGCCGACGTCAGGGCGGCGAAGGCGGTGCCGGCGAGAGCGGCGGCGCGAAGGGAGAAGGCGTTCATGGGCGTCGTCATTCCAGGGTCGAGGCTTGCGGGGGCGATGTCTTGGTATTCCCTCTCCCCTCCGGGGAGAGGGTTAGGGTGAGGGGGTTGCGCGTGTCAGACCGTTCGGCAAAAGCGCAACCCCCTCACCGGCCCTTCGGGCCACCCTCTCCCCGCTTTCGGCGGACCGAAGGTCCGCCTGTCGCGTCAGCGCAAACGGAGTTTGCGCGTGAGCGGAGGGGAGAGGGTTAGTACAGAACCAGCGGCGGCCGAAGGCGGTGAGATTGTTGTCCTGCAGCCGAGCGAGGCAGAGGATCTCCACGCTGTCGGCCCAGCGCGGGTTGATGCGGCGGAACTGGGCGACGGCCGGGCTGTCCAGCTTGGCCTCGCTGATGGCGCGGGCCTCCTCGGTCAGGCCGTAGCCCTGCCACTGCCAGTCCACGGTGCCGGTGTCGGCGTCGTAGTAGTGGGCGAAGCACTCCCGCCCGATGTGGTCGCGGAACGCCCGGTCAAGGTCATCGGGGGGCTGGTCCGGATGCGGCGTGTGGCGGACGAACAGCATCGGCATGTAGCGGTAGGAGCGGTAGCCGACCGCGCTGTAGCTCCAGTACCAAAGCCGTCCCGACCGGTCGGCGCGGGCGCGGGCGACCATCTCGGCGACCATCGAGCGCACCAGCTCGTTCGACCCCCAGAAGCGGCGCTCCAGGATGCAGTGAGCGGTGTGGAAGGCGCCGACGGCGGTACCGCCGATCTCCATCATCTGGCGGTAGACGGTGGCGAAGCCGACCAGTTCCCCGGTCCCGGCGTCCTCCTGCAACACGCAGTGGTCGAGGTCTTCCAGCTCCTCGTTGAAGTAGTCCTCGCCGTAACCTTCGAACCAGACGCTGAGCAGGGCGAACATCGCCGCCCGGCGCTCCGGCGTCAGGGCCGCCGGCTCGACGAAGCTTGTCCGCAGGGGAGGGCGCGCCGCGGGCGTGGTCATTCCCCCGCTCCGGCCCTGGCCCCGGTCAAATAGAGTGCCGCCCCGGCCTCGCGCACGTCGGCGCAGATGTCCTCATAGTTGCAGGTGATCTCCTCCCCGGCGGCGATGTCGCGGCGGGCGACGAAGCGCCGCCAGTCGCCGGGATCGGCCCGCCCGATGGACGGGCCGTCGGCGTGGTTGAGGAACCGGGCGTCGTCCCCCGGCAGAAGGACGCCGATCCCTTCGATCACGCAGCCGTGGAAGTCGACCAGCCGGGCGACCTGCGGAAACTCCGCCAGCACGGCGTCGTCGGGCTCCAGCAGGCGGTCGATGCGGGCGTCGAACGCCCACACCGGCGTGCCGGCGGCGACCGCCTCCTCGGCGAAGAGTCCCAGCCCATGGATCGGGCTGGAGGCGAGGCGGGTGGCGATGAGGAGCGGCATGGCGTCCTTCTCCGGCGATGGGGATCAGGCGGCGGCGGTGGCCGGCGACCCGGCCGGGGCCAGCGACTCGTCGAACTCGAAGCTGGCGGCGTCGTCCACGAACTGCTCGGCGATGGTCGTGCCGGGATTCGTCAGGCAGACGCCGATGTAGTCGGCGAAGCGCGGCGGCGGGGTGAAGCCCTCGGCCAGCAGGCGGCTGTTGTCGAAGGCGATGTCCTGCGCGGTGAAGCGGTGGTACTTGCGCCCGCCGGCCATCATCGTCCGGTGCAGGATGTCGCGCTGCGGGAAGGCCAGGCGGAAGGCGCGGTCGAAGGGCTTCCAGCCTTCCGGACCCTTCGGGTCGAAGAAGCTGTAGGGGCGGGTGCCCTCATGGCCGTGCGCGGCGAAGGCGGCCTGGAAGTCGCTCCACATGGTGCGGCTGCCGAGGCCGGCGGAGATGTGGTAGAGGTTGTGCTTCAGCTCGGGCTTGCGCAGCAGGTCGTGCAGCCGGGCCGAGGCCCAGTCCACCGGAACGATGTCGATGAAGCCGTCCGGCGAGCAGGGCAGGACGCCGGTGCGGTCGACCAGCCGGAAGAACCAGAAGATGCTGGCGCTCGGGCGCACGCCCATCGCGGTGTGGCCGACGACGATGGACGGACGGCAGACGACGATCGGCAGGTCGGGGAAGCCGGCGGCCAGGGCGCGCTCCGCCGCCGCCTTGCTGCGGGTGTACTCGACGATGTGCGGCGTGTCGTGGCCGGGGGCCGGGGCCTCCTCGACCATCTCCAGCCACGGCGTCTCGCCGCAGCAGAAGGCGGTGCCGATGTGCAGGAAGCGCTGCAGATGCTTCATGCGGCGGGCGCGGGCGGCCAGCGCCAGCGTGCCGTCGACGTTGATCTGCCAGACGGAATGGCGGCTGTCGAAGGAGGTGTCGGCGGCGACGTGGACGATGTGGGTCACCGCGTCCAGCCGCGGGTCGGCGCTGGTCGCCAGCGACTGCAGGTCACCCGGAATGATCTGGCAGAGATCGGCGTAGGCCTGGGCCGTGGCGCGGTCGACGCAACGCATCAGGTTGGTGGCGAGACGGGCGCGGCAGGCGGCCTCGTCGGCGCCGCGGATCAGCAGCAGGCAGTCCGCCGCGGTCCCGTTCTTGACGGCGTCGAGGTAGAAGGAACCACCGAGAAAGCCGGTGCCGCCGGTGAGAAGGATCATGGTGTGCCTCAGTCTCGCGTCTGGGGGAGGGGAGGGTTCGGTTGGTGGCTCCGATCCGCCGGCACCGATCCGCTGGTCTGGATCAGGCGGGCAGCAGGTCGGGGGCCGGAAGGGCGGGGGTGTCGAGCCGGCGGATACCGCCCTGCTCGACCTGGATCTGCACGTCGGCGGCGTCGAAATACGCGTCGTCGTGGGTCACGGCGATCACGGTGATGCCGCGCGCCTTCATCCAGGGAATGATCTCGCGGTAGAATTTCCGCCGGAAGTAGGGGGACTGGTCGGCCGCCCATTCGTCGAGCACCAGCACGGGCTTGCGCTCCAGCAGGGCGGCGGCCAGCGCGAGGCGCTTCTTCTGCCCCTGCGACAGGTCCACCGTCGTGAAGGCGCGGTCCTCGACCGCCACCTTGTCGGACATCTCCAGCAGGTCGAGCAGCTCGTTGGCGAAGCCGTCCTCCAGCGACACCGCGCCGTAGAGCTGGCGGGTGACGTGGTTGTCGGAGAAGACGACGGAGAACAGGTCGCGGTAGGAGCCCAGCGTTTCCGCCGTCACCACGGCGCCGTCCACCGTCAGGCTGCCACGTTGCGCCGGGTAGAGGCCGAGCAGCATGTGGATCAGCGTGCTCTTGCCGGCACCGTTGTGGCCGGTGACGAAGACGACATCGCCGCGCTCCACCGTCAGGTCGATGGGACCGACGGTGAAGGAGCCGGTGCCGTCGCGTCCGGGGTGGCGGTAGGCGGCACCGTCGAGCGCGATGGTGGCGAAGTCGGCGAAGCCGGTCGGCGGCGCGTCCTTGGCCCGACGCTGCGCGGGGCGCGGCGGCGCCTTCAGCTCGGCCTCCACCGCCAGATAGGAACGGGCGGCGGTCTCGGCGCTGATGTAGGAGGGGTAGGAGGCGACGATGGTGATGACCGGGTAGGCGATGAAGGCGGCGGCGTGGCCGGCCAGCACGACGGTCGCGATGTCGGTGCTGGTGACCGCCGGCAGCAGGAAGATGATCCCGGCCAGCGCCGCGTAGTAGGTCAGCTCGCTCAGCGTGAAATAGTGGCTGTACTCGGCACCGAAGCGATGGCGCTCCGTCCGCAGCGCCTCGGCGCAGGCGGTGGCGTCGGACAGCGCGTTGGCGGCGCGGCGTCGGTTCAGCTTGCACTCGCGCAGCGTCTGCAGGATGTGGTCCGACCGCTCCGACAGCGCGCCCTCGGCCTCGTGGATCGTCTCCGACAGCCGCTCCAGCCGCAGGACGGAGCGGGTGATCAGGATGCCGCCGACCGTCAGGAAGGCCAGCACGATCAGCACTGCGGCGTTCGACAGCGAGGCGAGGTAGAGCAGGCACAGCACGATGGCCGCAACCGACTGGAAGCTGATGACCAGCGTCGGCACCGCCTGGGCCAGCAGTTGCAGCTCCGGCCCGGCCACCTGGGCGAGGCGGCTGGACCCGACCGCCATGGCGTCGGGCAGGTCGGCGGCCACCGCGCGGCGCAGCAGGTCGACGCGCAGGATCGCCAGCGCCGCCTGCATCCGCTTGGACGCCGCGCTCATCATCCAGCCCTGTGCGAACCGCCAGGAGAAGGCCGACAGCAGGAAGATGAACAGCAGACGCTGCAACCCCTCCGGATCGTCCATGATGACCAGCGCGCTGTTCAGCGAGGTCAGCAGGGCGAGGTTAAGGGCCGCCGCCAGCACCGCCAGCAGCATCAGCGGCTGCATGTTGCGCAGGGCGTCGCGTCTCAGGATGCGCCAGAGGTCCATCGCCGGCTCACTTGGACTGGATGAGGTCGAGCAGGCGGGACGGCGACATGTTCGACAGGATGGGGGCCGCGGCGGCCTTTCCGTCCTTGGCCGGTCCGCTGGCGGCCCCCGCCGGCTCGGGCTTGACGCCGGGAACCGGCGCGGTCGGCGAGCGGTGGGTGGCGGGTTCGGCCCCGGCGGTGTTCAGGCTGGGCATCTGGGCGACCGGCACCTGTCCGGGGGTGCCGTCGCCGCTCAGCGAGGGGAGCTGCGAGACGGGCGGGACCGGCAGGCTGCTGGGCGGCAGGCTGGTCTGCGGCAGGGTCACGGTGCCCGGCGCACCCGCGTGCGGCGCGCCGGGGGCGGGGGCGCCCGGCATCGGGAGGGTGGTGCCCTGGCCCGAGGCCGCGTCGAGGATCAGCGGCAACCCGCCGCTGGCGGCGTTGCCGATGACGACGATCTTGGCGTTGGGCGAATGGGCCAGCTCCAGCGTCGCCTCGATGCCGCGCCAGCGCAGGTAGTTCTCGGTCAGGTTGGCCTGGACCGTCTCCTGGAAGGCGCGGATGCCCTGTCCTTCGAGCTGCTTGCGCTGGCTCTCGAACAGCTCGCGCTGGAGGCGGAACTGGTATTCCTGGGCGGCCTGGTCCTGCTGGATCTTGCGCTCGATCGACACCATGATCGCCTCGGGCAGCGAGACGTTGCGGATCAGGATGTCCTGGATCAGCAGGTAGCCGGTCTTGGTCCGCCCGTCCGGCTTCGGCGTGTCCTCGGCCCCGATGATCTGGGCGTACATCACGCGGTCGGCGACCTGCTCGAAGGTCTCGGTCTGAACGCGCAGGCGGCGATGGGCGTAAAGCTCGTCGGCCTTGAAGCGCGACACGATCTCGCGCGAGACCGACCCGACCTCCGGCACCAGCAGCACTTCCAGATAGTTCGGCCCGACGTTCTTGTGCAGGGCGGCCAGCATCTCCGCGTAGGGGCGGTAGCGCACCGTGATCTCGATGCTGACATTCAGGCCGTCGTTGGCGATGGCCGAGTAGGAGCGGGTGTCCTCCTGCAGGCGCAGGTCGTAGACCTCGATCTTGTCCCACGGGAAGATGACGTGCACGCCCTCGGCCAGGGCCGGACCCATCTGGGTGCCCTGGTGGAAGCGCTTCCACAGCACGCCGCCGTGACCGGCGGGGATGAAGACGACGATCGACGGCGCGAAGTAGAGGAAGATCAGGATACCGACCAGCAGCGTGCACAGCAGCGACCGGCGGTGCTCCTCGTACCAGTTGCCGAGCAGCGCGCGCAGGCGCGACTTCGGCTGCGGCGTCGCGTCGGCGTCGTCGTAGGTGAAGGCCTGGTCAGCCATGTCACGCGGTCTCCTGGAGCAAAGCCGTGGCGGGGCGGGACGCGGCCCTGTCGGCCGGCGTGTCCATCTGCCCGTTTGTCATGTGAATGGTGACGTCGCAGACCGACGAGGCGTTGCCGTCGTGCGACACGAAGATCACGGTGCGGCCGAGCGCCCGCAGCTTGCCGATGATCTCGTTGGTGAAGCGGGTGCGGAACTCGGCGTCCTGGTCGGACGTCCATTCGTCGAGGATGATGATCGGACGCCCCTCCGCGACCGCGACGGCCAGGGCGACGCGGCGCCGCTGGCCCTTGGAGAGGTCGCGGTTGAGCAGGCCGTCGCCGGTCTCCGGAACCAGATGGTCGATCTTCAGATAGGCCAGCATCTCGCGGAACAGCTCCGCGTCGAAGGTCGGCCCCTGCGGCAGGCGGGTGAACAGGTGGTGATCCTGGAACACCGCGCAGAACAGGTCGCGGTAGGACTCCAGCCGGTCGCCCTCCACCGCCTGCCCGTCGAGCAGCACCTGCCCCTCGTCCGGGCGGAACAGCAGCGGGATGACGCGCAGAAGGGTGGACTTGCCCGACCCGTTGGCGCCGACGATGCCGACGACACTGCCCGCCGGGATGGTCATGTCGATGGGACCGATCACGAAGGGCTCGGGCCGCAGCCCGGCGCGGTAGGCGAAGCGCACCCCACGCAGCTCGATAGCGGAGAAGCGGCGCGGCGCGCGGGCCAGCTTCGACGGCGCGTATTCCGCCGCCGGCATGGCGGCAAGGAGGGTGGTGAGCTGGTTCGCCGCATCCTCCGCTGCGATGTAGTCGGGCACGGCGTTGAGGAACTTCGACAGCGGCCGGGCGAGGAACAGGATGACCGAGGTCACCAGCGGAAGCTCCGCCGCCGACAGCGCGCCCATGCGTGGGAAGATGAAGACGAAGACCGCGGAGAAGCCGATGACGATGGTGGCGATCCAGGAGAACAGCTCGCCCAGATTGCGCCCGTGGCGCCGCTTCAGGTCCTCCCATTGGGCAACGTCGGCCTCGACCGCCTGGGCCAGCTCGTCGCGCCGCGCCTTGCCCAGCTTGATCTCGGCGTTGCCGCCGACGATCTCGGAGAAGCCCTGGAGCATCCGCACCTCGGACTCCTTGGCTTGGCCCAGCAGGGCACGGGTCCGCTGCGCCTCGCGCACGTACCAGCCGCCGATCATCGCGCCGGCCACCAGAAGCAGCGTGGCGCCCACCGTGGTCAGCGTCCACAGGTAGAGGTAGGCCACGACCGCCACCAGCATCATGTTGGCGGCGATCGACAGGTTGGGCAGCAGCGCCGCGATGCGCTCCAGATGGTGGTTGCCGAGGTCGAAGGAGCGACGGGCCTGCATGTCGAGGATGTCGGCGTGGTTGCCCAGCGTGACGGTCTGCAGGAAGCGCCGCCGTACCCCGGCCAGCGCGCTGAAGCCGGTGGTCAGCACCAGCCCGACGAAGCGCTTGCTGAAGGCGTAGGAGACCAGCAACGACAGGCAGAAGATCAGGAAGGGCGTGTCCAGCACCTCGCCGCGCATCCAGCCGTTCAGCTCCGCGCTGAGGCTCATCAGGCTGATGAGGTTGGCGGTGGCGGCGACGCAGCCGGTGACCACCAGCCGGGTCAGGATCTCACGGTCGGCCAGCCCGATCAGGGGCAGCAGAGCCGAGACGGGCCGGCTGGGGGCGACACGCTTGGTTGTCTTGCTTTTGCTCATCGGTCCGCCTCACTCCGCCAGCCAGGAGTCGAGGATGCGGGTGATCGTGCCGTTGTCGCGCAGCTTGACGAAGGCGGCCTGCAGCCGCTCGGCTTTCTCCTTGCGCGCCTTGGGCATGGCGATGTAGCGGGGGATCAGGCCGAGCGGCTTGGGCAGGACGCGCACGTCCTTCAGCCGCCCGTCCTGCTTGGCCATGTGGTTCAGCACATGCAGGTCGCCGACGATCACGTCCACCCGGCCCAGGATCAGGCGGCGGAAATTGACCACATTGCTGCTCGACGGAACCTTTTCCAGATAGGTCGCGGCGTCGAAGTCCGGCGCGTAGGCGAAGCCGTCGACCACGCCGATGCGGTAGGGGGTCAGGTCCTCCAGCCGCTCGAAGGCGATGGGGGAGTCCTTGCGCACCATGAAGACGGTCGTGCCGGTGCGGAACGGGCCGATCATGTTGTACTGCGCGAAACGGGCGGGCGAGGCGATGAACTGGAACCCGACGTCGGCGGTGTTCTCGTCCATCGACCGGACGACCTCGGTCCAGGACAGCGGCCGGTGGACCGGGGTGATGTTCATCTCCTTCAGCAGGGCGACGACGATCTCGGTGTCGATCCCCGTGCGGGTGCCGTTGAAGGAGTAGTTGTAGGGCGGGAAATGGTCTTCCGACGCGATGGTCCAGTATTCGGCGCGCGCCGGAAGGGCCGTGGCGAGCAGCGCCAGCAGGACCGGCAGAAGAATCCGCAGAACCGGGCGGAGGATGGACGCCGTCGCCGCCGTCATGCCTTCGCCCGCTTCTTGCCGCGGGTGGTCAGCAGGATCATCACGAGAAGAGCGCCGGGCGGCGTCAGAACCACCGCCAGGAAGGCGTAAAGCAGGAAGCCGCCGCGGCGGCCGATCCCCAGAAACCCGACCAGCAGGCAGAGACCGATGTAGATCAGCTCGAACACGGCGATGCTTCCTTCTTTGCCCGGCGCCCCGGCGTCGTGCCCTTAGCCGGCCTTCTGGACCGGCTGCTCTTCCATCTGCGGCGCGGCGGCGGGAGCCTCGCCGGCCTCGTTCTTGGCGGCGTCGTTCCGGGCGGCCTCGAACTCCTTGCGGAAATGCTCGCGCATCGTCTCGACGTCGAAGTCCAGCAGCGTGCCGCCGGTCTCGAAGTGCTGCGCGAACACGCGGCCGAGCGCCTGGGTGGCGGCCAGCGACAGGGCCGGCATGACGGCGACGCCCAGGGCGGTGCCGATGAACGGAACGGCCTTCACGGCGGAGCCGAGCACGCTGGAGCTCAGCGCGCCGGGCATGACGCCGCCCATCAGCGCGCCGATGATCGCGCGGGTGCGCTCCTGCGCGAACTCGATCTCATAGAGCTTGGCGAGCTTATGGATCAGGTTGAGCTGGGCCACGCTGACCGCGGCGACGTCCGCGCCGGGAACGGGGATGAGTCCGAAGGCACCCGAGGCGTAGCTGTGATACTTGATCAGTTCCTGGGCGCGCTTCTTGCGGTCTACCATGATCCGAAACCTTTCGAGGGACAGGTGAGGTTGATTTCAGGTGGAAACGGTAAGCTCGGACACACGTATTGGGACGTTATTCGTCGCAAATTTGGCATTCCGAAAGAAACAAAGCATCGCCAATCAACCGCCGCCTAAGCGATTGGTAAAAGAATGCCCCTATTGCCGCTGGTAAATTAGAGAGTGGTTCTCGGGACTGTCGTTGGGCAAAGAATGACTGCCCAACGATCCAATATGTCCCAACGACTTGATACATTTTCAGTAATTAACAACGCATTAAATGCCTATGACCACCGTCGGTGTTTTTGTTGGAAGCTGAGTCATCTTTCTGCGAATTGTAACAAAGTTCATCATCAGCTTTTCTTTGTGCACCGATCTCCACTACCTCTGCGGGAAACGCGCGGGCAGGTCGAGGGCGCGCGCCGTAAGCTCGTTGCGCGTCCCGGCGATGACCGCCGCGCCCAGCACCAGGACAGTGTCGCGCACCGGCTGCCCTTCGATGGTCTGCGTGGGCAGGGCGACGCGTATCAGCAGGCCGTCCCGCGACGATGACGGAGTGTGGCCTTTCAGCAGGCGCAGCAGCGCCCACGGTCCGCGCTCGGCCAGGGTGATGGTGTCGCCGGTCGCCGCGGCGGTTCCGCCCGCCGGCGCGCCCTTCGGACGGAAGGGCGACCCGGAGGCCCAGCGGGCGCTCAGCAGCACCGGCTGGCCCGGCGTCCAGGCGAGCGTCCCGCCGTTGGCCGTTGCCCCCACCGCGCTGGCGCCGGAACGCACCGACCAGTCGATGATGTGTTCCGCCCCGACCTCCTGCGCGCGGTTGGCGCCGTAGGTGAGGCGGACGCTGACGGGGGACGGGCGCGCGATGGCCTCCAGCAGGGGGCGGGCGGCCTCCATCCGCTCCATGAAGGCGGCGACCTCGGGGGTCGCGGTCCGCATCACCGCCGCCCGGTGCTCGTCCAACTGCCGGAAGAAGCGGCGGACGTCCTGCGGGTCGGCGTCGGACGCGCCGCGCGCCTGTTCGGAGCCGACGAAGGGGAAGCGTCCGGCGAGAGTCTGTGCAAAGGCGGTGGACAGCTTCGACAGGGCGACGTCGCCGTCCGGAACTGAGGTTTCCACCGGCATTCTGGGCGGGACCGGCAGATGCGCGACGACGGCCGACGCCTCTGCTGTGGCGGGCGGCGGCGCCGCGGGTTCCGGCGACGGGGCCGGCCGTGGAGGCGGAGGAGGGGCCGCCGCGACCGGCTTGGCCGGCTCCGCTTCGGGCGAAATGAGCTTTGGTTCCGCGGGCTTGGGCGTAGCGGGCTTGGCCTCGGCCGGCTTGACGGTTTCGGCGGGAGGAGCGTCGGGAACCGCTGCGGGCAGGGCGGTGGCCAGGGCGTCCGGCAGGGCGGTCACCGTCGGGTTGAGAACCAACGCTCCGCCGTCACCCACCGCGAACAAGGCGCCGGTCTGCGGCGCGCCCAGCGCCAGGACGGCGGCGCGGGCGCCGGTCGCGGCGGTGGACAGGGCCTCGGTGATGCGGTCGGTGGTGTCGCGGCCCGGCAGATCGGCGATGGCCGCCTTCTGGAGTGCCACCCGGATCGCGTCGGGCAGGCCGCGGGCGGGCTCCTGCAGGGCACCGGCGATGGGCCAGGAAACGGCTTCGGCGATGGCGCCGGTCAGGCGGCGGACGTCCTCGACATCCTCGGGGGTTGGCGTCTCCGGCAGGCCGCGCAGCCGTTCGGCCAGGGCCTCGGCGCGCTGGCGGAGCGGGTTGCGGCCGTACAGCTCCTCGGCCAACGGGGCGGCGAGCTGGACCGACTCCGCGCGCACCGCCGCGGCGATGGTCCGGGCGTCGAGGTTGGGCAGGTCGGCGCCGGCGGCGATGCGCGTGATGTAGCCGTCCGTCGCCGTCATGGGCGACCGGGGAACGGCGCCGTAGACGCTCTCGGCCAGCGCGTTCAGCTCGTCGAATCCGCTGTTGCGGCGGAAGCGGTCGTAGCGCTCCAGCGCGTCGCGTCGCCCGCCGATGCGGTCGAGCTGCTCGGCGAGCCGGCGGAAGGCGGGCAGGTCTTCGACCTTCTGCGGGTTGGCGACCGGCGGCAGGTCCGCCATGGTGGCGCTGGGCAGCAGGGCGTCGCGGATCGGCCGCAGCACCGAGCGGCGCAGCGTGACGGAGGCGAGCCGCTTCTTGTCCTCGTCGAAGGTGCTGAACAGCGAGGTCGGCAGCAGCGGCGTGGCAAGGGGACTGCGCTCCATCACCGCCGTGGCGGCGATCACCCGACCGGCCAAAGCCCCGTCGGTGACGGCGTCGCGCGCCAGCAGCGCCCGGCGCAGGTCGGCGGTGGCGGCGGCGACCGGCGGGCTGCCGGCGGACACGCTGGACACGCCCTGCCACGCGGCGACCGACAAGCCGGCGACCGAGGCGGCGAGCGCGGCCTGGGCCATCCGGCGGCGCTTGTGGGCCTGCTGGTAGGCGGCATCGGACGGCCGCCCGTAGCCGGCCTCGGCGAAGGCCCGGCCCGGCAGCAGGTTGCGCGCGAAGACCGGACGGCGCCCGCCGGTGGCCGGGGCGTAGGCGCCGGTCAGGGCGATGCCGCGCAGCGGGAAGGGCTCGGTCTGGTCGTCGCCACCCAGGGCGCCGTCGAGGAACAGCGCCAGCGGATGGCGCAGGGTGTCCAGGGATGCCGGCAGCAGCGGCAGCCGCACCCCGGCGGTGCCGGCGGCGAAGGCGTCGGCCTCCAGAACGGCGATGTCGGCGGCGATGGCCTCGAACGCCTCGTCAATGCGGCGCGGCTCGAAGGGCTTGGCCCAGTCCTGGGGGTTGGTCCATCCCAGCACGCCGTCCAGCAGGGCGGACGGCATGGCGGCGCAGAGGTCGGTGAAGCCGTCCAGGGCCTCAGCGCGGACCACGACCACATGCACAGGGCCGACCACGCCGACATCGTCGCGCAGAGTCCGCAGGCGTTCTCGCAGGGCGGCGCCCCGCTTGGCCAACGCGTCGCGCGGTCCGGGGCGTTCGGCGGCGGCGCGCAGCTCGTCGGCGCCGACCATCAGCAGGACGCCGTCCAGCGGGCGGCGCATCGGCCGCTTGCGCATCGCGGCGACCAGCGCCGGCCAGGACGCGCCCAGCCGGGAGCCGTCGGCGGAATCGGCGCCGGCGTGCAGGATCGCGGCCCCTTCGCAGAACCACCAGCAGCCGTTCTCGCCGTTGCCGTCCTCGGGCCAGCGGACATGGGTCGGGTCGGTGGCGAGCAGGGCGGGACCGCCGACGCCGAAGGCGAGGAACCACGGGATGTCGCCGCGGCGCAGGGGGCCGCGCATCTGCCGCGTCAGGATGTCCAGCCCCTCGCCGTAGATGCGGGCGTTGGGCGGCGTGTCGGCGGCGGCCTTCTTCGGCGGTGGCGCCTCGGCGCGGACGCGCAGCGGTGCCGGCGGGGCGGTCCGGCGCGCGGGGGCCTTCCGGCCGGCGGTCCTGGCGGCGGGCTTGCGCCGCCAGCCGCGCAGCTTCGGCAAGACCATCCGGCCGAGGCGGTAAAAGATGTAGAGCGGCAGCGCCAGCAGCGCGTAGGGCGCCAGCGTGACGGCGAAGGACAGCAGGTAGACGATGGCGGAGCCGATGGTGGAGAGCACCAGCTCCAGCGTGAGCATCAGTAGGACCATGACAGCCCCATGTCCTCGACCGCGGCGCGGGCGCCGCTCAGATCGCGTTGGATGCTGCCGATGGTGCCGGCCCACAGCAGGTGCGAGACCACGAGGAACAGCACGGCGGTCCCGCCGACCGCCCACCACCAGGGGCGTCCGGACGGCGCGAGGTAGCCGGGCACGGCGCCGTCGGGCGGTTCGCAGGCGCGCGGGCTGGGGTGGCTGGCCGCGGCGCGCTCGCCGACGACGATGCGGTGCAGGGCAGGGCGGCGGGCGGTCGCCTGGGCGTCGTCTGGAAAGCCCAGCGCCAGCGCGGCGAGATAGACGGCGGCCAGCCCGCGGTCGGCCTTGGCGCCCTGGCGGATCAGGTCGTCGGCCTGGACGAACAGGGTTTGCAGCGTGGCGTTCGCGCCGAACAGGCGGCTGGAGACCACGGCGTCGGCGGGCCGCGTCTGGGCCAGCGCGCGGTCGGCCAGCATGGCCATGGCGAAGACCGCCTTGACCACCGTGCCGTGCGCGCCCGGCCCTTGCGAGACGGCGGCGCCGCTCATTCCATGGAGCGTGGCGGTCAGACGGTCGGCCACCGTCCCCGCTGGGGCCTGCGCGTCGGCACAGCCGGCGAGCAGATCCTCCTGGAAGGCGCGGAACAGGGCCAGCGTGCCGGCGGGCTTGGCGCCGGCGGTTACGGCCTTCCGTGCAGGGGCGGATTGCGCCGTAGCGATTTGGGCGGTCACGGCGTTCCCTCGATCAGCGGAGCCACGGTGAAGGTCTCCCGTCCCAGCCGTACGTCCAGGGCGCCGGCACCGTCCAGCGTTTGCCGGTGGGCGCCGGGCACGCCGTACAGCGCGTAGACGAGTGTTTGGGTCGGGGTGGTGGCGAAAGGGGGCAGGCTGTGCAGGAGCACGCTCTGGCCCGGCACCATCTCCCAGGAGGCGATGGCGATGCGGTTGCCGGCCTCGGCGCTCAGCGCCTCGCGGTCGCGGAACCAGCCCGCGGCGTCGAGCCCGGCCAGCCGTCCGGCCAGCGCCGGGTCGGCCACCCGCACCACGTCGACCGCGACCGGGCGGCGCCCGTTGGCGTCGGGCTCGGCGACGATGCGCAGCACGGGGGCGTCGGCGCGTCCTGCGTCGGGGGCCGGGGCGCCCGCGGCACAGCCGGCGAGCGTCAGGGAGAGGATGATCGCGAGGCGCATCATGTCAGCCACCGCCGCCGGGTGCCGATTGGCCGACGCAGACATAGCCCGCCGGGGTGTGGCGGTACCAGTTGCCGGTCGCCTCGGCGCAAGGGGCGAGGACGCTGTCGTTGCGCTGCGGCTGCGCCACCACCGGGGCCGGGACGGTGTCCGCCTCGCGGGCGCCGGCCGGGCGGTTGGTCACGACGAAGCCGTCCTCGTCCTCCTCGACGATCATCACATAGCGGGCGCGCTTGGCGGGGTAGCGGATGCCGACGTCGTAGTCGCCGTCGGCCACCTTCTCCAGGATCGCGCCGGGACGCTCGCTGCCGAGCGGCGCGCAGCCCGTCCCGGCGAGCAGGACCGGCAGCAGCGCCGTCGCGGCGATCAGGGTTCGCATCTTCGGGGTGTTCCTGCTCATGCCGGAATCGCCTTGCGCTGGGCGTTGGTGGCGACCGCGGCGGGGCCGGCGGCCTCCATCAGGTCGGGCGGGGTCGGCTCGATGCCGGCCTCGGCCAGCGTGCGGTAGACGGACCGCCAGACCAGCTCCGGCACGACGAAGCTGGCGTCGTAGTCTTCGACCCAGAAGAACATGTTGTATTTGCACAGCCACTGGCCGTTGACGCCGCGGATGCCGTCGTAGCGGACGAAGGGGGGGCCGCCGGTGGCGCTGGACATCACCTTGTCGGCGTTCTGCAGGGCGGTGGTCAGCAGGCCGCCCATCTGGCCGGGGTCGTGGCGGGCGTCGGCGTAGTATTCCAGCTTCATCGACACCCGGTCGACCGCGCTGAAATTAATGACGGTCGCCTCCGACACCTTGGCGTTGGGCATGGCGACGATGAAGCCGGCGACGTTGCGTATCCGCACCGTGCGCCACGTCATGTCCACCACGACACCACGCACCAGATCGGTGATCTGGATGCTGTCGCCGATCTGGAACGGCCGTTCGATGTTCAGGACGATGCCGGAGAAGACGTTGGCGATGTTGGCCTGGATGGCGAGGCCGATGACCATGCCGACGAGGCCGGAGGCGGCGAGCAGGCTGGTGATCGGCTGCTTCAGCACGAAGGCGATGATGCCGCAGCCGGCGAAGCCGAAGACGATCAGGGTGGAGAAGCGGCGGACGATGCCGGGGATCTTGCGCTGGGTGCGGATTTCCAGCGGGGTCCAGACGAAGCGCTCCAGCGTGCGGTCGACCAGGATGGCCGGCACGATCCACCACAGCACGTTGACCCCGTTCACCACCATGGCGATCCCGCTCGGCGGCAGGGTCGCCACCGCCTGGTCCAGCACGATGTTGCCGGCGGACATCAGCAGCAGCGGCCAGGACAGGATGCGCATGAACAGTGTCTGGATCTTCCAGAACTGGCCGCGGTCACGGCGGTCCATGAACGCGGCGAAGACCGCCAGTACGGCGCTGAAGATGGCGATGTAGACGAAGAAGTCGCGGTGGATGAAGTCGCGGGCCGCCGGGGCGTCCGGGGTGGCGACCACGCCGAAATCGACCCGCGAGAAGTCCGGCTGCGGGCGTCCGAAGCCGACATAGTTGGGATCGCCCTCGCTGCCGACCGAGGCGACGTCCTGCGAGATCCAGGCGCGCGACAGCCGCCAGCCGGGCGACGGCGCCAGCACCCGCTTGGCGCGGAGCTGGTCGAGCAGGGTGGAGCTTTCGCTCTCGCCCTCCAGCGCGCGACGGAAGCGGTCGGCGAGGCCGGGATCGGCGGCGGACGCGGTCTCCGCCGCGGCCATCGCCTTCAGCTTCTCCACGAAGTCGTTGGTGTCGACCAGCGACATGCCGAGAACGTCGGTGACGAACATCACCGTGTTGCGGTTCTGCGTCCGGTGGCGGAAGCTGACGCCGACCGTCTGGCTGCCGTAGGGCGGGCGCTGGTCGAAGACGTTCAGGGCGAAGCGCCCCTCGATCCGGTAGGCGACGTAGGTGGTGACCTCGCCGCGCTCCTCGCGGTAGGGCTTGCCCAGCTCGACCGGCTTGACCGCGTTGGTGAAGACGACGTCCGCCGGGTTGAAGGCGCCGCGGTAGCGGAACCAGATCGTCAGGTTCAGCGTCGCCTCGTTGGCGTCCGGGTTCAGGTCGCGGATTTCGTGAAGCTGGACGCCGGTGTAGATGACGTCCGTCTTGTACATGAAGCGGTCGTTGACGTAGAGCGCCCGGCCCTTCGTGACCTCCTCCAGGAAGTTGGAGACTCCGGCCTCGCGGATCGGCTGGAGCTGGGTCAGCGCCGCCACCGGGTTCAGGCCGTTGTAGGAGGCCATCATCACCGGCAGGGTCGCTTGGCCCCGCGCGTCGAAGGTCCAGGTGCCGACCGTGCCCTGGAAGGCGGTCTCGGCGCGGTCGTGGTCGGCGATGGCGCGGCGGAGATCCTCGCCGTCCGGCTTGCCGGTGGCGGTGTTCGTTTTGGCGATGGCGCCGGCGATCAGGTCCACGCCGTCGGCGCCCAGCGCCGCCGCCCAGTCGGGCACCGCGTTGAAGCGCTTCACATACTGGCCGTAGAAGCGCTGCGCCCGCTCGTTCGCCGTGTCGAACAGCACGGGCGACGACACCAGCAGGCCGTGGCCGTAGGCCTCCGGGGTCAGCGCCTTCGGGTTGGCCTGCGTCTGGGCGACGATCTCGGTGCGGAAGGCCGACGAGGCCATCTCCGAGCTGCCGGCGATCAGGTTGCGCACCCCGGCGTCGCGCAGCGCCACCACCACCCGCGCGCTGTCCACCGCCGACCCGATGACGACGACGGCGCCGGTCGGCATCTTCTCCTTCACCGCCTGGGCCAGCGCCGGCAGGGCGGCCGCACCGCCGCGGCCCGGCGCGAAGGTCCACTGGCCGACCAGCTTGGTGCCGAAGCGCTGAAGGATCACGTCGAACTGGCCTGCCTGGGAGGCGGCCTGCTCGCTGTCCTCGCGGACGATGGCGACGGTCGGCTCGCCCACCACGTTGCGCACGTAGTTGGCGAGGAAGCGCGTCTCGTGCGTGCGGTCCAGCGTGATGCTGAACAGCCAGGGGCTGGGCGCGGCGTCCGCCGGGCGGACCAGCGGGCGCGGGGCGATCAGCGGGATCTGCCGCTGGGCGTAGATCGCCGTCGCGCTGTCGGTGGCGTCCGGCGTGTGGCCGATCACCGCGAGGACGGAGGGATCGTTGGAGACGCGCCGGGCGATCTCCAGCGACTTGCCCTTGTCGCCCTCGTCGTCGAAGGGCTTGACCACCACGGGACGGCCGGCGATGCCGCCCGCCGCGTTGATGGTGTCGGCGCGCAGCGCCGCCCCCTTGCGCAGGGCCAGCCCCAGCGCCGCGTCCGGCCCGCTGAGCGGCCCGACGACGGCGACGGTCAACGGCTCGCGCGCGCTGTCGCCGAGGAAGCCGGCGCGGACGACCAGGGAGACCAGCACGGTGACGAGCATCGCCGCCGCCAGGATCAGCGCGAAGCGCGCCTTCTTGGTCAGGTGCGACCAGCGCAGCGGCGGCCGGGAGCGGGGCTGGAGCGAGCTCAGCATGGGGTGGGCCTCGGGCGGTCCGTGTCGGGGTGGAGCAGGGCGAGGGGGATATAGCCCTCTCCCCTCTGGGGAGAGGGTGGCCCGGAGGGCCGGTGAGGGGGTTGCGCGTGGCGGTGCGTCCGGCAAAAGCGCAACCCCCTCACCCTAACCCTCTCCCCAGAGGGGAGAGGGGAAATGGCAGTCGGTCCGGCCATCCTCATTGCTCCTGCATCGCGTGCTGGAGGCCGTTGAGGACCGGCGAGAACACATAGTCGAGGATGGTGCGCCGCCCGGTCAGGATGCTGCAGGTCACGCGCACGCCGGGGAACAGCTCGTAGGTCTTGCCGCCGTAGTCGAAACGGGTCACCGGCAGCTCGACGCGGACCTTGTAGTAGGACTGCTTGTTGGCATCGAGCAGCGTGTCGGGGCTGATCGTCCGCACGCGCCCCTCGATGTGGCCGAAGCGCGAGGCGTCGCCGCCGGCCAGAGTCACCACCACCGGCTGGTCGGGGCGGACATAGCCGATGTCCTGCACCGGCAGGCGGGCGTCCACCACCAGCTTGCCGTCGCGCGGCACCAGCTCCACCACCGTCTCGCCGGCCTTGACGACGGCGCCCTTGGTGGAGACGGCCAGCGTCTTGACGATGCCGTCCATGGGTGCGCGCAGGCTGCTGCGGTCCAGGCTGTCCTGGTAGCGGGTCAGGCGCTGCGACAGCTCGTCGTGGTTGCGGCGGGCCTCGTCGAGGGCGTTGCGGCTCTCTTCCTCGTATTTGCGGCCGATCCACACCAGCTTGCTGCGCGCCTCGGCCAGCGCCGCCTCGGCTTGGGCCAGGGTGGCGCGGTCCTCGGCGATGGCGCTGCTGACGCGGGCGTCGTCGCGCAGCAGTTCCAGGTGCTTCATGCGGTTGGTGATCTCGCGCTTCAGCAGGGTCTCGCTGATGGAGAGCTGCTCGCGGATCAGGCCCTGCGCCACCTGGGAGCCGCCGATGCGCGCCCGCACGGCGGCCACCTGCTGCTCGCGCTGGGCGATGTCCTGGCGCTGGATGTCGAGGTCGGAGGCCAGCCGGTCGCGGCGGGCGCGGAACAGGTCGCGGGTCTGCGCCACCAGATCGGGCCGCTCGCGCAGCAGCCGCTCGGGGAAATCGATGGCCTCGCGGCGCCCGACCTCCGCCTCCAGCCGCGCGGTGTCGGCGGACAGCGAGCCGAGGCGCAGCTTCAGCTCCTCCAGGTCGGCGCGGATCTTGGTCTGATCCAGCTCGACCAGCGCCTGGCCGGCGGTGACCGAATCGCCTTCCTGCACCAGGATGTCGCGGACGATGCCGCCCTCGAAATGCTGGACCGACTGGTTGTAGGACAGAGGCACCACGTCGCCGGGCGCGCTGCTGGAGACGTTCAACTCGGCGATGGCCGCCCAGCCGAGTGCCGCGAGGAAGGCGGCGATGCTGACCGCGAACAGGCCGTCGCCGAAGCGGCTTTCGGTGTCCGCGGCCTGCGTTCCCATCAGGGCGGCCGGGATGGCTGTCGGAATGGCGGTCGGCGCGGATGCCGGGCCGGCGGCGGGCTTGCGGGTGAGCAGGGGAAGCGGCTTCATGGCGTCACCAGCCCCGCCGGCTCGCGGACGGTGGCCGCGCCGTTCGGCTGGTCGAGGTCGAGCACCAGCGAGGCGCCCTGGAGGATGCGCGGGTCGTGGGAGGCGATGATCACCGTGTGACCGCTCCGCGCCAGCTCGATCAGCGTGCGGTAGACGGTGGCGGTGCCCTCGGAGTCCAGCCCGTCGGTCGGCTCGTCGAGCAGGATCAGCCGACCGCCGACCGCCAGGGCGCGGGCCAGCGCCAGCCGGCGGCGGTGGCCGGTCGGCAGCTCATGGCCGAAGTTGCGCAGCGGCGTGTCGAGGCCCTGGGCGCAGTCGGCCACCGTGCGGTCGGCCCCGGCGCGGTGCAGGACGGCGTGAAGCTCTGTCTCCGACAGGCGCGGGTTGGCGAGCAGCAGGTTCTCGCGGATCGTGCGGTTGAGGAACACCGGCTCCTGCGGCAGCAGCCCGATCTGCTGGCGCCACCAGGAGGGGGCGAACTTGCGGATGTCCACCCCGTCGGCGAGTACGGCGCCCTCCTGCGGGTCGGCCAGACCGGCGATCAGGCGGATCAGCGTCGATTTGCCCGAGCCGTTGCGCCCCTTCAGCACCAGGATGTTGCCGGCGGGCACCGACAGGTTGAGACGGCGCAGCAGCGGCGTGACGCCGCCCGGCGGGGTGAAGGTCAGGTCGCGCAGCTCCAGCGTGCCGGCGTAGCGGGGCAGGCTGGTGCCGCCGGTCGGCTCGACCGCGGTGCGGGCGAACTGCTCCAGCCGGACCTGCGCCTGCCGGGCCATCGCCAGGGACTCGCCGATCTGGGCCAGCCGGGTGAAGGGCGCCAGCGCGCGGCCGACCAGCAGGTTGATGCCGATCAGCGACCCGACGTCCAGCTCGCCGCGCACCACCAGGACGGCGCCGGTGGCGATCACCGCCACGCCCTGGAGCGCCTGGAGGCTCTGCGCCGCCGACTGGGCGCGGCCCTGGCGCATCGACATGCGCTCGCGGACCACGCGCAGGGCCTTGGCCGCGCGCTGCCAGTCGCCGAGGAGCGGCTTGGCGCCACCGAACAGGGCGACCGCGTCACGCCCGACGATGGCGGTGGTGACCAGCCCCTGGGCGTCGGCGCCGGCCTGGGCGAGATCGCGCCCGACCGCGCGCATGTCCGCCTGGGCCAGCAGTCCGGCGGCGATGGCCAGCAGAGTGAAGACGAGGCAGATCGCCGCCAGCGGCCAGGAGATCAGCGCCACCACGAGGATGAAGCCGAGCGCGAAGGGCAGGTCGAACAGCGTCGCCAGATTGGCGGAGCCGAGCGCAGAGTCGATCTGCTCCGGCGCCCGCAGCGCCTCGCGCCGGGCCGCGTCGCCCTCCGCCGATCCGGCGCCGCTGCGCGCGGTCATCAGGATGCCGAAGGCCCCGGTGGTCAGACGCTCGTGCTCGGCCCGCCCGATGCGTCCGGCGATGCCCAGCCGGACGTGGCGGAACAGATGCTCGAAGGCGATGGACAGGACGACGCCGACGGTCAGCGCCGCCAGCGTGGAGTCGACGCCGTGCGTCACGTACCGGTTCAGCACCAGCATCGTGTAGAAGGACGAGGCCAGCCCGAGCAGGTTCGCCGCCAGCGACGCCGCGAAGACGCGGGCGGTCAGCCGCAGGTTGGCGCGCAGCCGCAGCACCAGCAGACCGATGGCGCCGCCGCTCATCGCTGGTCTCCCGTGCCGCGCCGGCCCGGATCGCGCTGACCCTGATCGCGGAAAGCGCCGCGGCCCGGCGCGGTCAGCTTCGGCATCGGCTTGGTCTGGATGTCGGTGGCCTTCAGCCGGCCCATGGCGGCGAGCAGGCGGTAGCCGGCCAGCACCAGCTCCGTCTCCGCCGCCGCGGCGTCGCTGCGCGCGTTGATCAGCGTCGTCTCGCCCGACAGGATGTCGATCAGCGACCGGGTGCCCAGCTCGCGCTCCGACCGCGCCACGTCGAGGAAACCGGCGGCGAGGCTCGCCTGATCGTTCAGCAGCTGCACCTGAGCGCGGGCGCTTTCCAGCCGGTTCCAGCTGTTGCGGACGGTCTCCAGCACCGTGCGCTCCTGGTCGGCCCAGGTGGCGTCGGCGGCCCGCAGGTCGGCCTCGGCCAGACGGATGCTGTTGAGCGCGGTCAGGCCGGTGTTCAGCGAGAAGGTGACCTGGAGCTTGAACAGAAGCTCGTTCTGCCGCCCGGACTGCCCGGCGACGTCGCGCTTGATGTTGTGTTCCACGAAGCCGTCGATCCGCGGGTAGAGGGTGCGGCCGCGCACCGAGGTCACCGCTTCCTGCGCCGCCGCGGTGGTCAGGGCCAATTCCTGAAGGCGCGGGTTGTGGCGGCGCGCCTCCTCCACCGCCGCGTCCATCGAGACGGGCAGGCCGGCGCGCGTCATCGCCAGGACTTGGGCGTTGCTGACCTGGAAGGGAACATGGCCGAAGAAGGCCTGGAAGCGGCTCTGCGCGTTCTGCGTCGCCTCCTCCGCCGCAACGCGGCGCGCCTGGGCGCCGGCCAGCTGGCTCTTGGCCTGGAGAACGTCGGTGGAGAAGCCGAAGCCCTCCTGAAGCCGCACCTCCTCCAGCCCGGTCTGACGCCGGATGTTGTCCTCGGACTGGCGCGCGAAGGCGAGGAGCTGATGGGCGCGGACGAGTCCGGCGTAGGCGGTGAGGCCCTCCACCAGCAGCTCCTGCCGGGTGCGCTCCACCGCGATGTCGGCGCGGACCAGCGTCACCTGGGCGCGCCGGATGTCGGCGTTGGTCGCGTCGAAATCCCAGATCAGCTGCGTCGCCCGCGCCGAAAACTGGGACGCGTTCATGTCCGTGTTGGGCAGGCCGGCCGGCTTGGTCGTGCTCTCGCGCCCGCCGTTGGCCGACAGGCTGAGCGTCGGGAACCAGCCGCCATGGCTGACCCGCAGGGCGTTGCGGGCCCCGTCGGCGGCGGCCTCCGCCCCGCGCAGGCGGTCGTGGGTCTCCGTCGCCTTGCCGATCAGCGCCACCACCTCGTCGCGCGGTGCTGCAACTAGAGATTGTGGTGCCCCGGTCAGGAGCGGAAGCGCAACCGTGGCGATAAGACAAAACTTGTGCATGAGGGTCCTGGAGATCGCCGCATGTCTAGGCTCTTTGGCCTACAGCGATGATGATCTTAGTCGAGAACTCTCATACTCATTTAGGACAAAACAGTATCCAAATACCTAAAAATGCGTCGAATTCTGTCAGTCGATCATGAATTTTCAGCGACCGGCACAATCGTCGATGCATGGGTTGTGGTGTGGTGTGTGTCCGCGGTGTGAAGCGCCATCGCCCAGTCTCCGCTGTGTGCATCAAGACTGCTTTGCACAACCGGAACGGTGTCCGGCAGGCCCAGGCCGGAGGAGAGAAGTGCTGCGTAGTCGAAGCGCCCGTGATCGGCCTGAGACGACGGAAATGGCGACGGAGATGGCGACGCGGCCAGCGGCTGGCTGTGCAGCTGCGCCGCGACGGTGGCCTGCGCGTCGAAGGCGACGCCGGCCACCAGGCGGCTGCTGCCGTCGGCCATGGTCATGCTGGTGGTGCCGAGGATGTGGTTGCCGGCCAGCGTCGTGTCTGTCGGGGTGGCCGTGGTGGCAATGGACAGGATTCCGGCGTCGGTCAGCGTGCGCAGTTCGCCCGGCTGGCTCACCCCGTCGCCGTCGGCGTCCTGCCAGACCTGGAGCGTGGCGAAGCTCTCGTCCGCGGCGTCCAACCGCCCGTCGTGGTTGGTGTCGAGCGAGGCGAGGGCCTCCAGGCTGCTGTTGAAGCCTTTTCCGAAATGCTCCGACACCAGCTCGCGCCCGTCGTCGATCTGCCCGTTGTGGTTGTCGTCGCGCACCAGAAGGGCGTTGCCCTTGCCGACCCAGCCGGTCCGGTCGGCCACGCCGTCGCCGCTGACGTCGAACAGGACTCCGTCGGTCAGCGCCCGCAGGGCCAGCCCGTCGCCGGCCATGTCCAGCACGATGGGGTCGCTGGCGACGGTGGTCAGCTTGACGTTGTCGACGCGCAGGATCGGGTTGACGCTGTTGTCGCTGGTGTCGGAGGTGCCGAAGCCCAGCGACAGGGTGCTGTTGGCCGCGATCACCACGCTGAATTTCCCGCTGGCGCTCGCGTCCTTGGCGAGCAGGGTCACCACCCCGTTGACGCTGACGAAGGCGAAGTCGTGATAGCCGGGGTCGGAGAAGATGAAGGTCCAGTCGAAGGTCAGCGTCGTGTCCTTCGTCACCGTGACGGTGGTGGCCAGCTTCATTGCGTTGCCGAAGGATGGAATGGTCCCGGTCGCCGTGGCGATGGAACCGTGGGCAAGGCCGAGGAAGTCCTCGAGCTGCGTCGGCGTCCGGCCGCCCGCGGAGGTCAGGGTGCCCTCATGCCCGTCGCCGGTCGCGCCCACCGTGGCGCCGCCGGTGTAGCTCCAGCCGGTTAGCCCCTTGTCGAAGGTGCCGTTGGGGATCAGCACGCCGGGATGCAGGGTGACGGTGTCCGTCGCGGCGGAGAAGGCGCTGCCGTCGCCGAGGGTGACGGCGACCTTGGATCCGGCGCTGCCCGTGGTCTGGTCCCAGGCGCGGATGGTCAGGGCGCCGTTGACGGTGGCCGGCACCGCGGCGCTGGGCTGGAAATAGAGCCGGTCGGTGGCGCGCAGCAGAAGGGCTGAGTCGCTGTCGTTGACCGCGCCGACGAGGCTCCAGGTCGCACCGTTGTCGGTGGAGAACCACCAGCGGCCATAGCTCTCGTTGGTGCCGGTCAGGGCGATGCCGACGACAGCCCCGGCGTCCGTGTCGGTGACGTTGGCGGGGCCGCTGCCGTTCAGCCCGACCAGCTTCGATACCGCGAAGCCGACCGTGCCCGCGGTGGGGGCGGCCAGGGCCTCCGCCGCCACGGCCACGTCGAGGTTGGTGTCGATCAGGACGGGGGAAGCGTTCGGCGGCGCCACGGTGACTCCGATGGTGGCGGTCGCGGTCAGCGGTCCGCCGGCCCCGCCGTTGCCCAGGTCGTTCACGACGATCCGGATGGCGTCGGCCCCGGTGTAGGAATTGGCCGTGTAGAGGAGCCCGTTGGCGGCGCCGAGCAGCCCGTTGATGGTGGCGAGGGTCGCGCGGACGGTGACGCTGTCCGTTCCGTTGCCGGTGATGACGGCGTCCCACCCGGCGTCGGCCAGGGTCAGCGTGCCGTGGCCGGCGGTCAGCGTGACCTGCATCGGCAGCGCGCCGGCGTCGACGTCGGACACCGACAGGCCGGTGACCGCCACCGCCACGCCCTTCATCGTCGCCAGCGCCGTCGTGCCGGCGGTGATCTGCGGCGCGTCGTTGACGGGGGTGACGGTGCCGGCCAAGGCGATGGTGTCGGCGCTGTAGACGGTGCTGCCGCCGACGCCGGCCGTCAGGTCGACGCGGCCGCCGGTGACGACGGGGGCGCCGCCGTCCTCGATCAGCCGGACGGTCAGGGCCGGGGTGGTGCCGTTCCAGTCGGCGGCGGGAACGAAGCGCAGCATCGCGTTGGCGGCGACGACCAGCGCCGCCCCCTCCGCCACCGCGCCCACGGTAATCCAGGCGGAACCGGACCAGTATTGCCAGACGCCCTGCCCGGCGGTCGCCGCGTTGCCGACGATGGCGACGCCGGCGAAGCCATTGGCGGAGGAGCCGCCCGCCACCGCGTCCGCCGGGTCGGAGAACAAATGGCCGAACAGGGCGGTGACGCTGGTGCCCGCGGGGTTGGCGGTGTCCTCGGCGATGGTCGGCAGGGTCGCCGCCGTGCCCGTCGCCACCGGGGCGTCGTTGACCGGAATGACGGTGCCGGTCAGCGCGATGGTGCCGGCGCTGTAGGCCGTGCTGCCGCCGACGCTCGTCGCGTCGACCCGCGCGCCGCTGGCGATCGGGCCTTGCGACGTGTCGACCAGCCGGACGGTCAAAGCCGGGGTGGTGCCGTTCCAATTGGCGGCGGGAACGAAGCGCAGCGCCGTGTTGGTGGCCAGCAGCAGGCCGTTGCCGCCGCTGACCGCGCCGATGTCGGCCCAGGCGGCGCCGGTCCAGTACTGCCACGCCCCTTGCGCCACGGTGGCGGCGTTGCCGACCACCACCACGCCGGCCAGTGTGTCGGCCGCCGACCCGCCGCTGACCGTGTCGGCGGCGTCGGAGAACAGGTGGCCGAACAGGCTGGAGACGGTGGTGCCCGCCGGGTTGGCGGTGTCCTCGGCGATGGTTGGCAGGGTGGCCGCAGGGCCGGTGGCGACCGGCGCGTCGTTGACGGGGGTGACGGTGCCGGCCAGCGCGACGGTTCCGGCGCTGTAGGCGGTGCTGCCGCCAACGCTTGTCAAGACAACCCGTCCGCCGCTGGTCACGGCCCCTTGCGAGTCGTCGATCAGCCGGATGGTCAAAGCCGGGGTGGTGCCGTTCCAGTTGGCGGCGGGAACGAAGCGCAACGCCGTGTTGGCGGCCAGCAGCAGGGCGTTGCCGTCCGAGGCGCCCCCCACGGCGGTCCAGCCCGTGCCGGTCCAGTATTGCCAGACGCCTTGCGAGGTCGCCGCGTTGCCGACGATGGCAATCCCGGCGAAGCCGTTGGCGGCGGACCCGCCGCTCACGGCGTCCGCCGGGTCGGAGAACAGGTGGGCGAACAGGTTGGAGACGGTGGTGCCCGCCGGGTTGGCGGTGTCTTCCGCGATCGCCGGCAGGGTAGCAGTCGCTCCGGTGACGACCGGCGCGTCGTTGACCGGGGTGACGGTTCCGGTCAGCACGATGGTCCCGGCGCTGTAAACCGTGCTGCCGCCAACGCTTGTCAAGACAACCCGTCCGCCGCTGGTCACGGCCCCTTGCGAGTCGTCGATCAGCCGGACGGTCAAGGCGGGCGTGGTGCCGTTCCAGTTGGCGGCGGGAACGAAGCGCAACGCCGTGCTGGCGGTCAGCAGCAGCCCGTTGCCGTCGCTCGCCGCGCCGATGCCGGCCCAGCCCGTGCCCGTCCAGTACTGCCACGTTCCTTGCGCAACGGTGGCGGCGTTGCCGACCACCACCACACCGGCGAAGCCGTTGGCGGTGGACCCGTCGCTTACCGCGTCGGCGGCGTCGGAGAACAGGTGACCGAACAGGGCGGAGACCGTCGCGCCCGCCGGGTTGGCGGTGTCCTCGGCGATGGTCGGCAGGGTGGCCGCCGTGCCTGTCACCACCGGAGCGTCGTTGATCGCGTTGACGGCGGTGCTCAGGGCGATGGTGTCGAGGCTGTAGCGACTGTCGCCGCCCGCGCCCGTCACGTCCGCCCGCTCGCCGCTGGTCACGGCCCCTTGTGAATCGTCGATCAGGCGAACCATCAGGCTCGGCGGCACGCCGTTCCAGTCGGCGGCGGGAACGAAGCGCAACGCCGTGTTGGCGGCCAGCAGCAGGGCGTTGCCATCCGACACCACCCCCACGGCAGCCCAGGCCGTGCCGGTCCAATACTGCCAAGCACCCTGCGCGGTCGCCGCGTTGCCGACGATGGCGATGCCGGCGAAACCGTCCGCGGCGGAGCCGCCCGCCACGGCGTCCGCCGGGTCGGAGAACAGGTGGGCGAACAGGCTGGTGACCGTGGCGCCCGCCGGGTCGGTGGCGTCTTCCGCAATGGTCGGCAGGGTGGCGGTCGTTCCGGTGACGACCGGCGCGTCGTTGACCAGGGTGACGGTTCCGGTCAGCGCGATGATGCCGGCGCTGTAGGCCGTGCTGCCGCCGACCCCACCGGTCAGGTCGACGCGGTTGCCAGTGACCAACGGCGCGCCGCCGTCCTCGACCAGCCGGACCGTCAGAGCCGGAGTGGTGCCATTCCAGTTGGTGGCGGGAACGAAGCGCAGTGCCGTGTTGGCGGCCAGCAGCAGCCCGTTGGCGTCGCTCGCCGCGACGATGTCGGCCCAGGCGGTGCCGGTCCAATATTGCCACGTTCCTTGCGCCACGGTGGCGGCGTTGCCGACCACCACCACGCCAGCGAAGCCATTGGCCGCCGCTCCGCCGCTCACCGCGTCGGCGGCGTCGGAAAACAGATGACCGAACAAGGCGGAGATGGTGGCGCCCGCCGGGTTGGCGGTGTCCTCGGTGATGGTCGGCAGGGTGGCCGCCGTGCCCGTCGCCACGGGGGCATCGTTGACCGCGCTGACGGCGGTGGTCAGGGCGATGGTGTCGAGGCTGTAGCGACTGTCGCCGCCCGCGCCCGTCACGTCCGCCCGCTCGCCGCTGGTCACGGCCCCTTGTGAATCGTCGATCAGGCGAACCATCAGGCTCGGCGGCACGCCGTTCCAGTCGGCGGCGGGAACGAAGCGCAGCTTGGCGTCGGCGGCCAGCAGCAGGGCGTTTCCGTCCGACACCGTTCCTACGGCGACCCAAGCGGTGCCGGTCCAATACTGCCATTGCCCCTGGGCGGTGGTTGCCGCGTTGCCGACCACCGCCACCCCGGCGAAGCCGTTGCCAGCGGAGCCGAACACCGCGTCGGTGGGGTCGGAGAACTGCCCGCCGAACAGCGACGCGACGCCGGCGCCCGCCGGATCGGCGCTATCTTCCGCGATGGGGGCCAGGACCGCTTGTGCGCCGGTCGCCACCGGGGCGCCGTTCACCGGGGTCACCTCCAGCGTCAACGGGGCGATATCCCCTGACAGCGGGGTGGTGCCGCCGACGCCGGCCAGCGTGAACAGCCGGTGCCCGGCGCCGCTGAAGCCCTCGGCCCATTCACTGTTCACCGCCCGCAGCCCGAGCGACGGCGCGGTGCCGTTCCAGTTGGCGGCCGGCAGGAAGCGCAGCAGGGCGCTGTCCGGAAGCACGAGCGCCGAGCCGTCGCCGACCGTGCCCACCGCCTGCCACACGTTGCCGTCCACGCTGTACTGCCAGACGCCGAATGGGGAGTCCGGGTTCGCCACCACGGCGACGCCTATCACGCTGCTGCCGGACTCGCCGGGCCGGAACATCGCCTCGATCAGGTGGAAGACGGCGAAGCCGGCCGGGGCCGCGGTGCCCTCGGCGATCGCCAGGGCCTTCGCGAAGGCCGCCGCGTCGAAGCCGGCCGAGAGGGTGGGGGCCGCCACCGGCGGCACCGTCGCGGGCAGGGTGGCGGCGGCCGCCTCGATGGCGCGGGCCACCTGCTGCTGGATCTGCGCGGCGACGGCAAAGGGGTCGCTGGTCAGCGCCTTGGTGACCGCCGGGGCGGCGGGCGGGGCGCTGGTGGTGGGCGTGGGGGCGGTGGCGCTCGGCGCGGCGGTGTCGGCGCTCTTGGCGGTTCCGGCCGCGTCGAAGCTGATCGGCTTCAACGCAGGTTCGCTTCCCATGCTGGATTTGGCCGCGGCCGGAGACGCCTCGCCCTCCGCCGAGGAGGCGTCGGTGGTCTTATCGGCGGCTTCGCCCTTCGCGTCCTCCTTGGCCCCATCCTCCTTGGCCCCATCCATCCTCCTTGGCCCCATCCTCCTTGGCGCCGTCCTTCTCGCCGCCCTCTTCCTTGCCTCCTTCCTTGCCCTCGGCCGGGGCTTCGGCGACTTGCTCGGCGGCCTTCTCCCCGCCGCTCTTGTCACCGTCTTCCTTGGCGCCGTCCTTGGCCGACTCCCCCGCGGGCGGCGGGTTGGCGAGATCGGCCAGCGCCTTGTTCTCGGCGGAAACGGGAACCTCGCTGCCCTGGGCATTCTGCTGCACCGTCTCCGCGGTCTGGCGGGCGGCGGCGAGCGCCTGTCCAGGGGCGCGCCCGTCCGCCAGCGCCTGACCCAGCGCGGCGTTGAAGGCGGCGCCGGAGCCGCCCAGCGCCTGCACCGCCTGCTGGACGTTCTGCCCGCTGGCGAGCGCCGCGATCAGCCCGTCGCTCTTGACGCCCTTCGCGGTTTCGGCGGACAGGGCCAGCGCGGTGGACACGGTCTGCTGCGCCGAGCCCAGCGCGCCGGACATCTCCTGCCCGCTGGACAGGGCCCGCCCCAGCGCCTCGCCGAAGCCGTCGGCCGCCGCGCCGTCGAGCCCGGCGGCGGCGGCGAAGGTCTTGACGGTGGCCGCCACATTCTGGCCGGACGACAGCGAGGCGACCAGCGCGTCCGCCGGCTTGGCCGGAACGGCGGCGGCCTCCTGCCGGGCCGCCATGTCCGTCTGCGCCCGGGCCGAGGCGCCGAGCGCCGCGTCGGGTGGCGCGCCCTGCGCCAGCGCGTCGTTCAGGACGCTGGTGAAGGCGGGGTTACCGGCCAGCGCGCCGCCCGCACCGTCCGTCTTTCCGGCGGCGAGGGCGCCGAGCAGTCGCGCGCCGTCGGTCTGTTCGACCGCGACGGAATTGGTCTGGACCGCGCCGGCGGCGCTCTGCGCCTGCGCCGCGGTGATGGCGCCGGCGGCGTCGGCGCCGCTGGACAGGGCGTGTTCCAGGGCTTCGGCGAAGTGACCACCCGATCCGGGGCCGAGCGCCGTCACCGCGTCCTGCACCCCCACGCCGGAGGCGAGCGCCGCGGCGAGCTTGTCGGACGGCGAGACGGGAGCGGCGTCCGGCATCGCCGGGGCGGTGGGGGGAGCGGTCAGAGCCTGCGACAGGGCGGCGATTGGGTCGGCGGCGCCCGCCGGGCGGGCCGCCGGGTCCATCACCCCGCTGAACAGCGCCGCCGACAGGTCGGCAGCCGTCTTGGAATCGTTCGCGCTGCTCGGCCCGATTCCCTGTCCCTGGGCCAGGGCGACGGCCAAGCGTTGCTCCCCGGTCAGTGCCGCGGTTTCCTGGGCGGCTTGCGCCATGCGCGCTGCGGTGCCCGCGGCGATCCGGCTCGCCTGGGCGATGGCGTCGTCGGGCGTGGCGCTGGCGCCGACCCCCGCCGCGACGTCGCGCATCCAGCCGTCCGCGACGCTGCCCGCGGCGCCTTCCGGCAGGCCCTGTCCGGTCAGCGCCGCCGCCAGCTTCTCCTGCACGGCCTTCAGCGCGCCGGGATCGCCACCCAGCAGCACCGCCGCCGCTTCGGACGCCAGGGCATCGGGGATGGTCAGGAGCGGGGCGGTGGCGTCCAGGGTGTCCGGCATAGTGGCCCTCTCGCCATCGCGGCGGTCGCGTATCGGGAAGGCCAATAACAAAGTGATTTGTTAAAGAAATTCTGAACGCTGCCGGTCTTTCGGCCGATCGGAAGTTAATTCTGCTTGGGTCGGTGGTCATACAACAACGAAATCCCCGCAGGGCGGGGATGGTTACTGCATGAATTTTGACTCATGCAGAAGAAAATTGTCGATTATTGATGCATTTGAGACTTCGGTTGTAAAAGAGAGGAAGGCACCTTTCTGAAAAGTGGTGTTCAAGAACGGCGCCGCCTTTGTCATTCCACCTGGGGATGCAGAGGCGGCGCCGTCCGTGCGGATCGCGTCAGGAGGCCGTCCGGATGGTGCCGACGCGCCCGCCGGCCAGGAAGTCCTCCGCGGCCCGCCCGCCGACGCGGAGGCCGCTGTCCTTCTCGAACAGGGAGAAGTCCTTCAGCAGGCAGTCGATGCCGACCGCCTCGCCGACGCGCAGCTCGCTGTAGCCGGGGACGGAGACCATCACCTCGTCCGTCAGGCCGCCGTCGTCGTCGTGGGCGGTGTGGACGCCGGATAGCTTCACCGAGATCAGCGATTCCGCCCCCACATGCTCGACCAGGGTGACGGTGCCCGGCAGGCTCTTGCCCTGGCCCGGCGGGACGACGGCGAGCGCGCCGGGGCGCAGGCCCAGCCACACCTTCATGCGGCTGCTGCCGCCCACCCGCTCGGTCCCAGGGCGCTCGGCCTTGTCGGGCAGCGGCAGGACGCTGTTGCCGATGCGCACGGTCATGCCCTCGACCTCGGCGTCGATCAGGTTCATCGGCGGCGTGCCGATGAAGCGGGCGACGTAGGTGTTGGCCGGCTTCTCGTAGATCTCGCGCGGGGTGCCGTACTGCTGGAGATGTCCGTCGCGCATCAGCGCGATGCGGGTGCCCATGGTCATCGCCTCGATCTGGTCGTGGGTGACGTAGACGAAGTTGCCGCCGACCCGCTGGTGGAGCTGGGTGATCTCCGCCCGCATGGCGGTGCGCAGCTTGGCGTCGAGGTTCGACAGCGGCTCGTCCATCAGGAAGGCCGACGGCTCGCGCACCATGGCGCGGCCGAGCGCCACGCGCTGGCGCTGGCCGCCCGACAGGGTGCGCGGGTGGCGGTCCAGCACCTTGGTCAGGGCCAGCGTGTCGGCGGTGCGCTCCACGAGGTCGCGCACCTCCGGCGAGTTCTCGATGCGGCGCTTGAAATAGTCGCCAATGAAGGGGATGTGGAACCACCAGCGGAACTGCCGCATGATCAGCGGGAAAGCGATGTTCCGGCGCACCGTCATGTGCGGGTAGAGCGCGTAGGACTGGAAGACGAAGGCCATGTCGCGGTCGCTGGGCGGCAGCTCGTCCACCCGCTTGCCGCCGAGATGGATCTCGCCGCTGGTCACCGTCTCAAGCCCCGCGATCATGCGCAGGATGGTGGACTTGCCGCAGCCCGACGGGCCGAGCAGCACCAGGAATTCGTCGTCGCCGGCCTCCAGGCTCACGTTGTCGATCACGGTCAGGGAACCGAAGGACTTCGTGACGTTCTGCAGTTTGATAGCCATGGGCTTTTCCCTTTTATCTCTCGGGCGTGTCGGTGCAAGGGGGGGCGGGATCGGCCCACGGTCAGCCCTTGACGCCGCCGGTCGTCATGCCGGCGACCACGTAGCGTTGGACGAACAGGTAGAAGACGACCGCCGGCAGCGTGTAGATGAAGCCGACCGCCATGACCGTGTGCACCGGGGTGCTCAACTCGCCCACGAAGCTGGCGAGGCCGACCGAGGCGGTGCGCAGGGCGTCGTCGCTGATGAAGGTCTGGGCGAAGACATACTCGTTCCAGCCGTGGAAGAAGGCGATCACCGCCGCGGCGGCCAACGTCGGCGCGATCAGCGGAACCACCACCGCCAGCACGATGCCGAGGCGGGAGCAGCCGTCCACCCTTGCGGCCTCCTCGATCTCCGACGGCACGCCGTCGATGGCGCCCTTCAGGATCCAGGTCACCACCGGCACGGTGAAGGCCGTGTTGGCCAGGATCAAGCCGAGCAGCGTGTTGAGCAGCGACAGCTTGGTGAAGATGTCGTAGAGCGGCACCACCAGCATCGCTTCCGGCAGCATCTGCGTCATGAACAGCGCGAAGCCGAGCAGCAGCTTGCCGTTGAAGGTCAGCCGCGACAGCGCGTAGGCCGGCAGCACCGACAGCAGGATGCTCAGCACCGTCGTGCCGACCGCGACGATCAGGCTGTTGATCAGCCATTGGCGCAGCGAGGTCTCGGTGAAGGCGTCGGCGTAGGTGCCGATCTGCGACAGCGTCGGCAGCAGGTTCGGCGTGTCGTCGAACAGCCGCTCCGACGGGGTGAGCGAGGTCACCAGCATCCAGTAGAGCGGGAAGGCCGCCACCCCGAGGAGGACCAGGACGGCGAGCGTGCGGGCCGTGGAATTGTGCTTCATGGGGATCACCGTTTCCCGGCGGCCTTTTCCGCCCGCGTCGACAGCCAGAAATAGACCAGCGTCACCAGGATCGCGACGACCAGCCCGATGATGCCGACCGCCGCCGCGCGGCCGAGGTCGAGATAGACGAAGGCGCGGCGGTAGAGGTCGATGACCAGCGTGTTGGTCTCGCCCAGCGGGCCGCCCTGGGTCATCAGCCAGATCACGTCGAAGCGGCGCAGCGACCACACCGTGATGAGCAGGGTCAGCAGGGCCACCGACGGGCGGATGGTCGGCCAGGTGACGGCGCGGAAGATGCTGAGCCGGTCGGCCCCGTCGATCACCGCCGCCTCGCGCAGCTCCGACGGCACGCCCTGGAGGGCGGCCAGGATGACGACGGAGGAGAAGGGGAAGATCTGCCAGATCGTGGTGATCAGGATGGCCGGCAGGGCGAAGGACGGCTCGTCCAGCCAGTTCACCCCGCCGTCGGCGAAGCCCAGGAACTGGGCGAGGTGGCTGAACAGGCCGTACTGCGCGTTGAACATCCACACGAAGATCAGCGCCGCGGCGACCGGCGGGGCGGCCCAGGGGATGGTGACCAGCGCGCGGGCGATGCCGCGCCCCCGGAAGGTGCCGTCGAGCAGCAGCGCCGCCAGCAGGCCGAGCCCGATGGAGGCGACCACGCAGACCAGCGTGTAGACCGCGGTGACGCGCAGGACCTGATGGAACTCCGGGTCGAAGACGAGCTCGCGGTAATTGTCCAGCCCGACGTAGGTCTGCTGGCCGGGCGAGAGCAGCGAGGTGGAGGTGACGCTGAGCAGGAATTCCTGCACCAGCGGGTAGCCCTGGAAGACCAGGAGGTAGAGCGCCACCGGGGCGACGAAGAGTGCGGGAACCCAGCGGCCATGGTCGATCGGCGCGCGCCGCGCGGCGGCCCTGGGCTGGCTCACGGTCCTGCTCATCATGATGCGGTATCCGGAGTTGGGACCGGCGGCGCCGGGGCGCCGCCAGTGAAAACCTTACTTCTGGGCGAGCACGCGGGCGGTGATCAGGCGCTGCGCCTCGTCCATGGCGGTCTGCGGGGCGACGCCGCCCTGGAGCACCTTGAGGAGCTGCTGGACGATGATCTGCTGGATCTCCGGCGCCTTGGTCTCAAGCCCCTGCGGCAGGGCCGGCACGCTGTTCGGGGTCTGCGCGTCGTAGACCTTCAGCCAGGGCATGGCCTGAAGCTCCTCCGGCGTGCGCTCCACCGTCGTCGCGACGTTGGCGGCGCCGAGCAGGGTCTGGAGTTCCTGCTGCTGCTGGGGCTGGAGCGCCCATTGCAGGAACTTGCCGGCGGCGTCCTTCACCTTGGTGTTGGCGTTGATGGTCACCGGAGCCAGGATCATGCCCTGCTCCTTGTGCGGGAAGGGCGACGGGGCGGCGGCGATGGGGTGCGCCTTGCCCTGCGAGGTCAGGATGGTGGCAACGCCGCCGTTGTCGATCTCCATGGCGACCTTGCCTTCCCAGAACATCCGCCGGTAGGTGGCGGCGTCGGTGCCCTTGGGGATCATGCCGGCGTCATAGACGGTCTTGTAGGCGGCGACACCCGCCACGACCTCCGGGCTGTTGAAGGTCGGTGTGCCGTCCGGCTTGGACCAGCGCCCGCCGAAGCCATAGACGAAGTTGGTCAGGTCGTACCAGACGCCGCCGCGTTCGGCCATCGTGGCGCGGAAGGCGAAACCGTAGTTGCCGTCCTTCGTCGCCTCCTTGCCGAGCTTCACGAACTCCTCGAAGGTCTTGGGCGGCGTGCCGTTGGGCAGCAGCGCGGCGTTGTAGACCATCGCGTAGTTGGCGGTGTCGAAGGCGAAGCCGTAGCGCTTGCCCTCGACCTTCATGTACTGGTCGGCGGCGGTGAAGGGATAGGCGCCGTCCTTCACGATGTCGTCGATCGGCAGGACCGACTTGGCGGCCACCGCGGCGTAGAACTCCGGTAGGTCGAAGCGGATCACGTCGGGGCCGCCGTTGCCGCCCATCTGCGTGAAGATGGTGGTGGCGAAGGAGGAAAAGGGGATGGTGACCGGCTTGACCTCGATGTCGGGCTGCGACTGGTTGAACTTTTCCACCCAGGCCTTCAGCCGGTCGCCGCGGCCGACCTCGGCGAAGTGGGACGCAGCGAAGGTCACCACCGTCTTTCCGGATGACTGGGCCAGGGCGACCGACGCGGTGCCCAGCGCCAGGGCCGCGGCCAGCCCGCCGGCCAGAAGGGGGGTAATGCCCGTGATTGCGCTCAGAAACGGCTTCATGCTGCGTCCTCCTCTGAATTTGTTCGTTTGCTGTCTTTTTTTGGTTGGTTTAGCCCGCAATCCCGGAACCATACCAGAGTATGCGGGCCGGTGATCGGGGTTCAGTGCCGGCCCAACGCTCCGTCGACCCGGCGCCACAACCCCAGCGGGTTGCCGTCGCGCAGGGCCTCCGGCAGCAGGTCGGCCGGGATGTCCTGGTAGCAGACGGGCCGCAGGAACCGCTCGATGGCCGCCGTGCCGACCGAGGTGGTGCGGCCGTCGGACGTGGCCGGGAAGGGGCCGCCATGGACCATGGCGTGGCAGACCTCGACGCCGGTCGGCCAGCCGTTCGCCAGGATGCGGCCGGCCTTGCGCTCCAGCGTCGGCAGCAGGACCGCCGCCGCCTTCGTGTCCGCCGTGTCCATTTGCAGGGTCGTTGTGAGCTGGCCGTCCAGCCTTTCCGCCACGGCGCGCAAAGACTCCAGATCCGGGCAGCGGATGAGCAGCGAGGCGGCACCGAACACCTCCTCCCGCAGGGCCGGGTCGTCGAGGAAGGCGTCGGCGGTCGTGGCGAACAGCGCCGCCCGGCACCGGTTGGGAGCGTCGCCATCCAGCCCGCGCGCCAGCGTCTTCACGCGGGCGTTGCCGGCCAGGGCCGCCACCCCGGCGTCGAAGGCGGCGTGGATGCCCGGCGTCAGCATGGTCGGCGCCGCGCTGCCGCCCAGCGCCTCCACGGCGGCGCTGACGAAGCGGTCGAGGTCCGGCCCGTCCACCGCCAGTAGGATGCCGGGGTTGGTGCAGAACTGCCCGGCGCCCATGGTCAGCGAGGCGACGAAGCCCCGGCCCAGAGCCTCCGCCCGCGCAGCGAGCGCCGCCGGCAGCAGGAAGACCGGGTTGATGCTGCTCATCTCCGCGTAGACGGGAATCGGTTCCGGCCGCTTGGCCGCCACCTCCATCAACGCCACGCCGCCGCGGCGCGACCCGGTGAAGCCGACCGCCTTGATGCGCGGGTCGGCGACCAGCGCCGTGCCCACCGACGAGCCGGCGCCGAAGATCAGCGAGAAGACGCCCTCCGGCAGGCCGCACTCCGCGACGGCGGCCTGGACGGCGCGGCCGACCAGCTCCGACGTGCCGGGATGGGCGGAGTGGGCCTTGACCACCACCGGGCAGCCGACGGCGAAGGCCGAGGCGGTGTCGCCCCCGGCCACCGAGAAGGCCAGCGGGAAGTTGCTGGCGCCGAACACCGCGACGGGGCCGAGCGGGATACGGCGCTGGCGCAGGTCGGGGCGGGGCAGCGGCGCCCGCTCCGGCAGGGCCGGGTCGATGCGGGCGCCAAGCCAGCTTCCCTCCCGCACCACCGCGGCGAAGAGGCGGAGCTGGCCGACGGTGCGGCCCCGCTCCCCCTCCAGCCGGGCGCGCGGCAGGCCGCTTTCGGCCATGGCGCGGACGATCAACTCGTCGCCGAGGTCGAGGATGTTCCGGGCGACCGCCTCCAGGAAGACGGCCCGGTCCTCCGGCGCGGTCTCGCGGAAGCGGTCGAAGGCGTCCCAGGCGAGCTGGCAGGCGCGGTCCACCTCCGCCGTCCCGCCGCCGCCGAAGGCGGGTTCCAGCTTTGCCCCGGTGGACGGGTCGATGGCGTAGATCTCGCCGATGCGGCCGCGGTGGCTCTCGGCGCCGATCAGCATCATGCCGGTGAGGGTCACGGGCGGGTCCTTTCCTGGTCTCGGTGCTCTTGGTCTCGGGGCGGCATCAGCCGAGCAGGCCGCGGCCCGCGAGGTTCCGCATCAGCGCGGCGGCGCCGAAGTCCCAGGGCGCGCAGTCGGCGCAATGGCGGACCCGGTTGGTCAGGCTGCCCAGCGCCGGGGCGGTGATGGTCACCACGTCGTCCAGCTTGTGGGTGAAGCCCTCGCCCGGACGGTCGCGGTCCTCGACCGGCGCGAACATGGTGCCGAGCAGCAGGACGAAGCCGTCCGGATACTGGTGGTTCTCCCCGATGGTGGCCTCCACCAGCTCCACCGGGTCGCGGCTGATCTGCGACATGGAGCTGGAGCCCTCCAGCCGGAAGCCGTCGCTGCCCTCGACCACCAGCCCAAGCTCGGCGCTGCGCACGCCGTCGAGCGTGAAGCGGTCGTCGAACAGGCGGATGAACGGACCGATGGAGCCGCTGGCGTTGTTGTCCTTCGCCTTGCCGAGCAGCAGGGCGGAGCGCCCCTCGACGTCGCGCAGGTTCATGTCGTTGCCGAGCGTCGCGCCGACGATGTCCCCGCGGCTGGAGGCCAGGACGGCGATTTCCGGCTCCGGGTTGTTCCACACGGAATAGGGCGGGATGCCGACATGGGCGCCGGTGCCGACCGCCGACATCGGCTGGCCCTTGGTGAAGATCTCGGCGTCGGGGCCGATGCCGACCTCCAGATACTGCGACCACACCCCGCGGGCGATCAGCGCCTTCTTGACCTCCATGGCCTCCGGCGAGCCGGGCTTCAGGCTGGACAGGTCGCGCCCGATCAGCGCGTCGATGTCGGCGCGGATGGCCAGCGCCTTCTCCGGGGCGCCGCGCGCCTGCTCCTCGATGACGCGCTCCAGCAGGCTGACCACGAAGGTCACGCCGGACGCCTTCACCGCCTGGAGGTCGATGGGGGCCAGCAGCCAGGGCCGCTCCGGGTCGCGCCGGTCCTCGTCGGAGTTGGCGAGAAGCGTTGCAGCGGTGCCGATCCATTCACCGGGCAGGTCGCGGGCGATGGCCGCGGCGGCGCCGGTCTCCACCAGATCGCGCACGGTGGGCGCGTCGCGGCTGGTGATGTCGAAGACGTCCCGGCCGCGCACGGCGATGACCGAGGGGCCGACGCCCGGGCGCCAGGCGCGCCCGACCAGCAGCGCGCCCTCGTCCGCCGGCAGGGCGGCGGCGGGGTCGAGGGGAAGGGGTCGCTTGCTCATGATTTCCTCTCCTCTTGCTTGCGCCGGGTCGTCACTTGCGCCGGAAGACCGGGCTGCGCTTTTCCTTGAAGGCGGCGCGCCCTTCGGCGGCGTCCGCGGTGGCGAAGCAGATGGTCTGCAGGTCGCGCTCGTACTCGATGGCCTTTTCCACCGGCATGGTGTGGGCGGCCTTCAGGTTCAGCTTCGCCGTCTCCGCCGCGATGGGCGCGCGGCTGGCGACGATGGCGGCGATCTCCTGCGCGCGGGCGAGCAGACGGTCGGCGGGCACGACCTCGCTGACGAGGCCCCAGGCCAGCGCCTTGTCCGCCGGGATCGGGTCGCCGGTCAGGATCATCATCGCGGCGTTGGAGGTGCCGATGGAGTGCGAGAGGAAGGCCGCCACGCCGCCGCCGCCGATCCAGCCGAGCTTGATCTCCGGCGCGCCGAACTGGGCGTTCTCCGACGCGATGCGGATGTCGCAGCTCATCGCCGTCTCCAGCCCGCCGCCGAAGGCGTAGCCGTTGACCGCGGCGATGCTGGGCTTGCGCAGGCCGCGGATGGCGTCGCAATAGTCCTCGCGGTTGCGGAAGTTCCAGGCGGTGTCGTAGCGGTCCAGCTCGCGGATGTCGGAACCGCAGCAGAAGGCGCGCGGCCCGGCGCCGGTCAGCACGACGCAGCGGATGTCGTCGTCGGCGTTGCAGCGGGCGACGGCGGCGACCAGCTCCGCGGCCATCTCCGGGGTCACCGCGTTCAGCTTCTGCGGGCGGTCGAGGGTGATGGTGGCGACGAAGCCGTCCACCGTGACGGTGACCGCGCCAAGCGCCGGATCGGGGGTGTTGAGCGAGTCCATGGGATGGGCCTTATCGTTCGGCGCCGCCCGGTCCGGACGTGTCCGGGCGGCTGGCGGCGTAGCGGTGTTGCAGACGGTCGAGCAAGGCGGCGTGCGGCGTGCCGTCGGCCAGCGCGTCGCGGATCATCGCGGCGGCTTCGGCCTGGAAAGCGATGTAGCCGGCGTGGCGCGGGCGGACATAGGCGGCCTCCAGCGTCGCGGCGGTGTTGCGGTAGAAACCGCCCCAGCGGGTGTTCACCGCCGCGTCCGCCCAGGCGTCGCGGCGGCTCGGCTGGCCGTCATGGGCCGGGATGAAGCTCCGTTGCGCCTCGGCGCCGAGCAGCCAGCGCAGATGGTTGAGCAGGGCGGGCGTTACCTCGCAGCGCACGGAGACGCCGATGCCGGTGCCGCCCAGCGTCGAGCCGGGGCGCCCGTCCGCCGTGGCGCGCGGCGCGTCGGCGAAGGTCAGCGGCTTCTCGCCCGCTGCGGTGGGGGCCGCGTAGTTGACGTAGCCGTAGACCAGCGGGCAGAGCGCCACGTCGTCGGTGCGGGCCATGTGGCCGAGCAGCCCGATGGGGTTCAGCCCGCGCACCGCCGCCGGCACCCGCCCGGCCAGCGTCGCCATGAGGTCGAGCGCCTGCGTCCCCACCTCTGCCGAGACCAGCCGGTCGGGATCGGCCACCGCGGGCGGATCGCCGAAGGCCGTGGCCATGGACAGGAAGGTCAGGCAGGCGTGCGGCCCGGCCAGCGACAGGGCGACCGGCGCCCGCTCGGACAGGCTGGCCACCTCCGCCCAGGTGACGGGGATCGGCCCGTCCAGAAGGTCGACGCGGCAGGCCGTGACCTGCGTCGCCGCGTCGAGCGGCAGCGCCCAGTGCCGGTCGGCGAAGCGGTAGCTGGCGAGGCTCGGCCCGATGCTGTCGCGCTGCCAGCCGGCGAGGTCCCCGGCGGTGAACAGATCCTCCAGCGGGATCAGGCCGCGCTCCGCGACCGCCTCCCCGACATGGGGGTGGTCGAGGACGATCAGGTCGTAGCGGGCGCAGAGGTCACCGATCGGATGGGCCTCGAAGCCTTCGAGCGGCTGCTTGTCCCAATCGATCGCGAGCCCGTCGCGCGCCTCGTCCAGCCCGGCGGCGGCTGCCGCCAAGGCGTTGTAGCCGCGCGGGTGGTCCCAGGTCAGCGCGCGGTAGCGCATGCCCGAACCTCCTCTTCCTCCGCATCCGGCTCGGTGGCGGCGACGACGCCGGCGGCCAGCAGGCGGTCGATGACCTCAGCGGTGAAGCCGGCGGCCTCCAGCACCTCACGGGTGTGCTCGCCGGTCAGAGGGGCGCCGCGCTCGACCTCCGACGGGGTCTTGGAGAACCGGATGGGGAAGCCCGGCGTCTTGACGCGGCCCTCGGTCGGGTGGTCGTACTCGACGAAGGTGCCGTTGTGCTTGATCTGCGGGTCGTTCACGAGGTCGGCGTAGCCGTAGACCGGCCCGGCCCAGACCCCGGCGGCGTTGAACAGTTCCAGCCATTCCGCGGAAGTCTTCGCGGTCAGCCGGGCGCGGGTCTTGGCGAAGATCTCGTCACGGCGCGACCAGCTGTCGGTCTCGTCCTCCATGTCGAGGAAGGACGGCTCGCCGATCAGTTCGCCCAGCAGCTTCAGCGGCGGGAAGGCCACGATGATGAAGCCGTCGCTGGTGGCGAAGGCGCCGTAGGGGGCGCGGATGTAGACATGGGCGTGCGGCTCGGCGGAGCGGGTCTGCGGCTTGCCGCCGACCGTGAAGACCGACAACTCCTGCATCTGGATCGTCGTGATGGCGTCCAGCATGTTGACCTGGACGAGTTGGCCCTCGCCGGTGCGCTCGCGGTGGAGCAGAGCGGCCAGCACGCCTTCGAAGGCGGTGTAGCCGGTGATCGCATCGACCAGATATTGGCCGGCGGGGGTCGGGGCCTCGCCCTCGCGGCCCGCCGACAGCATGGCGCCGGACATGCCCTGCAACAGCAGGTCCTGGCCCGGACGCTGGACGTAGGGGCCGGTCTCGCCATAGCCGGAAATCGACAGGTAGATCAGGCGCGGGTTGATCGCCGACAGCGATTCATAGTCCACGCCCAGCCGCTTGGCGACGCCGGGCCGGTAGTTCTGGAGGAACACGTCGGCGGTCTTGACCAGCTCCATCAGCAGGGCCTTGCCCTCGGTGTTCTTCAGGTCGACGGCGAGCGAGCGCTTGTTCCGGTTCAGCGACAGGAAGGAGACGTTCACCTTGTTGCCGGTGATGCCGCCGGCCGCGGTGTGGCGCTGCCACTCGCCGGTCACCGGCTCCACCTTCACCACGTCGGCGCCGAGGTCGCCCAGGCGCTGCGCCGCCAGCGGGCCGGCCATGGCGATGGAGCAGTCGAGCACACGGTAGCCGCTGAGGATGTTGCGTTTCTTGTCCATGATGTCCGGGTCTTGTTGCCGTGGATCCGCCGGCCATGGCGGAAGGATGGGGCGGAAGGATAGGTTGGTCAGCCGTTGGTCGCCGGGGCTTGCGCGAAGAAGGCGCGGTTCCAGACGGGGCTGATGAGGATTTCGTTGACGCAGACGTGGGGCGGCATCTCGGCCACGAAGCGGATGGTGCGGCCCAGATCCTCGGGCTGGAGCAGGCGCGCCATCTCCTCCGCCGGAGGCGGGGAGGGGCGCTGGCCCAGCAGGTCGGTCGCCACCTCGCCCGGCATGACCACGCAGGAGCGCAGGCCGTTGCGCCATTCCTCCATGTTCAGGCTGTGGCTCAGCGTCACCAGCGCCTGCTTCGTGGCGTTGTAGCCGGGTCCGCCGAGGACGAGCGCGTGCCGCCCGACCCAGGAGGACACGATGATGACGGTGCCGGACCGGCGGTCCCGCATGGCGGGCAGCACCGACTGGATGGCGTGCATGGTGCCGTTGAGGTTGACGTCGACCAGCCGCCGCCAGCCCTCCGTCCCGAGGTCGCGGAAGCTGCGGTTGGGCAGGTTCATCCCGGCGCTGGCGACCAGCGTGTCGATTCGCCCGTGGCGATCGAGGATCGCCGCCGCCACGCGCCGCACCGCCGCCTCGTCGGCCACATCGAGGACCGCGGTCTCGGCCCTGCCGCCGGCGTTGCGGATGGACTCCGCCACGCGGTCGAGCGCGTCTTCGCGCCGTCCGGACAGGACGACGGTGGCGCCGCCCTGCGCCAGCGCCCGCGCGCCGGCCTCCCCGATTCCGCTGCCGCCGCCGGTGACCCAGGCGACGCTGTTCGCAAGAACGCTCATGTCTTGCCTGCTTCGTTGCTTGTCTTTGTTGCTTGCCCGCCGTCCGGCCATCGGGCCGCCGCGGTGTCCCTCCCAGCGCCCCCCGGAACGTCCGCCTTCGCGTCCGTTCCGAGTGACCGCTAACGTGACCGGTAACATGATTGGTTGGGGCAATCAAGCATCTTCGGCGAGCGATAACGTTAGCGTTCGCGTGACCGCTAACATGAAATGCGCTATGGATTGTGGAAATGGCGCCGCGCCCGGCTTGCAACGGCGGGCGCGGCCATGCACAAGAAGGCGGCCGGTTCGTGCCCGAAGGCGGGCCGGCGGAGGCAGGAAAGAGGTCATCCCAGGTGTCGGACGAAGGACAGCTTTCGCTCAGAAAGGCGGAGTCACGGCGGCGCTCCGCGACCCGCGCGGTGACGATGGCCGATGTGGCGCAGGCCGCCGGCGTCTCCACGCAGACGGTCTCGCGCGCGCTCCGCGATCCGCGCAGCGTCGGCCCGGACACGCTCGCCCGCATCGAGGAGGCGGTTCGCGAAACCCGCTACGTGCAGAACCTGGCGGCGAGCCACCTCGCCTCCAACCGCAGCATGACGGTGGCGGCGATCATCCCGACCATCTCCGCCTCGATCTTCGCGGAAACCATCCAGGGCCTGACCGACGTCCTGCTGCCGGAGGGCTATCAGGTCTTCCTCGGCCACACCGACTACATGGCCGGGCGGGAGGAGTCGCTGGTCCGCAGCTTCAGCGGGCGGCGCCCCGACGGCTTCTTCATCATCGGCACCCGCCACACCCAGGAAACCACGGCCCTCCTGAAGCGCACCGGGGTTCCGGTGGTCGAAAGCTGGAGCTGGACGAACCGCCCCGTCGACATGCTGGTCGGCTTCTCCAACCACGCCGCCCTGATGAGCGTGGTCGACCATCTGGTGGGGCGCGGCTACCGCCGGTTGGCCTTCACGGGTGTCATGAAGCCGGGCGACCACCGCGCCAAGGAGCGTCTGAAGGGCTTCCAGGACGCCCATGAGCGTCATTTCCCGGGCGTGACGCCGCGCGTCGTCACGGTCGCCAGCGGACCGATGGTAATGGCGACCGGCGTGGAGCTGCTGAAGCTGGTCCGGGAACAGCATCCCGACACCGACGCCGTGGTGTTCGTCAGCGACGTGCTGGCCTCCGGCGCCCTGCTGGCCTGCAGCGGCCTGGGAATCTCGGTGCCGAAGGATCTGGCGATCACCGGTTTCGGCAATTACGACATCGCCGGGCAACTGACGCCGGGCCTGACCACCATCGCCATCGCCAGCCGCAAGATCGGCACGGAATCCGCCAACCTCCTGTTGCGGCGGATGCAGGGCGGCGAGGTGGAGAACCGCACCCAGGACGTGGGGTTCGAACTGCTGGTGCGGGGCAGTGCCTGAGCCTGTCGGCGCGTCGGTCAATCCTTCTCCCGCATCTCGCGCCCGCATGCGGGCGCTGACGTCGCCCGCGAAATTCCCCTAAAGAATTCACGGACATAAAGGCGCAAACGATCACCAGGACGGTGACGTTGCCCCCTTGCGCAATCCGTCGGCTGATGCTTAGAATGAAAATCATTCGCATTCACGCGATCAGCGCAGATGTTCGGCTTATTTGAAACGGACAGGGTGCCGGTCGCTGACGCTACGCCACATATACACCTTTTGGTAGAGGAACTGGCTCAATGTCTCAATCTTGCGGCAAGGACGCTCTGCGCCTGACCGTCCGCCGCCGCGGCGCCGCGCATGACGTCTTCGCACCGGGTCTGCGCCCGGTCGCCATGGCCGTTTGCTTTGCCAGCGCCGTCCTCGCGGGCAGCCTTCCCTTCGCGCCGGCCGCGCAGGCCCAGACGGCGGCGGCCCGCACGGTCGACGCCAACGTGCCGGCAGGGCCGCTGGACGCCGCGCTGCGCAGCTTCGCCGCCCAGGCCGGGGTGAGCATTGCCGTGGACCCGGCGCAGGTCCGGGGCAAGACCTCCCAGGGGCTGCGCGGAACGACGACGGTCGAGGACGGCTTCCGCCGCCTGCTGGACGGCAGCGGTTATCAGCTCGCGGGCACGTCCTCGGGGTACGGCCTCGTCGCGCAAGGGTCCTCGCCGGTTGTGAACGCCCCGGCCGGGGCAACGGTGCTGCCCTCCGTCCAGGTTTCGGCCAGCGCCGGCACGCTGCCGGGCGAACCGCCGCCGCCCTACGCCGGCGGTCAGGTGGCGCGCGGCGGGACGCTGGGCCTGCTGGGCACCAGGAACACGCTGGACACCCCGTTCAGCACGACCAACTACACCTCCGAGCTGATCGAGAACCAGCAGGCGCGCACCGCGGCCGACACGCTGGTCAACGATTCGTCGGTGCGCACGACCACCGGCGGCAACGGCTTCGACGACACGTTCCAGATCCGCGGCTTCGCGGTTCCGTCCGGCGACGTCGGCTTCAACGGCATGTACGGGCTGGTGTCCTCCAACCGCGTGCCGTCGCAGATCATCGAGCGGATCGAGCTTCTGAAGGGGCCGGGCGCGCTGATGAACGGCATCGCCCCCGGCGGCAGCATCGGCGGCGGCATCAACATCCTCAGCAAGCGGGCCGGCGATCAGCCGCTGACCCGCGTGACCGGGCTCTACCAGAGCGATGCCAATTTCGGTGTCCATGTCGACACCGGGCGCCGCTTCGGCGAGAACAACGCCTGGGGCGTGCGCTTCAACGGCCTGCTGCGCGGCGGCGAAGCCTCGATCGAGGACGGCGACGTGAAGACCGGCCTCGGCTCGCTGGCGGTGGATTACCGGGGCGAGCGGCTGCGCTGGTCGCTCGACGGCATCATCCAGCGCGACGACACCGACAATTTCCGCCCGCAGATCAGCATCCTGTCCACGACGACGGCCATCCCGTCGCCGCCCGACGCGCGGAGCAACTGGTACCCGAACACGACGCTGGTCCAGAAGGACAAGACCATCGCCTCGAACATCGAGTTCGACGTGACGGACTGGCTGACCGCCTACGCCGGCATCGGCTACCGGGACGGCACGAACGATCAGGTGTTCCCGCAGTCCAACCCCGCCGTGAACGCGCTCGGCAACTTCACGGTCCGCAACTCCTACTACGACTCCTACAGCGAGACGGTCAGCGGCACGGCCGGTGCGCGCCTGCGCTTCGAGACGGGTCCCGTCCGCCATCAGGTCAACATCGGCTACACCGGCTTCCAGCGGGAGGAGGGCAACGCCTACATCCAGGCCGCCGGCTCGGCCCCGTCAAACATCTACAACCCGGCGCCGCTGCCGGTCATCACCGCGCCGCGCACCGACCCGCGCAAGTCGGCCGAGACGACGCTCAGCAGCATCGCCATCGCCGACACGCTGTCCTTCGTCAACGACCGCGTCCTGCTGACGCTCGGCGTGCGCGACCAGACGGTGAAGGTGAAGGGCTACAGCACCACGACCGGCGCGCAGACCAGCAACTACGACGCCAGCGCCACGACGCCGCTCGCCGGTCTGGTCGTCAAGCCGCTGGAGAATGTCGCGGTCTACGGCAACTACGCCGAGGGCCTGTCGCGCGGCACCATCGTCGGCGCCGGCTACGCCAACACTGGCGCGGTGCTCGAACCCTACAAGTCGAAGCAGCTCGAGGGCGGCGTCAAGGTCGATTGGGGCACCATCACGACCACCGCCGCGGTGTTCCAGATCACCCGCCCCAGCTCGATCCGCACCGCGTCCAACGAGCTGGCCTATGACGGCGAGCAGCGCAACCGCGGCCTGGAGCTGTCCGCCTACGGCGAGATCCTGCCCGGCCTGCGCGCCATGGCCAGCGCGACCTTCCTGAAGCCGGAGCTGACGAAGACCGCCGTCGCCTCGGAAGAAGGCAACGACGCCGCCGGCGTGCCGGACAAGAGCTTCTCCGCCAGCCTGGACTGGGACACCCCGTGGGTCGAGGGTCTCGCCCTCAACGGGCGCGTGATCCACACCTCCGGCTCCTACCTGACCAACGCCAACACGCTGCGTTTTGACGGCTGGACCCGCTTCGACATCGGTGCCCGCTACACCACCGACGTGTCGGGCAAGCCCGTCGTGCTGCGCGCCAGCGTCGAGAACCTCTTCGACAAGGAGTACTGGCTGACCACCGGCACCTACGTGACCGTCGGTTCGCCGCGGACCGTGCTGCTGTCCGCCACCGTCGATTTCTAACTCCGCCAAGCCATTCCTTTGGATGACGTCATGAACAAACTGTCGCTCGCCTTCATCGCCGCGCTGGGCTTCGCCATGCCCGCCCAGGCCCACCAGATCTGGATCGAGCAGCCCGACCAGGGCAACGCCACGATCCGCTTCGGGGAGTTCGGCGAGAACCTGCGCGAAGTCTCGCCCGGCCTGCTCGACAAGTTCGGCAAGCCGGCCGGCACGCTGCTCTCCGCCAAGGGAGAGCAGAAGGTCGAGGCCGCCAAGACCGCGGACGGCTTCGCGCTGCCCTTCAAGGCCGCCAACGGTGAGAGCATCGTCGCCGAGGACACGCTCTACCCGCTCTACACGTGGAAGCAGGGCGACAAGGAAACCACCAACTGGTTCCACCCCGCTGCGCGCCTGATCACCGGCTTCGCCGAGCAGACGCCGAAGCTGACGCTGGATCTGGTGCCCACCGGCAAGCCGGGCCAGTTCAAGCTGGTCTTCCAGGGCCAGCCCAAGGCCAAGACCAAGGTGATGCTGGTCACCCAGTCCGGCTGGGCCAAGGAGGAGCACAGCGACGAGCAGGGTCTGGTCACCTTCGACCTGCCGTGGAAGGGCACCTACGTGGCCGAGGTCAGCCTGAACGAGCGCACCCCCGGCGAACGCCAGGGTGCCAACGGCGCCGAGAAGTATGACGGCGTCAGCTACGTCACCACGGTGACCTACGTCCACCCCGAGGGTCTGGCGCCGGTCCCCGCCGGCCCGGCGGCGACGCCCAACAAATGACCTCCGTGGCCGGACGGGTCCGTTCTGTCGGTCCGCTCGTCTCGCGCATAGCCGCCGCCCTGTTCGGCGGCTATGCGCTGGCCGCGCTTGCCAGCGTGGCGGTGCTGGCGCTTCCCATGAGCACGCCGCAGGCGGTGCTCACCGGCGAGATGGCGAGTTTCCTCGTCTACGCCGCCGCCGTGATCTGGGTCTTCGCGGTCCGCAGCGCGCTGCGCGCCTGGGCGGGCCTTCTTGTCGTGGCCGCGCCGCTGCTGCTGGCGGCGTGGTCGGTCTGGTGATGGGGAGCCGAGCGTGAAGACGGATCAGGAAGCGCGCCCCGACGGCCGCGGCCTCCGCCAGAGCATGTCCGACCTGCACAGCTGGGTCGGGCTGCTTCTCGGCTGGGTGCTCTACGCGATGTTCCTCACCGGGACGGTGTCCTACTTCAAGGACGAGCTGTCGCAATGGATGCGTCCCGAACTGCCGGCGCAGAGCGGGGTTCCGGATCAGGCCATGGTCGCCCAGCGCGTGGCCGACGAACTCGTCGCCCTGGTGCCGGGCAGCCCGCAATGGAGCCTGCGCCTGCCGGACGCCCGCAACAACAGCGTCTACGCCTTCTGGCGCACCGCCGGGGCGGCTCCCGGCCAGCGCGCCTTCGGCGAGGGCAACTTCGACCCGGCGACCGGGCAAACGGTGTCGTCCCGCGCGACGCTGGGCGGCGACTTCTTCTACCGCTTCCATTTCCAGTTCCATTACATGCCGGTGGTGTGGGGACGCTGGATCGCCGGCATCGCGGCCATGTTCATGCTGGTGGCCATCGTCAGCGGGGTCATCACCCACAAGAAGATCTTTGTCGATTTCTTCACCTTCCGCTGGGGCAAGGGGCAGCGCTCCTGGCTCGACGCGCACAACGCGCTGTCGGTGTTCGGGCTGCCGTTCCACGCCATGATCACCTACACGGGGCTGGTGACGCTGATGGCGCTCTACATGCCCTGGGGCCAGCAGGCAGGGATCAAGACCGCGGCGGATCGCCAGCAGCTCAACGCCGAACTCAGCGCCTTCATCCAGCCGGGCAAGCCCAGCGGCGAGGCGGCCCCGCTTGCCTCGATCGAGGAGATGGTGCGCCACGCCCAGGAGCGCTGGGGCCGCGACGGCGTCGGGCGGGTCACCGCCACCCATCCCGGCGACGCGGCGGCGCGGGTGGCGGTGGCGCGCGGCGACGGCGGGCGCGTCTCGATGAGCCCGCAATATCTGGAGTTCGAAGGGACCACCGGCAAACTGCTGGCCGTCCATGAAGGGGTGGGACCGGCGGCGGAGACCCGCGGCGTGCTCTACGCCCTGCATCTGGGGCGTTTCAGCGACTCGGTGACACGCTGGCTCTATTTCCTCGTCAGCCTCGCCGGCACCGCCATGGTGGGGACCGGTCTGGTGATGTGGACGGTGAAGCGCCGGCAGAAGCTGCCCGATCCGGCCCGGCCCCATGTCGGCTTCCACGTCGTGGAGCGGCTGAACATCGCCAGCATCGCCGGTCTGTCGGTCGCCATGGCGGCCTTCCTGTGGGCGAACCGCCTGCTGCCGGAGACCCTGGCGGACCGCGCCAACTGGGAGATCCACAGCTTCTTCATCGTCTGGGCGCTGACTCTGCTGCATGGCGTGCTGCGTCCCGCGAAGAAGGCCTGGGTCGAGCAGTTGTGGCTGGCCACCGCGCTGCTGGCGCTGCTGCCCGTTCTCAACGCCGCGACCACGCAGCGCCCGTTATGGCGCAGCCTGGCCGAAGGCGATTGGGTGTTCATCGGCATGGACCTGATGTGCTGGGCGCTGGCGGCGCTTCACGCCGTCCTGGCGGTCCGCACGCTCCGCCACCAGCCCAAGACGCGGCCCGCCCGCAAGCCGGCCCCCGAAACCGTTAAGCAACCCGTCAATAAGCCGGCCGGCGGCGCCGTTCTGCGCGAGGGATGAGCATGATCCATCTGTCGTCCTTCATCCTGTGCCTGACGGGCTTCGCCGCGCTGGCCTTCGCCATGGACCGCCCGCAGCACGACCTGTTCGGACGGTCCCTGCCGGCCCCCGCGACGGCCGCCCTGCGCGTCGGCGGGGCGGTTTCCCTGCTGGGGGCGCTGGGCCTCCTCGTGACGTGGCAGGGCTGGGGACTCGGCCTCGTCATGTTCAGCGGCCACACCAGCCTGGGCGCCGGAGTCGTCCATGGCACCCTGATCGTTCAACGGCGGTGGGCTGCCCGCCCGAATTGAGGGTACGCCTTATTTTTGACCCATTTTGTCGCGACCGGCGAGTTTGCTCTTCCCGTTCGGGCGTGATGAGAGGATGATTCTCCATCGTTTTCATCAGGTTCATCGTGCTTTTCAACGATTGCGAATCGTTTGGGAGGAGTACGCATGCCCCGCATCCTCAATCACGCGCCGTGGCTGGTCCTCGCCGTGCTGGGCGCCTTTGCGCTCGGCACCGTCGCCCTGGCGCGCGGCGAGACCATCAACGCCCTTTGGCTGGTCGTGGCCGCCGTCTGCACCTATCTGGTGTCCTACCGCTACTACAGCCTGTTCATCGCCACCCGCGTCATGCGGCTGGACCCGGCGCGTCCGACTCCGGCGATGCGCCACAACGATGGGTTGGATTACGTCCCGACCAACCAGTACGTCCTGTTCGGCCATCACTTCGCGGCCATCGCCGGCGCCGGCCCGCTGGTCGGCCCGGTGCTGGCGGCCCAGATGGGCTATCTGCCGGGCATGCTGTGGATTCTGGCCGGCGTGGTGGTCGCCGGGGCGGTGCAGGACTTCATGATCCTGTTCGTCTCGATGCGCCGCGACGGGCGGTCGCTCGGTGAGCTGATCAAGGCCGAACTGGGGGACATCCCCGGCGTCATCGCGCTGTTCGGCACCTTCATGATCATGGTCATCATCCTGGCGGTGCTGGCCCTGGTCGTGGTCAAGGCGCTGACCAACAGCCCGTGGGGCTTCTTCACGGTCGCCGCCACCGTGCCGATCGCCCTGTTCATGGGCGTCTACATGCGCTTCCTGCGCCCCGGCCGGATCGGCGAGATTTCCATCATCGGCTTCTTCCTGCTGATCGCGGCGATCCTGCTCGGCGGGCAGGTGGCGCAGAGCGAGACCTGGGCGCCGGTCTTCACGCTGACCGGCGTGCAGATCACCTGGATCCTGATCGGCTACGGCTTCGTGGCGTCTGTGCTGCCGGTGTGGCTGCTGCTGGCGCCGCGCGACTATCTGTCGACCTTCCTCAAGGTCGGCACCATCGTGATGCTGGCGCTGTGCATCCTGCTCGTCGCACCGCCGATGAAGATGCCCAGCGTGACCCGCTTCATCGACGGCACCGGCCCGGTGTGGTCGGGCAGCCTGTTCCCGTTCCTGTTCATCACCATCGCCTGTGGCGCGGTGTCGGGTTTCCACGCCCTGATCTCCTCCGGCACCACGCCTAAAATGGTGGAGAACGAGGTCCACACCCGCTTCATCGGCTACGGCGGCATGCTGACCGAGTCCTTCGTCGCCGTCATGGCGCTAGTCGCCGCCTCCTGCATCGAGCCGGGCATCTATTTCGCCATGAACAGCCCGCCCGCATTGCTTGGCACCACGGCGGAGTCGGCGGCCCAGGTCATCAACAACTGGGGCTTCGTCATCACGCCGGAGATGATCACCCAGACGGCGCAGGACGTCGGCGAGGTGAGCATCCTGTCGCGGGCCGGCGGCGCGCCGACCCTGGCGGTCGGCATGGCGCAGATCTTTTCCGAGCTGTTCGGCGGCAAGGGCATGATGGCCTTCTGGTACCATTTCGCCATCCTGTTCGAGGCGCTGTTCATCCTGACCGCCGTCGACGCCGGCACCCGCGCCGGGCGGTTCATGCTCCAGGACCTGCTGGGCGTCTTCTTCAAGCCGCTGCAGCGCACGGCGTCCTGGGCCGGCAACCTGATCGCCACCGGCCTGTGCGTCGCCGCCTGGGGCTACATCCTCTACCAGGGGGTGGTCGATCCGCTGGGCGGCATCAACACCTTCTGGCCGCTGTTCGGCATCTCCAACCAGATGCTGGCGGGGATCGCGCTGATCCTGGCGACGGTGGTGCTGTTCCGGATGAAGCGGGAGCGCTACGCCTGGGTGACCATGGTGCCGGCGGCGTGGCTGCTGATCTGCACCCTGACCGCGGGCGTGCAGAAGGTCTTCCACAGCAACCCGGCGATCGGATTCCTCGCCCACGCCGAGCGTTTCAGCACCGCCGCCAACGAGGGCCGGCTGCTCGCCCCGGCGACCTCGATGGAGCAGATGCGGCAGGTGATCTTCAACGATTACCTGGACGCGGCGCTGGCCTCGCTGTTCGTTCTGGTGGTGCTGGCGGTGCTGGTCTTCGGCGTCCTGTCCTGTCTGAAGGCGCTGCGCAGCGACCGCCCGACCACCCGGGAAATCCCGACGGGCGGCGCCACCGCGCGGGCGGGGGATTGAGTAGGGGCACACCGTTCCCTCACTCCTTCGGGAGTGAGGGAACGGCATATTGGAAAAGGACAACCGATGAGCGGCTTGAAAAGCAACCTCAGCCGGTTCCGCGGTTACTTCGAACAGACGGCCAAGCTCATGATCGGGGTGCCGGATTACGACACCTATCTGGAGCACATGCGGACCCGGCACCCCGACCAGCCGGCGATGACCTACACCGAGTTTCTCGACAACCGTCTGCAGGCTCGTTACGGCGCCGGCAAGGCGGGGTGTTGCTGAACTGGAAGTGCTATTTCGTTGCCCCCTCTCCCCCTGGGGAGAGGGTTTAGGGTGAGGGGGGTGCGCGTGGCGCTACGTCCGGCAAAAGCGCAACCCCCTCACCGGCCCTTCGGGCCACCCTCTCCCCAGAGGGGAGAGGGGTATTCATGCTAATTCGCCCCTGCGGGTTCGAAGCGCAGGATGGCCGGGGTCCGCATGTCGGCGGGGATCGGGGCGTCCTTGGCCGCGCCGCGCATGGCGGCGGGCGGGCGCGGCAGGCCGGTGCGGTCACTGTAGTCAGGGGGCGGCGTCCAGGCCGTCGCCTCCTCCCGGTGCAGCATCGCCGTGCACAGCACGTCGAGCGCCGTCACCGCCGCGACCGCGCCCAGCGCCGTGGCGACATTCTCCCGGCGCGGGTTGCCATCGTGATGCGCCGACGCCAGCGTGGCGAGGTCCAGCGCGTCCCCGGCGACCCGCCCCCACATCCAGGGGCGGGCGTCGCCCATCGCAAGCAGCCCGACGCCGGTCGCCACCTCGCGCGCGCCGTAGGCCCGGATCAGACCGGCCTGCTCCTCCATCCCCATCCAGCGGGCAAGGCGGCGGGCGGCCACCAGTTCGGCGACACCCAGCCCGATGCTGAACCAGCCCAAACCACGGGCCATCCGGTCCGCCGACGAATTCCTGCGGTAATACGCCATGGTGCGCCTCCCTGTTACGGCTTGAGCACGACCTTGATGCAGCCGTCCTGCTTGTCCCGGAAGGTCTGGTACATGCCCGGCCCGTCGGCCAGACCCACAGTGTGGGTGATGACGAAGGACGGGTCGATCTGGCCCTCCTGGATGCGGCGCAGCAGGTCGTCGGTCCAGCGGTTGACGTGGGTCTGGCCCATGCGCCAGGTCAGGCCCTTGTTCATCGACATGCCGAAGGGGACCTTGTCGATCAGCCCGCCATAGACGCCGGGAATCGACAGCGTGCCCGCCGGGCGGCAGACATACATCATCTCGCGCAGCACATGCGCGCGGTCGGATTCCAGCATCAGCGCCTGCTTGGCGCGGTCGTAGATGGAATCGAGCGTGGCGGTGGCGTGCGCCTCCATGCCGACGGCGTCGATGCACTTCTCCGGACCCTTGCCGCCGGTCAGCTCGTTCAGCCGTTCGACGACGCTTTCCTCCTCGAAATTGATCGTGATGGCGCCGCCGGCCTTGGCCATGGACAGGCGTTCGGGCACGCGGTCGATGGCGATGACCTGCTTGGCGCCCAACAGGATGGCGCTGCGGATCGTCATCTGCCCGACCGGGCCGCAGCCCCAGATCGCCACCGTGTCGGTCGGCTGGATGTCGCACTGCGCCGCCGCCTGCCAGCCGGTGGGGAAGATGTCGCCGAGGAACAGCACCTGCTCGTCGCTCAGCCCGTCCGGGATCTTCACATGGGTGCGGTCGGCGAAGGGGACGCGCACATATTCCGCCTGCCCGCCCGCATAGCCTCCGGTCAGGTGGGTGTAGCCGAACAGCCCGGCGGTGGCGTGGCCGAACAGCTTGTCGGCCATCGCCTTGTTGCGGTTGGAGCGCTCGCAGACCGAATAATTGCCGCGGCGGCACTGGTCGCACTCGCCGCACCAGATGGTGAAGGGAACGACGACGCGGTCGCCGACCTTCAGGGCGCTCTTGGCCTCGGCCCCGACATCGACGACCTCGCCCATGAACTCGTGGCCCATGATGTCGCCCTTCTCCATGCCGGGCATGAAGTGGTCGTAGAGATGCAGATCCGAACCGCAGATGGCGCAGGACGTGACCTTGACGATGGCGTCGCGGGGCTGCTCGATCTCCGGGTCGGGGACGGTGTCGTAACGGATGTCAGCGGTGCCGTGCCAGACCAGGGCTTTCATGGGAAGCTCCTCCGTGGGGGTGGTGGAAGGGGGCCGGGCGGGTATCGATCAGTGGTGGCCGGAACCGGGCTCGGCCTGCTTGCGGTGCTGCTCGGCCAGCACGCCGGAGGGCGTCACGGCGGCCATGGCGGTTTGCAGCTTGTTCTTCCAGCCGGCCACCACGTCGCCGTCGCCGCGCATCATCGCGTCGAAGCCAACCTTGGCGACCATCGCCGGGTCGTCCTTCTTGCCCTGGCCGATCTTGGTGTCCTCCATGCCGGCGCGCTCGAAGAACTCGGTGTCGGTGGCGCCCGGCATCAGGCAGGTGACCGTCACCCCGGAGTCCTTGATCTCGTGGCGCAGCGCGAAGGAGAAGGAGTCGATGAAGGCCTTGGTGCCGTTGTAGACCGCCTGATAGGTGCCGGGCATGAAGCCGGCGATCGAGCCGGTGATCAGGATGCGGCCCTGCTTGCGGTCGCGCATGCCGCGCCCGACCTTCTGGATCAGGTACAGCGTGCCGGTGATGTTGGTGTCGATGACGTGGCGGGCCTCCTGGAAGTCCTGGTCGAGGAAGCCGTGGCCCAGCCCGTGGCCGGCGTTGGCGAGCAGGGCATCGACCGGCCGGCCCTTCACCGCTGCGAGGAGTTTGTCGACGCCGTCGAGGGTGGCGAGGTCCGCCTGCAGCGTCTCCACCGTGACGCCGAGCGTGCGCAGTTCCCTGGCGGCCTCCTCGATGGCCGGGTCGTCGGCGGCGATCAGGAGGTCGAAGCCATTCCGGGCGCATTGCCTGGCGAGTTCGAGGCCGATGCCGGTGGACGCGCCGGTGACGATGGCAAGGGAATGGGTGGCTGCACGAGCCATGGGAACGGTCCTCTTTACAAAGCGGGAGAGTCCCTCAACCCAACTGGCACCGGCAGGCGTTGGTTCCGCCTTTTCCGCCGTCGTCTCTCGCCATTCGGAGCAAGCGCAACGAAGCGGTGCTGCAGAAAAGTGCATAAGGCTTAATCAGGTCGTCTCGATGCCCAATTTTTGATCGAAACAAGAGGCGGACCCCAGCGTTTCCGCGCCTTTCCGGTTGGCACGCCGCTTGCTCAACAGTCTTGTATACAAGATTGGTGCGGCAGCCTGATGACCCAGCTTCCCGACAGCATCGAAGACAGCGTGATCTCCGCCATCCTGGGCGGCCGGCTGCGGCCCGGCACCCGGCTGGGGGAGGCGAAGCTGGCCGAGGTCTACGGTGTGTCCCGCACCCGCGTGCGCGAGGCGATGATGCGGCTGGAGACGCGCGGCATCGTCCATGTCAGCGCCCGGCGCGGCTGGTTCGTCGTCGAGCCCTCGGCGACGGAGGCGCGGGCCGCCTTCCAGGCGCGGCGGGTGATCGAGACCGGGATGCTGCGCGATCTGCACACGCTGCCCGGCGACGCCGTCGCCCACCTGCGCGCCCATGTCGAGGAGGAGCGCGAGGCGCTGCACACCGGCCATGTCGGGTCGCGCACCTGCCTGCTCGGCGACTTCCACATCCACCTTGCCCACGCCTTCGGCAACGCCTTCCTGACCGACATCCTGCGCGACCTGACCGCGCGCACGACGCTGGTCTCGATGCTCTACCAGTCCGACCAGGACGCCGCGGCGTCCAGCGACGATCACGCCGGCATCGTGACGCTGCTGGCCGACGGCGATTTCGCCGGGGCGGCGCGGCTGATGGACGAGCACATCCGGCGCGTCGAGGACGGCCTCGACCTCGCCGCCGCCCCCGATCCCCTGGCCGGCCTGCGCGAGATCCTCTCGCCCGGCGCCCCCGCCTGACCCCTTTCAAGCAACCCATTCCATCCAGAACCGGAGGAGTTAGAGACATGAAGCGCAGGACCCTGCTCGCCCTGGCCGTCGCCGCCGTCGCCGGCCTTTCCATCGCCCAGGCCCCTGCCGCGCGGGCCGACGCCCTTCAGGACATCACCAAACGCGGCACGCTGCGCGTCGCCGTCCCGCAGGACTTCCCGCCCTTCGGCTCGGTCGGCCCGGACATGACCCCGCTCGGCTACGACATCGACGTGGCGAAGCTGATCGGCGCCAAGATGGGCGTGAAGGTGGAGCTGGTGCCGGTGACCAGCGCCAACCGCATCCCCTTCCTGCAGACCAACAAGGTCGATCTGGTCATCTCCAGCCTCGGCAAGAACGCGGAGCGCGAGAAGGTCATCGACTTCACCGACGCCTACGCGCCCTTCTTCAACGGCGTCTTCGCCCCGGCCGGCGTCACCGCCGCGAAGCCGGAGGATCTGGCCGGCAAGACCGTCGGCGTGACCCGCGGCGCCATCGAGGATCTGGAACTGACCAAGATCGCCCCGGCCGACGCGGTCATCAAGCGCTACGAGGACAACAACGGCACCATCTCCGCCTTCCTGTCCGGTCAGGTCGAGGTGGTGGCGACCGGCAACGTCGTGGCGGCGGCGATCCTCGCCCGCAACCCGCCGAAGCGGCCGGAGCTGAAGTTCCTCATCAAGAACTCCCCCTGCTACATCGGCCTGAGCAAGGAGCAGCCGGCCCTGCTGGAGAAGCTGAACGGCATCCTGGCGGCGGCCAAGGCCGACGGCTCGCTGAACGCCATCGCGCAGAAGTGGCTGTCCGCCGACCTGCCGAAGGACCTCTGACGATAGCAGGGCCGGGGCGCCGCGGGTGGCTTCGGCCCCCACGGCGGCCCGGCGTGTGGAGGGCTGACCGGAGGGCCGCATGACCTACCGCTTCGATTATTCGTGGATCGCCGAATACTGGCCCGTCATCCTGAAGGGGCTGGTGACGACGGTCGAACTGACCCTGATCGGCACCCTGTTCGGGGTGGCGTTGGGCATCGCCTGCGCCTGGACGCGGTCGCTCGGGCCGCGCTGGCTGCGCCCGCCGGTCGTCGCCTATATCGAGCTGATCCGCAACACGCCCTTCCTGATCCAGCTCTTCTTCATCTTCTTCGGCCTGCCGTCGCTCGGCGTGCAGATGACCGAGTTCCAGGCGGCGGTGCTGGCGATGGTCATCAACCTCGGCGCCTACAGCGGCGAGATCATCCGCGCCGGCATCGAGGCCACCCCGCGCGGCCAGTTCGAGGCCGGGGCCAGCCTCGCCATGACGCGGTTCGAAACCTTCCGCCACGTCGTGCTGATCCCGGCGCTGCAACGGATCTGGCCGGCGCTGTCGTCGCAGATCGTCATCGTCATGCTCGGCTCGGCGGTGGTGTCGCAGATCGCGGCGGAGGACATCACCTTCGCCGCCAACTTCATCCAGTCGCGGACCTTCCGCGCCTTCGAAAGCTATTTCCTGACCACCGGCCTCTATCTGCTGCTGGCTCTGGCGCTGCGGCAGGCGCTGCGCGGCGTCGGGATGCTGCTGTTCCCGCGGAGGGCCGCGCGATGATGACCTTCACCCTGTGGGACATCCTGCGCAACCTGCTGCTGGCGGCGCGCTGGACGGTGGTCCTCTCGCTGGTCTCCTTCATCGGCGGCGGGCTGCTGGGGATGGCGCTGCTCTATCTGCGGATCGGCAAGGCGCAGGCCGGACGGATGTTCGTCCAGGGCTATGTCGAGCTGTTCCAGGGCACGCCGCTGCTGATGCAGCTCTTCCTCGCCTTCTTCGGGCTCGGCCTGTTCGGCATCGACGTCCCGGCCTGGCTGGCCGCCGGGCTGGCGCTGATCCTGTGGACGGCGGCCTTCCTGGTGGAGATCTGGCGCGGTTGCGTGGAATCGGTCGCCCGCGGCCAGTGGGAGGCGTCGGCCAGCCTCGGCATGGGCTACGTCCAGCAGATGCGCTACGTGATCCTGCCCCAGGCGGTGCGCGTCGCCGTCCCGCCGACCGTCGGCTTCTCGGTGCAGGTGGTGAAGGGCACGGCGCTGACCTCGATCATCGGCTTCGTCGAGCTGTCCAAGGCCGGCACGGTCGTCACCAACGCGACCTTCGAACCCTTCACCGTCTACGGGCTGGTCGCCCTGATCTACTTCGCGCTGTGCTGGCCCCTGTCCAAGAGCAGCCAGATTCTGGAAAGGAAGCTCAATGTCGCTCATCGCAATCACTGAGGTGAAGAAGCGCTTCGGCGACGTCGAAGTCCTGAAGGGGATCAATCTGGACGTCGAGCGCGGCGAGGTCGTTGCCATCATCGGCAAGAGCGGATCGGGCAAGAGCACGCTTCTGCGCTGCGTCAACGGGCTGGAGATGATCGACGACGGCTCGATCATGGTGGCCGGCGCCCAGCTCATCAACGATGACCTGCACCTGAAGGCGCTGCGGCTGAAGGTCGGCATGATCTTCCAGCAGTTCAACCTGTTCCCGCACCTGTCGGCGGGGCGCAACGTCATGCTGTCGCAGATGGTCGTCAAGAAGACCCCGGCGCGCGAGGCGGAGGCGATGGCCCGCCGCATGCTGGAGCGGGTGGGCTTGGGCCACAAGTTCGACGCCTACCCCGATCAGCTCTCCGGCGGGCAGCAGCAGCGCGTCGCCATCGCGCGGGCGCTGTCGATGCAGCCGATGGCCCTGCTGTGCGACGAGATCACCTCGGCGCTGGACCCTGAGCTGGTGAACGAGGTGCTGGCGGTGGTGAAGGAGCTGGCCGCCGACGGCATGACGCTGATGATGGTGACCCACGAGATGCGCTTCGCCCGCGAGGTCTGCGACCGCGTCGTCTTCATGCACCAGGGCCGCGTGCACGAGATCGGCCCGCCCGAGGAGGTGTTCGGCAACCCCCGCACCCCGGAACTCCGGCAGTTCCTGGGCGCGCAACTGGTCGTCTGATAGTAAAAGGGTGCCGATGGCATGACCACCGGCGCCCCTTCCTGGGAATGGATGATGCGGGCTCAGCGCGCCGCGGTCTTCTCGCTCACCACCCGCGGGGTGTCGATCATGTCGGCGACGAACTCCGCCAGGCAGCGGTAGCTGAGGTCCTTCAGGTGCAGGCCGTCGGTGCTCAGCACCTGATCGGCGGCGAAGTGCCGGCTCTCCAGCCACCACGCCATGATGCGGTAGCGGTCGAGCACCGGCACGTCGAGTTCGCGGCCGAGCGCCACCACGGTCGACGCGTAGGCGGGATAGGACTCGACCTTGGCCTCGCCGGGGAAGGACTGCGGGTTCATCAGGATGACGTCGGCGCCGGTCTTGCGGATCCGGGCGATGCCGTCGCGAACGGTGGCGGCGAAGGCGTCGAGCGGCACCTTCTGGAAACTGTCGTTGGTCCCGACCTGCCAGATTACGAGGTCCGGCTTGGCGGCCAGCACGTCCTTGTCGAAGCGGACGAGGTTGGCCCCCGCCGTCTCGCCGCCGATGCCCTTGTTCAGGACCTGGATGGCCGAGGTGGCGTGACGCTGCTCCAGAATGGCGTCGAGCTGGGCGGGGTAGGTGGCGGTGATGGTGGTGGCCCCGACGCCTTCCGTGCTTGACGACCCCATCGCGACGACCGTCAGCGGGTGCCCGGCGGCCAGGGCGGCCCGGCTGTGCATCAGTCCGGCGGCGGTTGTATCGGCACCGGGCGGGACCGGGCACAGCGCCGACGCGGCGGCGGCACCGCTCCACAACACCCAAGCGGCCAACACTCCGCCAAGCACCCGTCCCGTCATGAGCCACGCTCCCCTGGTTCGCCTCGTCGAGGCACGCTGTCAGAGGGCATGGTCGGGCGGTCATGGTTAATGCATCGCTAAGCGGGGAAGCGGCTAACCCCTCTTCGCTCCTCGTCAAAAGGGATGCCGCGGCGCGGCGCCCCGGGGGCAGGAGCCGCCGCCGCTCGGCAATGTAACCGCGAAACCAAGCCGCCGTGGTGCTGTTCATCAGGATGGGCATCCTGCCCCTGTCCGTCGCTTCGCGTGGTTGAAGGCATGCATCTGGCTGATCTGTTCGTTGCGCTGCGGCACCAACTGGATCGAGACCCGAAAGAGACCGAACGCGCCGCACAGCGCCTGGAATTCGCGCCGGACGATGCGGGCAGTGTGCTGCGTCGTCTGGCAGAGTTGTTGGATGCTGACGACGGCGCCGATGCGCTCAGGGCTTGGGTCGGCTCGCCCGATGAGAAGACACAGGCGGAACGGCGTGTGCTGGCGGCCCAGGCCATCGACCTGTGGTTCGCGCCGCTGGCCTCGCGCTTCCTGGCGCGACGCGCGCTGTCCAATGGTCATCTGCGGGCACGGCAATGGTACAAGCGGCACGGGCGTCTCAACGGCGACGCCGCAGAGGGTCAGCTCATCCTGCGGCCCGGCCTGTTCGACCGCTCGGTGAACGTCCGGGAGGTCACGCCCCTGCGCGAGTCCTTCGACGCGGCCGACCTGTTCCACACCCTGCTTCTGCTGCCGCCGACCCTCGCGGCGGAGTGCCCCCATGGGGAGGACGGCGAGCGGCCCGTCTCGCTGGCCTTCCATCGAATCGCCGAGGTCGCCGACCAGTGCCCCAGCGATCCCGACTGGGCGCCGGTCGTCGGCGTCGTCCCGCTCGCCCTCGCCGAGGACGACCTCGCCCTGCGGACCTTTTTCAAGGATGGCGCGGACTGGTACGCCGCCGTTCCCGGCGATCTCGGCGCCCGCGCGGCGGCGGCCATCGACGCGTTGGCCGCCGAAGGCGCGACCATCGTCGTCTTTCCCGAGGTGACCGCCGATCCTGCCACGCTCGACGCCATCAAGGCGGCGGTGCGGCGTCACGCCGTGGACGGCCCGCTTCGCTACGTTCTCGTCGGCGTCCGGCAGGATCGGAAGGAGGGCGGCAAGCCGCGCAGCACGGCGGTCCTGCTCGACCGGACGGGAGCCGAGATTTTCCGCCAGACCAAGCTGCACTGCTGGGACCTCGATGCCGACCAGTGCCGCTCCTACGACGTGCGCGGCCCGGATGGACGGCTGCTCGACGCGGCGAAGGAGTTCATCGCGCCGGGGGACGGCGTCACCATCGTCGAGCTGCCCAACATGGGCCGGCTTGCGGTGATGATCTGCGAGGATCTCGGGCGCGAGCAGCCGGCGGCGTGGCTGTGCCGGGCCAAGCTGTTGGACTGGATCGTCACCCCGGTGATGGACGCCGGCCTGACGGAGGAGCGGTGGCAGGCCCAGGCCGGCGACGAATCCTCCCGCGCCGGGTCGTGCCGTGTGGTGGTGGCGAACAGCATGTCCTTCTCGCACCGCTTCAACCGTGTCTGCGACGCCGATGGGGAGGATGACAAGCGCATCACCGACTGCGGGGTCGCGCTGTTCTTCCAGCCGCGCGTCGACCCGGCGCAGAGTTCGCGCATCCGGCGGCTGTCGCTTCCCATCGACGCGCCGGAGCCCGGCTGCGTCGCGGCGCGCTGGGAGCCACAACGTTGGCCGGAGCTGAACACGGAGGGCTGTCCATGAGTGGGGAGGCGTATCGGGCTCTGGCCGACGATATCCGGGACGCCGTCGCGGCCGGCCGCTGGGACGAGGCCGACGCGGATATCGATACCTTTGCGGAAGAGGCGGCTCTTTGCCTCGTGCAGGATCGCGCCGCCGACCTCGCCGCCCTGGCGCGGGAGGTTGCCCGCTGCCACACGGCACTGACATTGCGCGAGGACCGCGGCCCCGAGGCGATGCACCGGCTTGGGCAGCTCCGTGCCATCGCCTCCATGGTCGCCGCCGGCCGGGCAAATCGGCCCGCCCGCAGCGAGGTGGTGCTCGCCCAGGCCGGAACACCGACCGCGGCGGTGCTGCACGCCCTGGAGGGTGGTGCGAAATCCGGGCCGGCGCTGGTCGAGGCGACCGGCCTGTCGCACGACGCGGTGGCCCGCGCCTTGCCGGAGCTGCGCGCCGCCGGGCTGGTCCGCTCCTGGCCGGCCGGGCGGCTGGTGATGAACGAACGGACCGGCTCGGCGGGGTAGCGGTTACTCCTTGGGCACCTCGCGCTCCAGTTCCTCCAGCCAGATGCGGGCGTTGCCGTCGGACGGCGCGCGCCAGTCGCCGCGCGGCGACAGGGAGCCGCCCGCCGTCACCTTCGGTCCGTTGGGCATGGCTGAGCGCTTGAACTGGCTGAAGCCGAAGAAGCGCTGGATGAAGACGCGCAGCCAGGAATGGATTTCGGCCAGCGTGTAGGCGCTGCGCTTCTCCACCGGATAGCCCGCCGGCCAGTCGCCGCGCGCCGGATCGGACCAGGCGTGCAGGGCGAGGAAGGCGATCTTCGACGGGCGCAGCCCGTAGCGCAACGTGTGGAACAGATGGAAATCCTGAAGCTCGTAGGGGCCGACGACAGCCTCCGAACTCTGCAGGGCGCGGTCGCTGCCGGCGGGGACCAGCTCGGGCGAAATCTCGGTCGCCAGGATGTCGCCCAGCGTGTGCAGAACCTCGTCCTGGAACTGGCGGGAGCCGATGACCCAGCGGATCAGATGCTGGATCAGCGACTTCGGGACGCCCGAATTGACGTTGTAATGGGCCATCTGGTCGCCGACGCCGTAGGTGCACCAGCCCAGCGACAGCTCGGACAGGTCGCCGGTCCCCAGCACGATGCCGCCCCGCTGGTTGGCGAGGCGGAACAGGTAGTCGGTGCGCAGACCCGCCTGGACGTTCTCGAAGGTCACGTCGTACACCGCCTCGCCACGGGCGAAGGGGTGGTCCATGTCCTTGAGCATCTGGTTGGCGGCGGGGCGGATGTCGAGTTCGTGGTGCGACACCCCCAGCGCGCTCATCAGGCGGAGCGCGTTGCCCTTGGTCTTGTCGCTGGTGCCGAAGCCCGGCATCGTGAAGGCCAGGATGTCGGTGCGCGGTCGGTCGAGCAGGTCCATGGCGCGGGCGGCGACGATCAGGGCGTGGGTGGAATCCAGCCCGCCCGACACGCCGATCACGATGCGCGGCATGCCCGTGGCCCGCAACCGCTGGACCAGCCCGGCGACCTGGATGTTGTAGGCCTCGTAGCAGTCGAGTTCCAGCCGCTCCTGCGCTGCCGGAACGAAGGGGAAGCGGGGGACGTTGCGGCGCAGCCCCAGGTCCCCGTCGGGCGGATCGACGCGGAAGGCAACCCGGCGGAAAGCCGTTCCGTGCAGGCGGCGGTTGTCGTCGAAGGTGCCCATGCGCAGCCGTTCCTGGCGCAGCACGTCGAGGTCGACGTCGGCGACGGCCATCTGGGCGCCCTTGGGGAAGCGTTCGGTCTCGACCAGCGTCTCGCCGTTCTCGAAGATCGACGCCTGCCCGTCCCAGGCCAGATCGGTGGTCGATTCCCCGGCCCCGGCGGAGGAATAGAGATAGGCGGCGATGCAGCGCGCCGATTGCGACTTGCAGAGCAGGCGGCGGGTTTCTGCCTTGCCGATGGTGATGTTGCTGGCCGACAGGTTCGCCAGCACCGTCGCCCCGGCCAGCGCCGCCCCGGAGCTGGGCGGGACGGCGACCCAGAGATCCTCGCAGACCTCGGCGTGGACCACCAAACCTTCCAGGTCGTCCGCCTGGAACAGCAGGTCGGGGCCGAAGGGGGCGTCGTAGGCGCCGATGCGGATCGTCCCGCCCTCGGTGCCCACACCGGACGCGAAATGGCGGCGCTCGTAGAATTCCCGGTAATTGGGAAGATGGACCTTCGGCACCACGCCCAGCAGCCGGCCGCGATGCACGGCGACCGCCGTGTTGTAGACGCGGCCCGCGTGGCGCAGCGGCGCGCCGACGAGGATCAGCGGCATCAGGTCGCGCGACCGCTCCACCAGATGGGCGACGGCCTTCTCCACGGCGTCGAGCAGGCAGTCCTGAAGGAACAGATCGTCGATGGCGTAGCCGGACAGCGCCAGCTCGGGGAACAGCGCGACGGCGACCGCCTGTTCGTCGCACTCCCGCACGCTGTCCAGCACCGCGGCGGCGTTCGCCATGGGGTCGGCGATCGTGCAGGGCGTCGTGCAGGCGGCGACCCGGGCCATCCCATGGCGATAGAGTGATCCAAAGCTCAGGGTCCGAGCCGCGCCGTCAACCGTCATCGTGATCCTCTCCCAACCGGTCCCGCGGTAAATCCCACAGGAGGGAAACCGGCGGAGGCCGCCGGTCGTCTCGCCCGCCGCATTCTGGCGGTTGCCGGCGCGCCGCTCAACCCATTGATCTGACCGATCGGCTATGGAGGATGGATTGCGTAAGGTTCAGGCCGTCTTCACCTCGGCGATGAAGGCGTCGACGCTGCCCTTGAGGGCCACGGCGCGGCCGGCCACCTCGCGGGCGGATTGCAGGACCTGCACCGATCCGGCGGCGGTCGATTCGGAGGCGACGCGCAGCGTGCCGATGGTCCCGGTCACCTCCGCCGTGCCCTGCGCCGCCTGAACGGCGTTGCGGCCGATCTCGGCGGTGGCCGCACCCTGCTGCTCGACGGCGGCGGCGACGGCGGTCGCCATCTCGTTCAGGCGGTAGATGACCGTGGCGATCGTCTGGATGGCCGACACAGCGCCGCCGATGGTCTCCTGCATGGCGCCGACCTGACCGCGGATCTCGTCGGTCGCCTGCGCCGTCTGGTTGGCGAGCTGCTTGACCTCGCTCGCCACCACGGCGAAGCCCTTGCCGGCCTCCCCGGCACGGGCGGCCTCGATGGTGGCGTTCAGCGCCAGCAGGTTGGTCTGGCTGGCGATGCCCTGAATGAGGTCGATCACCTCGTTGATGCGCTGGCCGGACTCGGTCAGGGCGCCGACCCGCTCCTGGGCTTGCTGGGCCTGCCGCGTCGCCTCGTCGGCGAAGCCGCGCGCCTCGTTCATCTGGCGCGACACCTCCTGAACGGTGGAGGTCATCTCCTCCGTCGCGGCGGCGACCGTCTGGACGTTGGCGGCGGTCTGTTCGGCGGCCGCGCCGACGACGGTCATCCGCTCCGACGCCTGCTCCGCCCCGGCGGACAGGGAGTTGGCGGTGGCCTCCAGCGCGGCGGCGGCGTCCTTCATGACGTGCAGGGCCTCGCCGACCTCGCGGTCGAAGCGCAGGATCGTCGCGCCGACCGCCTCGGCGCGGTTGAGCTTGTGCCGGGCCTCGGCCTCCTGCTCCGCCTGGATGCGCTGGCGGTCGAGCGCGTTGTCCTTGAAGACGGCGAGCGCCCGCGCAATGTCGCCGACCTCGTCGCGGCGGTCGGCGCCGCTGATGACCACCGTCAGGTCGCCGCCCGACAGGCGGCGCAGGCAGGACACCGCCTCCACGATGGGGCCGACGATGCCGCGCGCCGACAGCCAGCGCCCGATCAGCCCGCTGGCGAGAATGCCCAGCAGGGCGACCGCGGCGATCAGCCACGTGGTCCGGTCGGCCAGCGCTTCCGCCTCCTCGGAGATCCGCGCCGTCTTGGCGACGGTGAGGCCGTTGTAGTCCTGAACGGCGCGGATCAGCGCCTCCACCTGCTCCTGGCTGCCGGACACGTTGTTCAGCACCTCGCGCCGGGCGTAGGTGATGCCCATGTCGGCGTGCTTCTTCGCCGCCGCCACCGTGGCGTCCAGGCTGCTGACATAGGCGGCGTACTGCGTCTCGATGCCGTCCAGCAAGGGGCGTTGCTGAGCGTCGGCGGCGTCGCGGGCGTGCTCCAGATGGGCGCGGACCTCGGCCTTGCGGTCGGCGACGACGGCCTCGATGGTGGCGACGCTGGCCGGGTTGGCGCCCATCTGGTACTCGGCGCGGCTCAGCTCGACCAGATAGCGGTTCAGCCGGGCGCCCTGCGTCGCCTCGCGGCCCGCCCCCTCGACCCGGTTCAACTCCCCGCCGAGCGTGGCGAGGCCGTAGCCGCTGACCAAGGCGGTGGACACCGAAACGGCGCCCAGCACCACGACGATGCCGAGAATCTTCCCGGCGATGCGCACATTTTTCAACTGCATGTCGGCCTCGGTCGCGCCCTCTTGCGGGTCAGCGCGCTAAATCGATGCGGTGGATGGGTAAGCCGGCGTCGCCGGCGTCGGTGTGTGCGGCGCGGACGGCCCAGGCGGCGATCGCCAAGTCCTGGATGCCCATGCCGGTGGAATCGAAGACGGTGATCTCGTCCGCGCCGGCGCGGCGGGGCGCCTTGCCCTCCAGCACGTCGCACAGCGTGCCGCGGATGGACTCGCGGGTCAGGCCGTGCGCCAGCGCGTGCTGGCATTCGCCGAGTGCCGAGGCCTGCGCCCAGTCGTCCACCCAGACGGCGGCGCCGAGCAGGATCGCCGGGTCCAGCTCCTGCTTGCCGGCGGTGTCGGCGCCCATGGCGCAGATGTGCGTGCCGGGGCGGACCCAGCCGGCCTGGACCACCGGTTCGCGCGCCGTGGTCAGAGTGATGAGCACGTCGGCGTTGCGCGCCGCGGTCTCTGCGTCCACGACCTCGACGGGCAGCCGCCCGGCGAAGGAGGCCGCCAGCTCCTCGGCCCGCGCGCGGTCGCGGTTGGCCACCAGGATGCGGTCGAAGCCGCGCACCAGCAGCGCCGCCTCCAGATGGTGCGCCGCCTGCCCGCCGGTGCCGATCAGGGCGAGCACCCGCGCGTCGGGCCGCGCCAGCTCGCGGATGCCGATGGCGCAGGCGGCGGCGGTGCGCAGCCCGGTCAGGTGGTTGGAGCTGACCAGCGCCGTCGGGCAGCCGGTCTCCGGGTCGGTCAGCACGGTGGTGGATTGGTGGTTGGTCAGGCCGCGGGCGCGGTTGCCCGTCCAGTAGCCGCCGATCTTCAGTCCGAGCAGCCCGATGGCGAGGTCGCCGCCGGCCTTGATGCCGTAGACGTCCGGCCCCGGCAACAACCGTTCGCGGACCACCGGGAAGTTGCGCGCCTGCCCGCGGGAGACTTCGCGGAAGGCCATGTCCATGGCCTCGATCGCGTCGGCGGGAGACACCAGACGGCGGGCGGCGGTTTCATCAATGACGATCATTCTTTTGCTCCAGCCGCATCCAGCACCAGACGCGACAGCGCGTCGTCCGGTGTTTCCATCCGTGCCATGATCGAGAAGTGATCCTCCCCGGCCAGCGTGTGATAGGAGCAGCGCGAGCCGCGGCCCCGGCACAGCGTGGCGAAGTCGCGCGACTGGGCGATCCAGGCGGGCGTCTCCGCCGAACCGACGACGACCGTCAGGGCCGTGGCGGTGGACGGCGGGTGGCGCATCGGGCTGACCCCGTCGACCATCTCCGGGCGCAGCCCGATGGTCTCGTTGACGGTGATGCCCAGCACCGGCGCCAGCTCGTAGATGCCGCTGATCAGGACGGCGGCCTTGATGGCGCCATCCTCCAGCCGGTCCGCCCCGGCGTCGTCGGCCAGCGCCATGGCGATCAGATGCGCCCCGGCGGAATGGCCCGACACGGTGAGGCGGTCGGGATCGCCGCCCAGCGACGCCGCGTTGCGGTGAATCCAGCGCAGCCCCTCGCGGGTGCGCCGCGCGATCTCCGGCAGGGTCGCCGCCGGGCACAGGTCGTAGTTCATGACCACGGTCGTCACCCCGCGCGGCACGAGCGCGTCGGCGACGTAGCTGTAGTCGGCCTTGTCCCGCCCGCGCCAGTAGCCGCCGTGCAGGAAGACGTGCAGCGGGGCGCCGGGTGCGGCCGCCGGAAACACGTCGAGCGTCGAGAGCGGGCTGTCGCCGTAGGCGACGTCGTAGCGCGCGGCGTGGCGCTCGCGGACGGTCCGGCTCAGCGCGGCGGCGCGCTCGGCGTGGCGCGCGAAGTCGGGAACGGAATGGCGGGGGTTGTACTGCCACTCGTGATCGTCAGGAACGACTGACACGATGGGACCTCCTGGGTTCCGGAGAAGGGGGGCGCTCAGACCAGATCCATCAGCTGGGTCCACAGCTGGTGCCGCTTGGCGACGTATTCCGGCGTGTCGCGCAGCGCCTCGCCCAGGCTGGCGCGCGGGCGCGGGATGTCGATGGGCACGATCTCGCGGATGCGGCCGGGGCGGGGCGACATGACCACCACCCGGTCGGCGAGGCAGACGGCCTCGTCCACGCTGTGGGTGACGAAGAGGATCGTCTTGCCCATGCGCTCGGTCAGGCCGAGCATCTCGTTCTGCAAAATCTCGCGGGTCAGCGCGTCGAGCGCGCCGAACGGCTCGTCCAGCAGCATGATCTCCGGCTCGATCGCCAGGGCGCGGGCGATGCCGACGCGCTGCTGCATGCCGCCGGACAGCTGGTGCGGGAAACGGTCGCCGAAGCCCTTCAGCCCGACGGTGGCGAGCACGCGCTCCGTCGTCTCGCCGTGGCGGGCGGCGGGGATGCCCTTGGCCTCCAGCGCGAAGCCGATGTTCTGGGCGGCGGTCAGCCAGGGCAGCAGACCATATTGTTGGAAGACGAAGCCGCGGTCGTGGCCGGGGCCGGTGACCGGCTTGCCGTCGATGCGGATCTCGCCGCTGGTCGCCGTCTCCAGCCCCTGGATGATGCGCAGCAGCGTGGTCTTGCCGCAGCCGCTGGGCCCGACGAAGGCGATGAACTCACCCTCCTCCACGTCCAGGTCGACGCCGTCGAGCGCCGTCATCGACGGCCCTCCGGACACCGGGAAACGCTTGGTCAGGTTGCGGACGGACAGCTTGGGCATGGGACGGCACCGGGTCTTGAAGCGGGACGGCGGGCGGAATGGGGCAAAGCGGGGGAGGGGGCCGGCGGTGCGGCGCCGGCCCCGACGGGATTACGGCTGCTTGTAGGTGCCGATCTCCGCCAGCACCTCCTGGACGATGCTGGTGTCGAGCACCTTCTCGGCCGGGTGGACGGCCTTCTGCAGGCCGCCTTCGACGTTCAGCTCCTGCATGTACTTGGCCTGATCGGCGGTGACGGTGCCGTTCGGGTTCCAGATGCCGCCGACCTTGTAGAACTCGTAGAATTCGGCGAGCTGCTCGTCGTTGTAGTCGAAGTGCTTCTTCGCGACGTCCAGCGCGCCCTTCTCGTTGTCGAAGATCCAGCGGGTCGCCTCCAGCTCCGCCTTGACGAAGCGCTTCAGCACGTCGCGCTTCTTGGCGATGGTCTGGTCGTTCACGTCCCAGGGGGTCATCACGTAGTTGGGCAGCTTCTTGGAAACGACGAACAGCACCTTGGCGTTCTTGTCGTGCGCGGCCTTCGGGTCGTAGTTGGAGACGGTCGCGTCGATGGTGCCGGTCAGGATGCCGTTGATGCGGGCCGAGGAGCCCTTCAGCGAGACCCACTGGACCGACTTGATCTGCTCCTCGCTCATGCCGGCCTGACGCATCAGGGCGGTGATGACGACGTGCGGCAGCGAGCCGGGGGAGGAGATGCCGACCTTCTTGCCCGGCAGGTCGGTGACGTCCTTCACGCCCGACGCGGCGTTGGCGTAGAAGGCGTAATGCAGGCCGGTGTGGACGCCGCCGATGGTCTTGAGCGTACCGCCCTTGTCGGCCGCCGCCAGCGTCTCCGACATGCCGGCCTGGCTGATGTCCAGCTCCCCGGCGATCAGGGAGCGCACGGGGATGGAGCTGTCGGCGATGTGCACCAGCTCCACCGTCAGGCCGTTCTTCTCGTAGAAGCCCTGGTCCTGCGCGACGAACTCGACGAGGTTCAGGAACATCTTGGCCGGCATGCCGATCTTCAGCGCGTCGGCGGCGAGCGCGGCGGTGCTCATCGCCACGGAGAAGGCACCCGCCAGCAGGGCGGCCTTCAGCGAACGGGACATCATGCTCATGATCCCTCTTCCTTCCTCAATCCGGTGTGGTGTGGGGCGCGTGTGGTGCGGGGGGAGGCGGGCCGGTCAGCGGCGGCGCCAGCGGCCGAAACGCTCTTCGACCTTTTGAACGAGAACCGTCAGCGCGTTGGCGAGCAGGGCCACCACCAGGACCGGGGCGAAGGCCTTGGCCGTCTCGAACGCGTTGGTGTAGTTGATGATCAGGCCGCCGAGGCCGGAGATGGAGGTCAGGAACTCCGCCACGATCATCGCGATGATGCCGCGGCCGAGCGCGATGCGCAGGCCGCTCGCCACGTAGGGCAGGGCGTAGGGTGCGATGATCTGGCGGTAGACCATGAACCGCGAGGCCATGAAGGCCTTGCCGATGTCCAGATAGTGCCGGTCCACATTCTTCACGCCGGTGACCGTGTTGATGATCACCGGGAAGACCGCGAACAGGATGATGATCGTGATCTTGGCCAGGAAGCCGATGCCCACCCACAGCATCAGGATGGGGATCAGCGCCACCAGCGGCATGGCGTAGAGCGCGTTGATGTAGGGATCGAGGATCACCTCCACCGTGCGGTTCGTGCCCATCGCGAAGCCGACCACGATGCCGATGACCGAGGCGATGACGAAGCCCAGGACGAAGGTCGACATGCTGTCCAGCGTCGCCGAGAGCAGCTCGCCGTTCAGCAGCAGCTCCCAGGTCGCCACGGCGATGTCGCTGGGCACGGCGACCAGCAGCTTGTTGGCGTCGCGCGCCGCGAATTCCCAGACGGCGAGCAGCAGGACCAGCGTGCCGATTTGAAGCAGCCGCTCGCGGCGCCTCTGCCGGTTGGGGTCGGACGCGGCCTCAGGCTCGCCGGCGCTTTTTGAAACGGCGCTCGCTTGTGCACTCCGCTGCACGCCTGCCTCCTGTGTGCGAGGTGATGGTATGGTGTGGTGGGTGTGGCGTTTGGCCCTCTGGGCCGCCGCCTTGGACCGTCGTTGATACGTATGCTAATCGAAGGTGGTAGTGTGGCGCAAGCAGATCGTCATACTGTCTGACAAGAAGAGAAATTTTATGTCAAATTTGCCGATAAATATTGTCCGCGTCGCCGCTCCCCTGCGTCAGCAGGTGATCGACCTGTTGCGCGCGGCCATCGCCGACGGGCGCTATTCGCCCGGCGACCGGCTGGTCGAGCGCGAGCTGTGCGAGACGTTGCAGGTCAGCCGTCCGATCCTGCGGGAGGCGCTGCGCCAGTTGGAGGCGGAGGGGCTGGTCCACAACGTGCCCCAGCGCGGGCTGGAGGTGGTGACCCTGACGGCGGAGGATGTCCGGCAGATCTACCAGGTGCGCGGGGCGCTGGAGAGCCTGGCGGCGGCGGAGTTCATCGCCCAGGCCAACCCGGAGCAGTGGGCGATCCTCGCCGACGCCATGGCGGCCTTCGAGGCGGCGGCGGCGGAAGGCGTGCCGTCGCGCATCCGCACGGCGAAGACCATGTTCTACGACACGCTGATCGCCGGTTGCGGCAACCCGACGATGGCGCAGATCCTCAAGGCGCTGCACAACCGCATCCAGCTGCTGCGCGGGGTGTCGCTGGCCGAGCCGGGGCGGCTGCCCAACACGATCCGCGAAATCCGCGAGATCTTCGAGGCGATGACCGCCCGCGACACGATGCGCACGCGCCAGCTCTACGACGAGCACATCGCCAGCGCCGCCCGCGTGACCATGCAGGCTTTAGCCGCCGGACGATAATGTCTGGGCGATAAGGGCGATCAGGCGCCGCCGATGCCCTCGGTGAAGGTCTCGCCGGTCCTGGGGTCGATGTCCTCGCCGGTTCCCGGCGTGCCGGGCGCGGCCTCGTCACGGTCGCTGGCCGGTTTCCGGCTGTCGGGATCGTAGCTGCGCGGGGGATGGACGGCGGTGTCGTCCGGCTTCTTCGGGTCGCTCATGCGCCACCTCTGCGAAAGGGATTGCAACCTTCCCGTCAACAAGGGCGGCGGCGTATCCTCACGCGAACCGGCGACGCACCGACAGGGAAGGGACACGCCATGACGACCGCCAAAAACACCATCTGCCTCTGGTACGACAAGGACGCGGAGGCCGCGGCCCGCTTCTACGCCACGGTCTTTCCCGACAGCGCGGTGGGGGCCGTTCACCGCGCGCCCGGCGATTACCCGTCCGGCAAGGCGGGCGACGTGCTGACGGTGCAGTTCACGGTCGCCGGCATTCCTTGCCTTGGCCTCAACGGCGGGCCGACCTTCAAACACAACGAAGCCTTCTCGTTCCAGATCGCCACCGACGACCAGGAGGAGACCGACCGCTATTGGAACGCCATCGTCGGCAACGGCGGGCAGGAAAGCGCCTGCGGCTGGTGCAAGGACCGCTGGGGCGTCTCCTGGCAGATCACGCCGCGCGTGCTGACCGAGGCGCTGGCGGCCGGCGGCGACGAAGCCGGGCGCGCCTTCGCGGCGATGATGGGCATGACGAAGATCGATGTCGCCGCGATCGAGGCCGCAAGGCGCGGCTGACGATCCCCGGAGGGAAGGTTACCGGCCGGGGGCCGACGCCTCCACGGTCTCCGCCGCACCGCTCGCGGGAACGCGCAGCAGGCTGGTCAGGCCGCCCGCCAGGGTGAGGGCGGCGGCCACGGCGAGGCCGAGGCGCGGCGCGGCTTCCGGGCCGGACAGCAGCGAGAACAGCACGGTCATGAGCACCGCGCCGGCGGTCTGCCCGACCAGACGCGCGGTGCCCTGCATCCCTCCGGCGGCGCCGCTGCGCGTCTTGGGCACGGTCAGCAGCATGTTGCGGTTGTTGGGCGTCTGGAACAGCCCGAAGCCGAAACCGCACATCACCATGAAGGCCAGCAGCGGCCGCGCGTCCTGCCCGAGCGGCCAGACCGCCGCCAGGGCGAGACCGGCTGCGAGGAGCAGGCCGCCCAGCGCGCACAGCCAGCCCGTGCCCACGCGGTCGGACAGCCGGCCCGCGATGGGTGCGGCAACGGCGGTCGCCAGCGGCCACGGCACCAGGAACAGCCCTGCCGTGACGATGTCCTGGCCGAGCCCGTGCTGCAGGTAGAAGGGCAGGGCCACGGCGGCGGCCATCTGGCCGGTGAAGCAGAGGACGGAGGCGACGACCGACAGGCGGAAGGAGCGCACCCGCAGCAGATCGAACGGCACCAGCGGCGCCTCGCGGTCCTTTTCGCGCCGGACCAATCCGGCGAGGCAGAGCGCCGCGGCCAGCAGCAGCGCGCCGCCGCGCAGGGGCTGCGCCGCGACGGTCTCGGCCCCCATCACCAGGGCGGCGAAAAAGCCGGCGTTGAGGGCGACGCTGGCGGGATCGAGGCGGCGCTTGGTTCCCGCGACGGCGGGCAGCGCGCGGGCGGTCGCCAGAACCACGAGGCCGACCGGGATGTTGACCGCGAACAGGACGGGCCAGGGGGCGACGGCGAGGATGCCCGACCCGATCGTCGGTCCCGCCGCCGAGGCCAGCGCGATGGCCAGCGCGTTCCAGCCGATAGCGGCGCCGAGCAACCGCTGCGGATAGACGAAGCGCAGCAGCGCGACGCCCAGCGCCATCACCGCCGCGCCGCCCAGCCCCTGCACGAAGCGCGCGGCGATCAGCCAGGGCAGCGTCGGCGCCAGGGCGCAGCCGGCGGAGGCCGCGGTGAACAGCAGCACCCCGCCGGTGAACACCCGGCGGTGCCCAAGGCTCTCGCCGAGGGCGCCGACGGGCAGGAGCGCGATCACCAGCGCCAGCTGGTAGGCGGTGATGATCCAGACGGTGTCGGCGGGCGGAACCCCGAGGGTGCCGGCGACGGTTGGCAGGGCGATGTTGGCGATGGCGCCGTCGAGCACGACGAGCACGATCGCGGCGATGACGGACGCGCCGGCCACGGCGCGGCGGGGCATGGGCAGCCCGTCCGGATGCGGGCCTTTCGGGTGCATGGTTTCGGGCGTTCGGGCGATGGTGGAACGGGGCATCGGCGTCTCCAACAGGGGTTGGATCAATGTCGCTCTCCCCTTGGCATGGCGGAAGACGCCGCCTGTGCAGGTTATTCCTGCATGGAACGCCATGTGTTAACCTCGCGCTCCATGGCCGATCCCGATCTCAACCTGCTCATCGCGCTCGACGCATTGCTGTCGGAGGGCAGCGTCGTCAAGGCGGCGCGACGGCTCGGCCTCAGCGACTCCGCGATGAGCCGCACCCTGGCGCGGCTGCGCGAGGTCACCGGGGACCCGCTGCTCGTCCGGGCCGGGCGCGGCCTCGTCCCGACGCCGCGGGCCATCCAGTTGCGGGAGCGGGTGCCCGCCCTCGCCGAGGAGGTCCGCGCGGTGCTGCGTCCGGCGGAGGCCATCGACATCGCCCGGCTGGAGCGCAGCTTCACCCTGCGCGCCAGCGAGAGCTTCATCGAGGTCTACGCCGCCCGGCTGGTCGGCCGCGTTGCCGCCGAAGCCCCCGGCGTCCTTTTGCGCTTCGCGCCGCGGGGGAACCGCGACGCGCAGGCGTTGCGCGACGGTCTGATCGACCTCGACATCGGGGTGCATTCGGAAACCACGCCGGAGCTGAAGGTGCAGAGCCTGCTGCGCGACCGGCTGGTCGCCGCCGTGCGGGAGGGCCATCCGCTGACCCGGCTGGAGACGGTGACGCCGGAACAGTACGCCGCCTGCGGCCATGTGCTGACCTCGCGGCGCGGGCTGGTGCGGGATCGGATGGACGAGGCGCTGGCCGCCCTCGGCCTCGCCCGCAAGGTGGTGGCGGTGGTGCCGAGTTTCCCGGCGGCCCTGGCGATCGTCCGCGACTCCGACCTGACCGCCCTGGTGTCCGAGCGTCAGCTCGCCGCGGGCGTGGCCGGGGTCCGCACCCTGCCGCTTCCCATCTCTTTGGATGAGGTCGTGGTGACGCAGATGTGGCATCCCCGGCAGGACGCCGACCCGGCCCACCGCTGGCTGCGCGGGGTGGTGCTTGCGGCTTGTCGGGAGGCGGCGGGCGCGGCCTGATTTGACAAGCGTGAATTGGGTGGCAGGAGGCGACAGGGGAGGGTGCCGGCTGTCTGCAAAGCGCCATCACCGGACCCCAGAGCCCACCCATAATCTTGCGTTTTGACGCCCTGACCCACGCCTCGGCGCCTCCTGCCGGTCAATCTACACATTACCCAGCCGTCCACCCCCACCACACTTCGCCCGCAGGCATGGCAGCAAGTAAGAATGCGACTTGTTCGCAATTGCATATTGCCCTATAGGTCTGGCGGCTCGGGGGAGGATTCCGGGGGTCTGTTCAATCCGCTGGCTGGGAGGCCGATCCATGCCGTTCCATCCCAGAATGCAAAGCAGCACGGAAGGGTTCACCATCCTCGGGGACCTTCAGTGGCGCGCTTGGAACGGGATGATCGCCGACATCTGGAACGTCGCCTGCGACCAGAACGGCCAGGGCGAGTATGTCTCCGAAGCCCCGCGGCTGGTGGTGGTCCTCGATCAGGTGGGGGAGGGCGGGCTGCACGTCACCGCCTCGCCCGGCCGGGGCGAGGCCGGCCGGCTCAGCCGGCGCGAGCCGCTGAGCTACGTGCCCGCCGGTCTGCGGGTGTGGTCGCGCACGGTGAACGTCCGCCGGCTCACCCATCTCGATCTCCATTTCGACATGTCCGTGCTGGGGGGCCGCTTCGTGGACGGGCTGGATGTCCGGGGCATGGAACGGCCGCGGCTGAATTTCGCGGATGAGCGGCTGTTCGCGCTGGCCCGCCTGATCGCGGCGGAATGCCGGATGTCGGCGAACCTGCACGACCTCTACGGCGAGAGCCTGATGGCCGCGCTGTTCGTCGGCCTCGCGCAGGCGGAGCCCGTCGCCGAACGCAAGCGGGGGCAGTTGCCGCCGCGCCAGTTGAGGCGCGTCACCGACTACATCGAGGAGCATTGCAGTCGTCCCATCCGCCTGCAGGAACTGGCCGAGCTGACCGGCCTGTCCACCACCCATTTCTGCACCGCCTTCAAGGCCTCGACCGGCCTGCCGCCCCACAAATGGCAGATGCGGGTCCGCGTGGAGCGGGCCAAGAGCCTGCTGACCGGATCGGACATGACGCTGGCCGCCGCCGCGGTGATGGCGGGTTTCTCCGATCAGGCGCACCTGACGCGCGTCTTCCGCCAGATCGTCGGCACCACACCCGCCGCGTGGCTGCGCAACCAGTGCGGCTGAGGCGGGGCATCGCCCGACGCACCGCCCGACGCCCCCTGGGACCGACGAATGCCGGAAGATTGTCCAACCCATCCAAAGACCGTTCAATCGCGCCGCTTCATGCACATGCTAATCATTCGCAACAACGAAGGCGCTTCGGTACCCGCCGGTCCGAAGGCGCTTCGCGGATGCCGCATACAGTCCGAGGCCGATTGCGATGAGTGATATTTCCAACACGCGACTGACCCGCTTCCTCTTGAACGGCACGGCGCTCGCCGCCCTGCTGGTGCCGGCGCTCGCCCAGGCGCAGGACGCGACCGCCCCGGCGGTTCTGGCTCCGGTGACCGTCGAGGGCAGCCGGGCCGTCGACACCGCGACCAGCCCGGTCCGCGGCTATGTGCCCGGCCGCTCGGCCACCGGGTCCAAGACCGACATTCCCCTGGAGGCGGTCCCGCAATCCGTCTCGGTGATCGGGCGCGAGGAGATGGACGACCGCGGCGCGCAGAAGGTGGACGAGGCGCTGCGCTACACCCCCGGCGTCTTCAGCCAGCCCTTCGGCCCGGACAGCGACACCAACTGGATCTTCATCCGCGGCTTCCAGGCGACGCAGACCGGCATCTACCAGGACGGGCTCCAGCTCTACAGCTACGGCTTCGGCGGCCAGTTCGTGGACAGCTACACGCTGGAGCGGATCGAGGTGCTGCGCGGCGCCTCCTCCGTCCTCTACGGTGGCAGCAACCCCGGCGGTCTGGTGAATTACGTCTCCCGGCGGCCCGGCGACACGCCGGTGCGCTCGGTCGAGGCGGGGATCAACCAGCATGGCACCGCCCATCTCGGGCTGGACGTCGGTGGTGCCATCGACCCGACGCTGAGCTACCGGCTGACCGGGCGCATCGCCGGCGGCGACAGCTACACCGACTTCGCCGACGGCTTCCGCGGCACCATCTCGCCGAGTTTCAAGTGGTCGCCGAACGAGCGCAGCACGCTGACGGTGCTGAGCAACTACACCGACATCGACGAGACGCACAACGGCGGCGCCTTCCTGCCCTATGTCGGCACGGTGAAGCCGGCCCCCTTCGGGCGCATCGACCGCAAATCCAACTTCACCGAGCCGGACATCGACACCTACCGGCGCCGTCAGGCCTCCATCGGCTACGAGTTCGAGCACCGCTTCGACAATGACCTGACCTTCCGCCAGAACGCCCGCTATGGCTACAGCCGTGTCCACGAGGTCACGGTCTATCCCTTCGGCTACAACGGCTTCTCGGCGGTGCCGACCGATCCGAACAACCTGCTGTCGCGCATCAATTTCGAGCACACGACCAAGGTCAACACCTTCCTGATCGACAACCAGCTCGAATCCAAGTGGCAGACCGGGCCGGTCGCCCACACGGCGCTGGTCGGCGTCGACTACAAGTATTTCAAGATGGATCAGGTGCAGGCGTCCGGCTCGGCCACGCCGATCAGCGCCACCAACCCGATCTACGGCGCCGCGCAGGGCCAGCGCTTCTCCTACATCGACCAGGAGCTGACGATGGGTCAGCTCGGCGTCTATCTCCAGGACCAGATGCGCTTCGGCCAGGGCTTCCTGGTGACGCTGAACGGTCGCTACGACATCGCCTCGACCGACGCCGAAGGCACGCCCGCCTACGACGGCAAGGACGGGAAGTTCAGCGGGCGCGCCGGTCTGGCCTACGAGTTCGCCAACGGCGTGACGCCCTATGTCAGCGCCTCCACCTTCTTCAACCCGGTGCTGGGATCGTCGGCGGTGGCCGGCGTGTTCAAGCCGGAAACCGGCCAGCAGTACGAGGTCGGCGTCAAGTACCGCCCGGCCTGGATGGACGCCATCTTCACCGCGGCCCTGTTCGACCTGACGCGCACCAACGTGGTGACCGGCCCCTTCAACGCCGAGACGCAGCTTGGCGAGGTCAACTCGCGCGGCATCGAGCTTGAGGCGAAGGCCAACATCACGCCGAACCTGAAGGCGGTCGCCTCCTTCACCGCGCTGGACCTCGACATCAAGAAGGACGCCAACCCGGCGCTGATCGGCAAGACCCCCTACATCGTGCCGCAGGTCCAGGGCTCGGCCTTCCTCGACTACACCTTCCGGGAAAGTGCGCTGGACGGCGTGTCGGTGGGCGGCGGCGTGCGCTACGTCGGCTCGTCCTGGGCCGACAACGAGAACACACTGAAGGTTCCCGCCGCCACCGTCTTCGACGCGCGGATCGGCTACAAGCCCGCCGCCTGGGGCGTGAATCTCGCCGTCACCAACCTGTTCGACAAGGAGTATGTGGCGAGCTGCCAGACCCAGTTCTCCTGCGGCTACGCCGAGGGTCGGACCGCCCTGCTGACCGTCAACATGACGTGGTGACCAGGTTAAATCCCCTCTCCCCTCTGCTCACGCGCAAACACAGTTTGCGCTGACGCGACAGGCGGACCTTTGGTCCGCCGAAAGCGGGGAGAGGGTTAGGGTGAGGGGGTTGCGCTTTTGCCGAACGTAAAACCAGGACCGATGAGCCAAGACCAGACCCAACCCCTCTACGACCTCGCAGGCGTAAGCTTCTCCGTTGCCGGACGGGCGATCCTGTCGAGACTGTCGCTCCGGCTGGATCCGGGGCGGATCTATGGGCTGGTCGGCCCCAACGGATCGGGCAAGAGCACGCTGATCCGCCTGCTGGCCCGCCAGCAGCCGCCGGGCGGTGGCGCCATCCGCTGCCTGGGGACGGACCTCGCGCGGATCGGCGACCGCGACTTCGCGCGCACCGTCGCCTACATGCCGCAATTCACCCCGCCCGCCGAGGGCATGACGGTGCGGGAGCTGGTGGCGCTGGGCCGCTTTCCCTGGCACGGCGCGCTCGGCCGCTTCGGGGCGGAGGACGCCGCCAAGGTGGCTGAAGCCATCGCCGAAACCCACCTCGACGCCTTCGCCGACCGGCTGGTCGACAGCCTGTCGGGCGGCGAGCGGCAGCGCGTCTGGCTGGCCATGATGCTGGCGCAGGACACGCGCTGCATGCTGCTCGACGAGCCGACCTCGGCGCTGGACATCGCCAGCCAGGTGGAACTGCTGGGGCTGGTGCGCCGGCTGAGCCGGGCGCGCGGCATCGGCGCGGTCATCGTGCTTCACGACATCAACATGGCGGCCAGCGTCTGCGACGAGATCCTGGCGATGCGCAACGGCGCGCTGATCGCCCAGGGCACGCCGGACGCCATCATGACCGGCGAGACGCTGGGGGCCATCTACCGCCTCGCCATGGCGACCGTCCCGCACCCGGTAACCGGCAAGCCGATCGGTTGCGTGCTGTGACGGGGCGCCCGACGATCACCCGCCGCCGCGCGCTGGGGCTGGCCGCCGGGGCGGTGCTGCTGCCCCGCCTCGGGCACGCCGCGTTCGGGCGGCGGGTCGCCGCCATCGACTGGGCGGGGCTGGAGACGGCGCTGGCCCTGGGCATCGTGCCGGTCGCCGCGACCGAACTGATCCAGTTCCGCAAGGTCGTCGTCGAGCCGGAGGTCCCAAAGTCGGTGATCGACCTCGGCTTGCGCGGCACGCCCAATTACGAGGCGCTGACGCTGGCCAAGCCGGACCTCATCCTCACCTCCAACTACTATGAGGGGCAGCGGGCCAGCCTGGAGCGGGTGGCGGAAACCCTGTCGCTGCCGATCTACCAGCCGGGCGTGCCGCCCTACACGCTCGCCGCCGAAGCGGCGCTGACCCTCGGCCGGGCGCTGGGTCGGGAGGCGGAGGCCCGCGCCTTCGTCGCCGGGGCCGACGCGGAGATCGCCCGGCTGGGCGACTCCCTGAGCGGCACCGTCCGCCGCCCGGTGCTGGCGATCAACTTCGGCGACGCCCGCCATGTCCGCGCCTTCGGTGACGACAGCATGTTCGGCGCGGTGCTCCAGCGGTTGGGGCTGCGCAACGCCTGGGCCTCGCAATCGAGCTACAGCGCCGCGGCACCGCTGGGGATCGAGGCGCTGGCGCGCATGCCGGACGCCATCACCGTCGTCGTTCCGCCGCTGCCCTCCGACGTGGTGCGGGGGCTGGACGACAGCGCCCTGTGGCAGGCCCTGCCGATGGTGCGGGAAAAGCGCGTGAGCGTGATCGAGCCGGTCAACCATTTCGGCGGGCTTCCGGCGGCGCTGCGCTTCGCCCGCCTCGTCACCGCCGCCCTGCTGCGGCCGGAGTCCGTCCGCCATGGCTGAGCGCATGGCCGTCAACCGCATCCTGCTGTGGAGCGGGCTGGCGCTGGCCGCCGCCGCGCTGTCCGCTTGGCAGGTCGCCGGGCATGCCGCGGCGCCATCCATACCCTTGCCGCCGGACGCCGCGTGGCTGGACGGCGTCATCCTCTATCACGGCGTGCTGCCGCGCATCGCGGTGGCGCTGGTCGCCGGGGCGGCGCTCGGCCTGTCGGGGCTTCTGCTCCAGCGCGTGCTGCGCAACCCGCTGGCCGAACCCTCGACGCTCGGCGTGTCGGCGGGCGCCCAACTCGCCCTGACGCTGGGGATGCTCTACGCCCCGGCACTGATGGACGGCGCGCGGGAGGGGGTGGCGCTGGCCGGCGGGTTGGCGGCGGTCGGGCTGATCCTCGCCATGACGTGGCGGCGCGGGCTGGAGCCGGTGGCCGTCGTGCTGGCCGGCATGATGGTCGCCCTGACCGCGACGATGGGCAGCGCCGCGCTGATCCTCGCCAACGGCGAATATCTCTTCTCCATCTTCCTCTGGGGCGGCGGGGCGCTGGCGCAGCAGAGCTGGGGGCCGACGCTGACCATCGCCGTTCGGCTGCTGATCGGCGTTGGCGCGGCCTTTCTGCTGATGCGCCCGCTGGCCATCCTCGGGCTGGACGACGCCAGCGCCCGCAGCCTCGGCGTCGCCCTCAACGCCACGCGCTTCGGCGTCATCGGGGTCGCTGTCTGGCTGGCGGCCAGCGTGACGGCGGAGGTCGGGGTGATCGGCTTCGTCGGTCTCGCCGCTCCGGCGTTGGCGCATCTCAGCGGCGCGCGGACCCAAGGCCAGAGGCTGGTCGCCGCCCCGCTGATCGGCGCGCTCCTGCTCTGGTTGACCGACGGGCTGGTGCAGCTTCTGGCCGGGGTGGACGGAGAGCGGGTGCCGACCGGGGCGGCGACGGCGCTGCTCGGCGGCCCGCTGCTGCTCTGGCTGCTGCCGCGCCTGCGCATGTTCGAATGGCCGTCGCTGAACAGCCGTCCCGCACCGTCGCACCGCAGTGCGCACCCTTACCGGCTGATCGCCCTGTTCGCCGTCTTCGGCGCGGTTGCCGTGGGCCTCGCGCTCACGGTCGGCTACGGGCCGGGCGGCTGGACGTTGTCCACCGGCCTGCTGCTCGACACGCTGCTGGGCTGGCGCGGTCCGCGCGTGGCGGTCGCCGCGGCGGCGGGGGCGATGCTGGCCGCCGCCGGAATGCTGTTGCAGCGGGTGACCGCCAACCCGCTGGCCAGCCCGGAAATCCTCGGCGTCGGCACCGGGGCGGGGGTCGGGCTGACCGCCGCGCTGTTCCTCGTCGCGGCCCCCGGCTTCGGTGTGCAGCTCGCCGCCTCGGCGGCGGGGGCGGTGCTGACTCTGGCCGCCATGCTGGCCCTGTCGCTGCGCGCCGGCTTCGGTCCGGAGCGGCTTCTGCTCGCCGGCATCGCCATGAGCGCCCTGTGCAGCGCCGTCCTGACCGCGGTCATCGCCACCGGCACGCCGCAGGCCTTCGCGCTTCTGCGCTGGCTAAGCGGCTCGACCAACGAGGCCGGTCCGGGCGACGCCTGGTTCTGCGTCGGCACGGCGGTGCTACTGCTGGCAACCCTGCCGCTGACCGCCAAGTGGCTGGACATCCTGCCGCTGGGCGACGTGACGGCGCGGGCCGTCGGGTTGCCGGTGCGGCGCTGCCGCGTCCTGCTGGTGCTGCTGGCCGGGCTGCTGACCGCGGCGGCGGCGCTGTTCGTCGGGCCACTGAGCTTCATCGGCCTGATCGCGCCGCATCTTGCCCGGCTGGCCGGGCTGGGTCGTCCGCTCCAGCAGGGGATCGGGGCCGTTCTGATCGGTGCCGGGCTGATGGTGGTGTCGGACTGGCTGGCCCGCACCGTCGCCTTCCCCTATCAATTGCCGCTCGGCCTATTCGCCGCGCTGCTCGCCGGCCCTTATCTGGTCTGGCTGCTCGGCCGCTCCGACGCCCGCGCCCATTGACCTCGCCTGACCCTTTCCGCTGTTCCGCAATGAGAAGAGCCATGCTTCGCCGCTTCCTCTCCTACTACCGCCCCTTCACCGGCCTGCTGGTCCTCGACATCGTCTGCGCCGTCCTGTCGGGCCTGCTGGAGCTGGGGTTCCCGATGGCCGTGCGCGCCTTCGTCGACCAGCTCCTGCCGACCCAGGACTGGCCGCTGATCGTCGCCGCCACCGTGGCGCTGCTGGCGATCTACATGGCGAACGGCGGGCTGATGGCCATCGTGACCTACTGGGGCCACATGCTCGGCGTGAACATCGAGACGGAGATGCGCCGCAAGAGCTTCGACCATCTGCAGAAACTCTCCTTCAGCTTCTACGACAACAACAAGACCGGCCATCTCGTCGGGCGGGTCACCCGCGACCTGGACGAGATCGGCGAGGTGGCGCACCACGGTCCGGAGGACCTGCTGATCGCGGTCATGACCTTCGTCGGCGCCTTCATCCTGATGGCGGTGGTGCATCTTCCGCTGGCGCTGATCACCGCGGCCATCGTACCGGTGATCGCCTTCGTGACCAGCCGCTACGGCGGGCGGATGACGAAGAACTGGCAGTCGCTCTATTCCCGCGTCGGCGACTTCAACGTCCGCATCGAGGAGAATGTCGGCGGCATGCGCGTGGTCCAGGCCTTCACCAACGAGGACCATGAGCGCAAGCTGTTCGCCGAGGACAACGACCGCTACCGCACCACCAAGCTCGCCGCCTACAAGATCATGGCGGCCTCGACGACGCTCAGCTACATGAGCATGCGGCTGATCCTGATCGTCGTCATGCTGACCGGCGCCCATTTCGTGCTGGTGGGCGAGCTGACCCAAGGCGGGTTCTTCGCCTTCCTGCTGCTGGTCAACACCTTCTTCCGCCCGATCGAGAAGATCAACGCGGTCATCGAGACCTACCCCCGCGGCATCGCCGGCTTCCGCCGCTACACCCAGCTGCTCGACACCCAGCCGGACATCGCCGACGCGCCGAACGCCGTTCCGGCCCCTCCGCTGAAGGGCGACATCCGCTACGAGGGCGTGTCCTTCGGCTACGACCCGGCGCGCCCGGTGCTGAAGGGCGTCGATCTGTCGATCAAGGCCGGCTCCACCGTCGCCTTCGTCGGGCCGTCGGGCGCCGGCAAGACGACGATCTGCTCGCTGCTGCCGCGCTTTTACGAGGTCATGGCGGGGCGCATCACCATCGACGGCGTGGACATTCGCGCCATGACTCTGGCCTCGCTGCGCCGGCAAATCGGCATCGTCCAGCAGGACGTCTTCCTGTTCGGCGGCACGATCCGCGAGAACATCGCCTACGGCCGTCTCGGCGCCGGCGACGCGGAGATCATGGAGGCGGCGCGGCGGGCGCATCTCGACGGGCTGATCGCGTCGCTGCCGGAAGGGCTCGACACGATCATCGGGGAGCGCGGCGTGAAGCTGTCCGGCGGGCAGAAGCAGCGCCTGACCATCGCCCGCATGTTCCTGAAGAATCCGCCGATCCTGATCCTCGACGAGGCGACCTCCGCGCTCGACACCCAGACCGAGCGGGAGATCCAGAAGTCGCTGATGGAGCTGGCGGAGGGGCGGACCACCCTGGTCATCGCCCATCGTCTGGCGACCATCCGCAACGCCGACGAGGTCTATGTCGTCGGCACCGAGGGCGGCCTTCAGCGCATCACCCACGAGGAGCTTGCGGCGCGCGGCTGATCGCGCCGCGTCCTGGGTCGCGGAAACGGTCCTCGGCGCGGCACCATCGCTTCATCGCCCTGTTTGTGGACGTGAGTCACAGGCAGGAGGGCGACATGGCATCGCGCGCCGAGCGCACCAACCCCCGTTTGTGGGAGACGGTGAAGGCAAGCATCTTGAAAGGCGGCAAGGGCGGCGAGCCCTGCCAGTGGTCCGCCCGCAAGGCTCAGATGGCCGTTCAGGAATACAAGCGGTGCGGCGGCGGTTACGCGGGGCCAAAAAGCGCGGACAACAGCTTGAGCCAGTGGAGCGACGAGGAATGGGACACGGGTTCCGGCAAGCCGAGCGGGGAAACGGGGGAACGTTACCTCCCCCGGCAGGCCCGCGAGCACCTGTCCAAAGCGGACTACCGGCGCACCAGCGACAAGAAGCGCGCCGATACGAAGAAGGGCAGACAATTCTCCAAGCAGCCGGACGACGTTGCCCGGAAGACGGCGCCGTTCCGGCACCATGCCGACGAGAACGCGACCCGCGCGGCCCTCTACGAGAAGGCAAAGCAGCGGAACCTGCCCGGCCGGTCCCGCATGAGCAAGGAGGAGCTGCAGAAGGCGCTCTCCTGACCCGTCACGCGATCGGCGCTCTCCCGGCTTGGAGAGGACCGTGCACAGGTTACTCGCGCATCAGCGTCGGCAGGTCCATGGCGACGCGGCCGATGTCCTCGCGGCGCAGGTCCCGCGCGGCCAGTTCGGCCCTGCTCAAAGCCGACAGCTCACAATAGACGGTATAGGCGGCGGAAGCCTCGAACCAAGCGCTCACGAACTCACGGACGCCCTTGACGATGCCCGACAGAAGACCGTCGTGATCGGTGTGCGAAGCGGTGGTGTAGGCCATGGTGCATCTCCCTCATGTCTGATGGAGACGACCTTACACTGGCATACCAAATACCAGATACGCGGAGTGTGCAACGCAGCGAGGCAATAAAATTACAGCCAACTCAAGCATCTGTCTGACGAATTGTTGGAAGACAAAATATTTCGTGCACTCTTCATGGATCCCGGAGCGGCGCACGGCGAGCCGCCATCAGAGCATTTTCCTCATGGCGCAACGCTGTGCGACGGGGAGCCCGGCCCGCTCCTCCGCGTCCAGAACGGCGCGCAGACGGGCCCCGAGTTGCCCGTCATCCAGTGTGACGAAGCCAAGCCTCTGATAATAGGGTTCGTTCCACGGCACGGCCCTGAAGGTGGTCAAGGTCAGGGAGGGGATGCCATGGCCGGCGGCGTGGCGCTGGGCCGTTTCGATCAATTGCCGCCCGAGGCCATGGCCCTGCTGGTCGTGGTGGACGGCCACCTGCCAAAGGTGAAGGGCATCGGGAGTCGCCGTGCCGTTCAGGAAGGCGGCGAGTCCATACCCTGCCAATTCAGCGACGAATGCGACGCCGTCGGCGATCAGGGCGCGATGCCGCTCCTCCGACTGGACGTCGTCGTCGGCAATCCACTCCAGCCCCGCCCGTTGTCGGAAGATCACGCCGGAACTGCGCTCGATCCCCGGCAGGGCGGGGGCATCGCACGGGGTTGCCGGTCGTATGCGGATCATTGATGCCCCACTCCCAAGCCATGGATGTCCGAGATACAAAACGGGCGGAGCCTTTGGTGCTTCAGCCAAAGAATGATAAGTGAATGTCTTGAAATTCAATGGTGTCAATATGCTCTCTCATTCCGAATGGGAATCTTCTAGCGCAAAACTTGATAGATGGAGGCTTCATTCGCTCAAAGAATGATCAGCATCTGATTGGCGTTGGTGCATGGAGGCATTGGCGGACCAAATGGCGGGGCGCCCGGCAGCCGCGGCGTTGGCGAAAGCTGCACCTGTATGTGGACGCAGCGTCCTTAAGCATCGTGGGCGCGCTGCTGACGACCACCGAGGCCGGCGACGCCTCGCAGGTCGGCCCCTTGCTTGAGCATACGGTCATTCCGCCACGCGCCACCGCGGTGCCCAGCGACACCGCTGCCAACAGCCCGACACAGCGCGATCATCACATCCAGCGGATCGCCGAAACCGGACGCATGGGCTGAGAGGAAGGTCAAATACGGCCGTCGGTCCAAGGGCGAAACGGCTAGGGCGCGCGACAAGGGCATCCTCGGTGACCGCTTGCACGCCCGGACTCTGCCCGCCCAGCAAGCCGAGGCCATGATCGGTGTCGCCGCCCTGAACCGCATGTTCGAGGCAGGACGCCCGGTTTCGGTTCGCAAGGCGTAACTGGTACCAGAAAGGACGAACAGACCGCCCGCCTCCGTGCACCAACGCTACATTGATCCGGATGGCAACTTGCTGCGGGTCGGCGCACCCATCACGCCAAATACTCTATATGGCTCCAGCCCGAGCGGATAAACCGACGTTACGGATGCCTCAACACAGTTGAGATGGTGACGGGCTCCGCATCGTTCAGCGCCTGACGCATCGCCCGCTCGTCGGTGAAACGGCCGCGCAGGAGCCGCCCCTCGCAGACCACCTCGACATGGTCGGCAGCGAAGGGCCAAGGATCAACGGCCAGTTCCGTCGGGTTGCCAGACGGTGAACGGAGGTGGATCTCCGTCCGGGCCTCGCCGATGGTCGGAACATTGGGAATGCACGCTTCGCTGGTGTGACCCCATCCGATCTGCAAGGACATGCGGTCCACAGCGGCGACAAGCAATCGGTTGCGCTCGATCGCTGGCGGGGAGAGAGCTGGCGTGTAACGCGGGTTGCCCGACAGCGCCTCGATGCAGGCGCGTTGGAAGCGGTGCTGGTCGTCCAGGAAGCGGCGAACCAGCGCGGCATCCTCCGGCGGTGCCTTGGCGAAATCGAAAAAGCTGCCGTAGATCGTGTCGGCGTGCAGCGAGACGAGGAGGGCCGGATAGCGCCCGAACGCGAGCGCGCGGCGCACCCCGTCCGTCCAAAGGCTGGTATGGATGGCCGCACCAAGTTCCTGGAAGCTGTGCGGGCGGGCGGTCCGGGGGTTCAGCGTCGGCTCGGCTTCCCAGGACAGCCAGCCGATGTCGTGCAGTTCCGCCCCGAGGCAGACCTCCTCGTAGGGTACGGGCGGAGCGAAGACCCCATTGCCCCAGGCGCGGAGCAGTTGGCCCGACAGCCAGGCATGGCTCGGCTGTGGGATGGCGATCACATCTTTGCCGACATCGCGAAACAGCATGGTTCATTCCCCAGCTCATGGTCGAGCGCGAAGCCGGCGACCTAGGCCCTGTAAACGGATGCTGCCGGGGATCGTCTCTTTGGATGCTGGTGTGCCGGTCGGCCGAATGGATGGAACGCTCGTCCCGCTTACCCAATCACACCAAATCGGTCATGGACTCATCCGCGTTCCCCTTGGCCTGGTTCAAAAAGCCCACGCTGCCCGGGCAGCATGAGGCGCACCTCCAACCCATTGCGGAGAAGACCCGCTTTGGGTCAAGCCGGGTTCATTGGCTCGGCAGGCTGGACGGCAGCGTCCTCGGGTTCCGCTGGCGCGGCGGGGACGGGCTCCGCATCGTCCTCCTCCGGAGGGCGGCCAACGCAGGTCCCATCAGGGCGGGCGAATGGTGACAAGGTCCGGGGTGCGGGCCGGTGAGACTTCATGGTGCCTCCTCTCCTCACGCCAGAACACGGTCCAAGCGGCATCGTCACGGGGAAATGCTGAAAAACCTAATTGCGGTCGGGCGTCTTGGCATGCTGAATGTTGAGTAACGTGCGCATGCGGGCCGAGACGACCTCTGGCTTGGCCGGATGAAACGCGGCCCAATCCGACACCGCTGATCTTGCGCGTTTACCGCACGCAGTTGCCGACGATCTGGTAACAGAGGGTGGCGTCGCGGTTCTGGTTGTAGCGGACCTCGACGATGCGGTCCTCACGAAGAACGACCGTGGCCTCGCACCGGTAGGTCCGGACATAGGTCGTCACGTCGGGCTCCCAGAGCAGCGGTCCCCGTGGTCCCAGCCATGGATTGGGCTCCCAATCGACATCGCGGTCGATGAGGGTCTGTTGCCGGCTGTAGACCATGAACTCGGCGTCGCCGCCGGCGGTCATGCGTTCCGGCACGCCGGCGCACGCCATGAGATCCCCCTTGCTCATGCCGACCATGGCCGTTGGGGCGCGCAACGCCAGCTCCGCCTGCGGGTTGGCGCAAGACCCCGTCAGAACGGCAACGGCCGCCAGAAATCCGCAACGCCGGACCGTCGTCGTCCACCCTTCGGCAATGGCCATGACTGCTCCTGATGGTTGGCTGGGCGGTTCCATGCCCTGAACAGGAAACAACGGACCGGCCACGATGGATTTGTTTAACAAGCGTTGCTGACTGGAGCCGTTTGTTCGCGCGTCGTCCGCACCATGTGGTCAGGGCGCCTCAGCGTTCGCCGACATGGGTCTGCTCGATTGCTTCATACGAGGACCAATTCGTCACCATGAACCGCATCTTGAGGATGCGGTGGCGACGGGCAGCGTTGTCCTTGAAGGGCATGTCGGGCGCGGTGGTCAGGGCAACGGGGCCGCCCTTCTACACGGCGCGTTCGACCCCGCCAACCGGTCCGGCTCTCCTCCGTGCACCAACACTCCGTCTCACCAAATGTGAGCCGGAATCCCTTTCCCGTCTCAGGAAATCCGGTCCCAGAACGGGACGGAATCTCGGGTCCGACCGCCAAGGATCTCGGGCCACTACAGTTAGAGGCTTGGGTCGATGACCGTAAAGCGGAGGTCCTGTGCGATCGCATCCAGGACGAGGATGCTGTCTCCGCCTCCGAGATCGACATGCACGCTTCCCCCCAATTCGATGACGTGCTCTGCCCGCCATGCCGCCGTACCGATGTCCTGCTCGAATCCCTTCAGAATGATGACGTCCAGCAGCGGGTCGAGGGCGATCAGCACATCAACGCCGCTGCCTGGGGCGAAGAAGAATTGGTCGCTCTCGCCGTCCCGCTCGGCAAGCAGCACATCATCGCCGGCACCACCATCCACGATGTCCCGCCCAGCCCCCGGCACGAGGACATCCCGCCCGGACATGCCATAAAGGCGATCGGCACCTTCCGCCCCGTCGATGAAGTCTGCGCCGGCGCCGCCGTTCAACCGATCGTCCCCGGCACCGGCCAAGATGTGGTCGTCACCACCCAATCCATGAATCCGGTCCGCACCATCTCCGCCCAGCAACGTGTCGTTGCTTTCAGATCCTCGGTGGATACCGTCCGGTGCTGCGATGACACCGAGCAGCTTGGCCGTGTGATCCCAATAGTCGTTCCCTATTCCAGGGGGAAGCTCCGCGAGTACGATGGTGCCGTCCGTCGTGCCGTCGGACAGGAAGAACCGATCGGTTTTGGCGGCGTAATCACGATCGAACCCCAGCATGTGGCCATCAAGATCCCCGAGGAGCTTGTCGCCGAAGGCTCCCCCCGATGTGTCCTGCACCTTGTGTGTGCCTTCGGGCGTGCCATCGGTCACCCACAGAGCAGCGGGATTGGCTCCGCTCTGGTCCGTCAGAAAGAAGGCCCGGCCGCCGGCAATCTCAATGTCCTGGTACATCCAATCGTTCTGATGAAGTTCGGCGGTGCCCCCAGGTGTGCCGTCGCTCGCCAGCAGGCGTTGCGAGCCCGACCAATAGCTTTCGTCTAAGAAGAGAAGGCGATCTCCATCATCGCCGGGCAGTCCCGTATCGAGCCATCCGACCGGGTTGGCGAGTTCCTGGCTCGGCAGAAAGCTTACCTTGCCAGTAGCCTCTTCCAGAATTCCGATCAGCGAGGCAGAACCTTGTTCCACCCGGTAGGTATCCATGTCGGTTGTGAACACCACATGGCCGTTACGCACGCCGGCGATCCGCTCAAGGTCCCAGCCCTGCATAGTCAGGTCGCCAAGGTAGCGCGTGCCCTCGGACGTGCCATCGGTGACCCAGAAGGTTGAATGACGGACGGCGGTAGGCCATTCCATGCTCCCGGTCCAGTCGATCACATTCGTGACTGACACCACGATCCCCTCGGGCGAGGAGGAATAGCGGACGGCCCCGCTGTCGGGGATGAGGTTCGCAAATGCCGTCGCGGTGCCGTTGGCATTGACGAAGGTGAGCTTGGAAGGCCAGGACGCCGTCCCCTCGTGAAAGGCTACCCCTCCGTCATTCATGCTGACCAGCGTTATGCCGTAGGACCAGGAGGGCAGCGGCGCCATCGCATGGAAGAGGAGAGTTCCGGCGGCGGTGCCATCGGAACTCCAGATCCCATCCTGAGTGTCACCGTCTGCGTGCAGGTAGATCCGGCCGTGTGCAGCTGTCAACGCCGATGGGGAGGACCCTTGTGTCCCTGGCATGAGGTCAGCGACCATCCGCGTCCCCGCCGCGGTTCCGTCGCTCACCCACAGTTCGCGGCCGTGGATCCCATCGTCCGCAGTGAAGAACAGCCGGTTGCCGACCAAGGTCAGGTCGTCCGGGGTGCCTGATGCGGCGCCGGCCGCAGCGTCGAACATCCGGGTCCCGCCGCTGGTGCCATCCGTGACCCAGAGTTCGCGTCCGTGCAGGCCGTCGTCGGCGGTGAAGAATACCTTGCCGCCGGCAACGACAGCGTCCTGGGGAGCGCTTCCCTCCTCGCCGGGTCTGATGTCGGCAATAAGACGCGTTCCCAACGGCGTGCCGTCGGTGACCCAAAGTTCAGCGCCCGTGTTTTGCATTGTGGCTGTGAAGACAGCGATCTTCGTTAGTGACATGCCCCCTCCAATCGGATGAAGCATTGATCAGAAGATAGCGTGTTGCAGAATGACAATTTTGGGATGAGCGCACCCTAAACATAGTTGGGTTACTTTATTTTTATAGTCTTTGCAATCTTAATACTGTGTATGGCCCATGATGGGGATGGGGCATAGGACAGGCGTGATTATACGTTAATGGGGGGCAAACCAAGAGCCTCTGTCCTCCAAGCTGTGCCGGACCGCAACGGAAGGCTTCGTCCGATGACATCCCAAGCGGGATCGGGACCCTGCTGCGTGTCGAAACACAGTAAGAGCCGGTTTTCAGAACGCGTTGAGCCGGTTGGCGACGATGAAGATGGCCGCCGCGGTGAGCAGATGATCGGCCAGTCGGTGATCAATGTGAAGTCGGGCGGCTGGGTGCGCGCTCGACATGGTGGTGCTGAAGTTCCGCCGGGAAGGGGCCGAGGTCGAAATCGTCGGCCTGAACCATGCCAGCGAAACCATCGTGGACAAGTTGGCGATTCACGACAAACCGGGTGCCATGGAGCGCCTGCCGGCCCATTGAGGGAGGATGGGCAATGACATGCCTGCTGACACTGGTAGACGGCTCAGCCTTCACGCCGAGCGTTTGTGACCATGCCGCCTGGGCCGCCGGGAGGAGTCCGCCGCGCGCCCTGACTTCACCGGCAGCCTCAGCCGCCATGACACCCTCGGCCCCGCCGACTTGGCGGTCATCGCCCGGCGTCGTCGACCGCTCAACCGCCCCCAAGTACAAAACAACCATTTGGAGCAACATCACCGCGGGGTGAAAGGGCGCACACGGCCGATGCGCGGCTTCGACCAGCCGAACAGCGCTCACCGCTTCTGCCGCGCTCATGATGAGGTGCGCAACGTCCTGCCGTCGGCGACCAAGCGCAAGCAGCACGTCCCGGCCGCGCTGCGCCCACTCGCCAGTCCTGGCGTGAGAGCTGACGGAACCCTCGATGGGATAGGAGGGAGGCTTCAGGAGGTTCGAGCAGGCGCGCAGCTAACCTCATCCCATGCTTGAACAGTAAGATGCCGGGCGATCCGACCGTCGCGCAGCTCGAGGGTCATCGCCGACATCACATGGCACCCGTCAGGGTAGGCGCACTCCTCAACGAAGGCGGCGCGGTCCGCCCCAATCACCTCTCGACCGACACGATGCGTCATGTTCCTGGAGCAGACATCGCGCCAGAATGCCGTGATTTCTTCTTTGCCCAACAGCGTCATCGGCGCGCTGGGCGGACGGTTGCGATCGACGATGATCATCTCGGCATCATCGGTATAAAACTGGACCAGTGTGTCGGCATCGCTGCATTCGATGGCTCGTTTCAGGTCACTGAAATCGATGGTTTTCGCTGCCGACGTGGTCATGGCACCCCTCCATGGGAAAGTTAAGGTGCGAAGGTGCCAAAATACGCCTCTGGATGCGGCAAGTCCGCAGCGCGGATGGGTATGGAAAGGCCGTCCTCGCGTTCACGGAGCCCGCAGATCAGGCCATCGGCGTGGGACCTATGGATGTGGATGGCGCATAAGACGCGCCGGGGTTCCAGCACCACCTGATCACCATGCGTTTATCCCAATTATTCTGAACCAGATTTGGGATGACTAAACCCACTTATGGAAGAACCGACAAGCCCCTTTCCTTCGCATCACGAACCTCTGTGTCGCGATACCCTCCTTGTTAGGCGCGTGGCGACTTGAGAGGTTCCTCCATGGCCACTTGGACCCCCGATCCCAGCTTCTATCCGTCTCCACGTATGGCGATGCAAGCTCCCCCGGAGCGGCTGGCCTATGTGGCGATGTTGAACACGGACACCGACGCCCGCCCGGATGCCCTCGGTGTCGTCGACGTCGACCCCGGCTCTTCGGGGTACGGCCGGATCATCAGCCGCCTCGACATGCCAAATGTCGGTGATGAGTTGCATCATTTCGGCTGGAACGCCTGCAGTTCCGCTTTGTGCCCTTATGCGCCTCATCCGCACGTCGAGCGCCGCTACCTCATCGTACCGGGGCTGCGGTCCTCGCGCATTCACATCGTGGACACCAAGGCGGACCCAGCCCATCCAAAGATCGCCAAGGTGATCGAGCCGGAGCAGCTGGCCGCCCGCGCCAACTATTCCCGCCCCCACACGCTGCATTGCGGTCCCGAGGGCATCTATGTCAGCGCGCTCGGCAACGGCGGGGGCAATGGCGGTGGGCCGGGCGGCGTGTTCCTTATCGACCATGAGACGTTCGACGTGCTCGGCCAATGGGAGATCGACCGCGGCCCGCAGTTCCTCTCTTACGACGTCTGGTGGCATCTCGGCCAGGATACGATGATCACCAGCGAATGGGGTACGCCCGACATGATCGAGGACGGCCTCAACCCGGAACTTCTGCTGGGTGCGAAGTATGGTCGACGAGTCCACTTCTGGGACCTGCACCGCCGCCGGCACCGGCAGACCATCGATTTGGGTCCGGAGTATCAGCTGGCACTGGAGTTGCGCCCGGCGCACGATCCGACCAAGGCGCATGGCTTCATGAACGCTGTGGTCAATCTGAAGGATCTCTCCTCGTCGATCTGGCTGTGGCATCGCGACGGCGAACAGTGGGCAATGCGGAAAGTCATCGATATCCCGGCTGAACCGGCCGATCCAGATCAACTGCCGCCCATTCTCAAAGGCTTCAAGGCGGTGCCGCCGCTGGTCACCGACATCGACCTGTCGCTGGACGACCGTTGGCTGTACGTGTCGTGCTGGGGCACCGGAGAGATGCAACGCTACGACGTCTCTGACCCCTTCCGACCCAAACTGACCGGCTCGGTCCGGTTGGGCGGGATCGTCGGGCGCAGCCGACACCCAAGTGCTGAAGGAGACCTGAACGGCGGCCCGCAGATGGTCGAGGTCAGCCGTGACGGCAAACGGGTCTATTTCACCAACTCGCTGTACCGGAGCTGGGATGAGCAGTTCTATCCCGAGGGCATCAAGAGTTGGATGGTCAAGCTCGACGCCTCCCCGGAGGGTGGTCTGAGCATCGACGAGCGGTTCTTCCTGCGGTTCGACGACGGTTTCCGCGGACACCAGATCCGGCTGGAAGGCGGCGACGCGTCCTCGGACTCGTACTGCTATCCATGAGCGATGCGTGGCAGTGGCTGGCGCTGATCGGCCTCGGCGCCTTTCACGGAGTCAACCCGGCCATGGGGTGGCTCTTCGCCGTAGCTCTCGGACTTCAGGAAGGCCGCCGCGGGGCGGTGGTCAAGGCGCTGCCACCCATCGCGCTGGGCCACGCGCTGTCAGTGCTGATGGTGGTGATCAGCTTTACCATGGTCCAACTGGTCATCCCGCCAGATCTCCTGAAGCCGGCCACGGTGACGGTGCTGATCGGCCTTGGTGGCTATCGGCTGGTGCGTGGCTACCGGCATCGGGTGCGGGTCGGCATGCGCACAGGTTTTGCCGGGCTGGCGCTGTGGTCGTTCCTGATGGCATCGGCGCACGGGGCCGGGCTGATGATCCTGCCCCTGCTGCTGGGCATGCTCGCGCCGGCCCAACTGATGGCGCTGTCGCTGTGTGGACCGGGAGCCGAGATGACGGGCATGATTGCCGCACTCGGGTCAGCGGCCGCCGGGCTGGCTGTCGTCCTGGTGCATATGGCGGCCATGCTGGTGGTAATCGCGATCGTGGGGCTGGTGGTCTTCGAGACCGTCGGGCTCGGTATCCTGCGCCGTGGCTGGGTGAATTTCGATCTGGTGTGGGCGGGCGCTTTGATCGGCACCGGGATTGGTCTCCTCCTCCTGAGGTGACTGGCTTTGGCGCTACCAACGGGGTGTTGCAGCGAGGTGAGCGGAGCAAGAGATCGCCCCACCCCCGTTGGCGCTCAGGCAACGCAAACGGATTCAGGGCGTCCAAGGTCGAGCATACGGTCAAGGGCTGCGACGCCAACGGCGACCCTATACTCGCCAAACCCCCAACACCGCCAGCCTCCGATGATTTATGCGCCAACGTCGCGCGACACGGCTGACCGCCGCGAGGGGCGGCAGGCCTTTGCCGGAAAAACGTAAGCCGGTTTACATTGGCTGCTGATGGTTCGGGATGGTGCCGGAAACTTGTATTTTGTATTCTCTCCGGCTTCCGGTGGAGTCGTGATGAGCAGACCGCCGCGGTCATGGACCGGCAGGTGGAGGTGCCTCTGCAACGAAACGCTGCGGCAGGACCATCAATTCCAGACGAAGAAGGCCGTGAACGGTGACGGCTCACGGGGGTCGGTGTCATAGACGCAAGGGACTGCCAGGACCGACAGCCCAAGGACGAGGATGATAGCGAGTTTCATCATGGCGGAAATCTCCTTCAGGATCTCCATCGGCGCGGCGCTCAGCCAAAGGTGAAGGCAAAAGCCGCGACACCCGGATCCAGGAAGCGGACTTCAAACGTGCGCTCCCCGATGTCGCGGCTCTGCCGCACGAGTTGGTACAGGCGGGTCTGGGTGACGGTGCCATGCCCTTCGGCGTCGATGTCGGCGCCATGGTTCTCGCCCGGCACCTTGCCGTCGATGGTCACCTGGAAACGGACCGGCTGGCCATCCGCGCCCGGCCCAAGGATCAGGTGAAGGTCACGCGCGCTGAACCGATAGATGATCCCGCCCCCGGCTTGGTTGAGGGTCGCCTGTTCGGCACCGACCGTCCAGTTGCCGGCCAGGGCCCACTGGTTGAGCCTCAGCGGCTTCGTCGTGTAGGTCCGGGCGCGGTCGCCGCCCATCCCTTCCGGGGAGGCGAAGTTCGACGCCTGCTGATAACCGATGTAGGTCTCAGAGGATCGGATGTGGGCAAGGTCCGGCGCAGCCTGGGCGCCCTTGGCGTCGGGTGTCACGACGTCGGGCGTCACGTCGTCGTCGGACGCGCTGCGTTCGCCGGCTTCCGCCAGAAGCGCCTGGATGGCCTTTTCGGATTCCTGATAGTTGCCCTCGCCGAACGCGTGATGCCGGATGCGGCCCTTGGCGTCGATAAAGTACAGCGCCGGCCAATAGCTGTTCCGAAAGGCGCGCCAGACCTTGAAATTGCTGTCGACCGCAATCGGATAGTCGATCTGGAAATCGGTCAGCGCCTTCCGGATGTTCTGGACGTTTCGTTCAAAAGCGAACTCGGGCGTGTGCACGCCGATCACGACAAGTCCCTGATCTTTGTACTTGTCCGCCCACGCACGGACATAGGGCAGGGCTCGGATGCAGTTGATGCACGAGTAGGTCCAGAAATTCACCAAGACCACCTTGCCCCGCAGCGCTTCCGTCGACAGCGGCGCCGAATTCAGCCACTCCACCGTTCCGTCGAGCGACGGGAACGTCCCCTCCACTGGGAGGTCGCTCTGGAACGGCTTGCCCGCCGTTTGGACCGCGGCGTTGCTCGCCAACATGCTCATTCCAAGTTCCTGGCCCAACTCCGGATCCTCCGAACCAAAATTGTCGAGCAGGGCGCGCTCGATCCGGTCGGTGTTGGCGCTCGACAGGGTGGCGAAAAGCCCGGTGTCGAGGCCAAGCCCGATGGCGGCAACCCCCGCGATGACGGCCACGCCAAGGCCCCGGCGAACCCATTCTCCGCCGCCGAGCGACCGCTTCATGGCACCGAACAGCCGGCCGCCGACCAGCAGCGCCAGCGCCAGCGACGTGGCCGCCCCGGCCGCGTAGGCCAGGAGGAGAAGCGTGGTCTGCACGTTGGCGCCCTGCAGGGCCGCACCGGTCAGCACGAGGCCGAGGATCGGCCCGGCACAGGGAGCCCAGAGCAGCCCGGTCGCCACCCCGATCAGAAGCGATCCGCCGAAGGTCGGGGCAGAACCGGGCTCGCCCGCCGTATGCAGGATGCGGTTCCCGAAGGCGACGGCCGGTCGTGTCAGGATGCCGGCGACCCGCGAGGAGACCAGCGCCACGCCGAACACGGCCAGCAGCGCCAGCGCGACGAGGCGGCCCAGGTCATTGGCCTGGACGGCCCAGCCGCCGCCGACCGCGGCCAGCGTCGCGACCGCGGCGAAGGTGATGGCCATGCCGGCCAGCATCGGCAGAGTGCTCGTGACGAACGGCTTTTCCGCGCGCGCAAAGACGAAGGGAAGAGCCGGCAGGATGCATGGGCTGACGATGGTCAGCATGCCCCCGAGGTAGGCAACAACCAGAAGGGTCATCATCGTTTCCTTGGGGCGGAGCGGCAGCCTGCGCCGCTCGCCTCCGGCGAAGGGGGGATGGCGGGGGAACGCGTGCGCCGGAACCGGTCAGAGCTTGGTAACGTCGACGACCGCGTCCACGAAGGCCCGCGGGGCTTCCTGGGGCAGGTTGTGGCCGGTGCCGCCGGCAATGAGCCGGTGCGCGTATTTGCCCGAGAATTTCTTGGCGTAGGCGCTGGCGTCCGGGTGGGGGGCGCCGTTGGCGTCGCCTTCCATGGTGATGGTCGGCACGGCGATCACCGGAGCTGCGGCAAGCCGCTTTTCCAGTTCGTCATACTTCGGTTCGCCCTGAGCCAGGCCAAGCCGCCAGCGGTAATTGTGGATGACGATGGCGACGTGGTCGGGGTTGTCGAAGGCCACCGCGGAGCGGTCGAACGTGGCGTCGTCGAACTCCCACTTCGGCGAGGCGAGCCGCCAGATGAGCTTGGCAAAGTCACGCCGGTACTGGTCATAGCCGACCCGGCCGCGGTCCGTGGCGAAATAGAACTGATACCACCATTCGAGTTCGGCCTCCGGCGGCAACGGCTTCCTGCCGGCCTCCTGGTTGCCGATGAGGTAGCCGCTGACCGATACCATGGCCTTGGTCCGCTCCGGCCATAGCGCCGCGACGATGTTGGCGGTCCGCGCGCCCCAATCGAAGCCGGCGAGCGTTGCCTTCTCGATCTTGAGGGCGTCCATCAACGCGATGGTATCGAGGGCGAGCGCCGACGGCTGGCCGTTGCGGAAGGTCTCGCCGGACAAAAACCGCGTCGTGCCATAGCCGCGCAGATAGGGCACGATCACCCGATGGCCCGCCGATGCCAGCGCGGGCGCGACGTCGACGAAGCTGTGGATGTCGTAGGGCCAGCCGTGCAGCAGGACGACCACGGGGCCAGCGGCAGGGCCGGCGTCCACATAGCCGATGTTCAGGACGCCCGCGTCGATCTGCTTCAGCGGACCGAACGGCGTGTCCGTTCCCGGCTTGATGGGGGGCGCCGTCGGCTTCGCTTCGGCGGCCTGCGCGGTGGCTGGCCCGGAAAGGCCGATCTGCGTTGCGGCAAGAGTCATGGCCGCGGTGCCCAGAAAACGGCGGCGGTCGCGGTTGATGGCCTCGGGCATCTGTCTGTCTCCGGTGGGATGGCGCAATGGGGCTGAGGGAGCCATGGAAGTGGAAGCGATCAAATCGGATGCGATCAACATCTGCGGATCGGTTCACGCGACAGCGTTCCGATTTGACCGCCTCCGATCCTGGACCGGGAGGCGCGTTCTCAGACGACGGTGATCGTGACGTCGATGTTACCGCGCGTCGCCAGGGAATAGGGGCAGGTTCCGTGCGCGGTCTGCACCACGGTTTCGGCGGTTTCGCGGTCGAGCCCCGGCAGGCTGACGTTGAGACGGGCCGCGAGGCCGTAGCCGGTGCCGGTGCCGGTGCCGGTGCCGGTGGTGCCGAGATCCACCTCCGCGTTGACCGAGAGGTCGGCCGGAAGTGTGATCTGCATCTTCTGTGCGGCAATGTTCATGGCGCCGATGAAGCACGCCGACCAGCCGGCGGCGAACAACTGCTCCGGATTGGTGCCGCCACCCGACGAACCGGGGGAGGACAGGGCGATGTTCAGGCGGCCGTCGTCACTGCGGACTTTGCCGTCCCGTCCCCCGGCGGAGGTGTGGGTCCGGCCGGTGTAAATCACTTTGGTCAGCTGGGGCATGGTGGGGTCCTTCCAGGGGAAGCTCTTTATAACGTATCCGATCATATCGGATGCGATTGGAATCTATGCAGAGAACGCGGGAGAGTCAACCTTCCGATTTCATCGGATGCGAGTTATATTGGCTCCAGGCCCTTCACATTTTCGTGTGCCGGAGAGGATGACGATGACTCCCCCAATGACGCCAGACGACCCGGCGAGCCCCAGACTGGCCGATTTCCTGTGCTTCGCGGTCTATTCGGCCAACCTGGCCTTCGGGCGGGCCTACCGGCCAATCCTTGAGGAACTCGGGCTCACCTATCTCCAGTACATCACCATCGTGGCGCTGTGGGAGGAAGACAACCAGACGGTCCGGGGGCTTGGCGAAAAGCTGTTCCTGGAGTCCAACACGCTTACGCCGATCCTCAAGAAGCTGGAGGCGATGGGCTATGTCACCCGGCAGCGCGACCCGGAGGATGAACGCCACGTCCGGGTGGGCCTCACCGACGCCGGCCGCCGCTTGCGCGAGAAGGGCCTGAACATGACCCTCGTCAAGCAGACCGGCCTGCCACCCGATGAGTTTGCAAAGCTGCAAAAGGCCGTCGCGAACCTGCGCGACACATTGCTGGAGGTGAGCAAAGGGAAGTAACGGTACCCCGTCACCCCTCTCCGCCGTTTCCTTCCCCGGCCGCTTCCTCAATGATCCAGTCGACGAAGGCGTGGACGTTCGCTCGCGACGCGACCTGGGGCGGATACACGAGGTAGTAGCCGAACCCCGCCGGGCAGGACTCCGCAAAGGGGCGGACCAGCCGCCCGGCCGAGAGATCGTCGGCAACGATCAGGCTGCGCCCCAGCAGCACCCCATGCCCATCGACGGCCGCCTGGGTCGCCGTCACCGAGGAATTGAAGCGCAGTCCCCGGTTGAGGTCGACGGCCTGCTCCAGCCCGACCGTTTGCAGCCAGACCCGCCATGACGGGATCGGCCCCGCGAAATTGATCGTCTCGTCGTGCAGCAGCGTGTGTTGCCGCAGGTCGGTGATGCTCCGCAACGGAACGGCGCCGGACAGCAGCCGGGGGCTGCACACCGGAAACAGCTCCTCCTCGAACAGCAGCACGCTTTTCAGGCCGGGGTAGGAGCCGGGGCCATAGCGGATGACGATGTCCACCTCGTTGGCGGAAAAATTCACCAGCCGCACGTCCGCGTCGATGCGCAGGTCGATGTCGGGGTGGCGCGTCCGAAAATGCTCGATGCGCGGCATCAGCCATTTGGCCGCGAAGGACGGCGACATGCTGACCGTCAGGATGCCGCCCGCGGCCAGCCGCTTGACCTGCCCCATGGCGGCCTCCATCAGGTCGAAGCTGCGCCGCAGGTCCGGCAGCAGGATCTGCCCCGCCTCCGTCAGCAGCACGCGCCGGCCGCTGCGCCGGAACAGCGGCACGCCGAGATAATCCTCCAGCGTCCGCACCTGATGGCTGATCGCCGCCGGGGTGACGCGCAGTTCGTCCGCAGCACGGGCGAAGCTGAGGTGGCGGGCGGCGGCCTCGAAGGCGCGGAACCCGCTGAGGGGCAGCAACGGTCGCGACATCGACAAATCCACCTTGTCGATTCGATGAGGAAAGCTCGTTTGCCGTTCTACGCGTCCTACGGCATTTTTCAACGGGAAAGCGGGGCGACAAGACAGGGCGGTCGCAAGTTCCGACGGTTCTCCGGCCCCCGCCTCACAACAGAAATTCTCATCGTTTCAATCCACGCCAAGGGGCGTGATGCGACCCGCGAATGGCGGGCCATCCACACACGCCCCTTGTTCGAACCCAAAGGAACCATCATGAGCACGCAAAAGGTTGCGCTGATCACCGGCGCGTCGCAGGGCATCGGTGCGGGTCTCGTGGCGGGCTTCCGCCAGCGCGGTTTCGCCGTCGTCGCCAACTCCCGCTCCATCAAGGCCAGCGACGACCCGAACGTCGTGACCGTCGGCGGCGACATCGCCGACCCGGACACCGCCAAGCGCCTCGTGGAGACCGCCCGCGAACGCTTCGGGCGCATCGACACGCTGGTCAACAACGCCGGCATTTTCATCGCCAAGCCCTTCACCGAATACACCGCGGCCGACTATGCAGCGGTCGTCGCCACCAACCTGACCGGCTTCTTCCACGTGTCCCAGCTGGCCGCGGTGCAGATGCTGAACCAGGGCAGCGGGCACATCGTCAACATCACCACCACGCTGGTGGAACAGCCGCTGGCCAGCGTGCCCGCGGCGCTGGCTTCCCTGACCAAGGGCGGCTTGGACGCGGTGGTCCGCTCGCTCGCCATCGAATACGCCGGCAAGGGCATCCGCGTGAACGCGGTGTCGCCGGGCATCATCAAGACGCCGATGCACGCCCCGGAAACGCACGAATTCCTGGCCGCTCTGCACCCGGTCGGCCGCCTGGGCGAGATTCAGGACATCGTGGACGCGGTGCTCTACCTGGACTCCGCCAACTTCGTCACCGGCGAAACGCTGCACGTCGACGGCGGCCAGCACGCCGGTCGCTGGTAAGGCCCTGGCGGTAACGCCATCAAGTGGAAAGGAACACCCGATGCCGTACGTGAACATCCAGATCACCCGCGAGGGCACGAGCCCCGGTGCAACCGGCGCGACGCCGGAGCAGAAGGCGGCCCTGATCAAGGGGGTCAGCGACCTGTTGTTCGAGGTGCTGAACAAGCCGCACGCGGCGACCTTTGTCGTGATCGACGAGGTTCCCATGGAGAACTGGGGTGTGGGCGGGTTGCCGGTTGAGGAATACCGGCGCCAGATGGCGGGCAAGATGTCCTGAACCGGCATTGTCAACCTGTCGACCACTCAGTGCCATGGTCGACGGAGGCGGGGTATGGGGCGGCATGACGACGCGCCCAGATCCCCGCTACGCCGGCTTTCGCTATCCCGCCGAGATCATTGCGACGGCGGTTTGGCTGTACTTCCGCTTGGTACTATCAACTTCACGGTTGGTTGGCGAACTGAGGGTCTGAACACCCTGCGTTCTGGATGGTTCAGGCGGTCAGAGCGAGGCCGGTCACCTCGCGCCAGATGGAGAAGGCGCGAGTTCGGGCGGCTCGGTACTCGGTGGCGGAGATCAGATGGCGGCGCAGCTGGAAATGGTTGTGGATCGGGCTGTGGGTGGAAAGAAAACGTTGGGCATGCTTGGCGGACTTGAACCGTCTCATGTGCCGTTCGCGCCGCCGGGTCGGCTGAAGCGAGACTTCGCAGGCGTTGTTCAGATATCGGCTTTGTCGGTGTTCGCCGCCGATCTTCAGATCCTTCTTTGCTGCCGCGTATGACTTCAGCTTGCCAGTCACGATGACACGCGGGGCGTAACGCAACCCTTTCAGCAGCTTGCGGAAAAAGCGTTTGGCCGCCTTCGTGTTGCGCCGGCTCTGGGCCAGGACGTCGAGGACAACGCCGTTCTGGTCGATGGCCCGCCACAAATAGTGCTGTTTGCCGCGGATGCGGATGAACACCTCGTCCAGCAACCACTTGTCGCCCGGCTGGGGTCGACGGCGTTTGAGCGTGGTGGCGAACGCCCGGCCAAAGCGCAGGTCCCACTCCCGGATGGTCTCGTAGCTGACCTCGATGCCGCGCGCGGCCAGGATCACCTCGACCTCGCGCAGGCTCAAGCTGAAACAATGGTACAGCCACACGGCCTCGTTGATGATCGCCGCCGGAAAGCGGAAGCCATGGTACGGATTGGGCGTCGTGCTCATGACCGGAAACCTGCCACGGACAGGGTGCGTCCGCCAACCTGACAGCACCGCCTGGATCGGCTGAAGGCCCGCTGCGGCAGGACGGTTGCAAGCGGCAACAGCCGGATCCAGGATGCCCCTTATTCCCAGCGCTTCTGGTAGGAAAAGGTCGGCAGCCGCCAGCCGGCCCGGATGGCCAGCAGGCGCAACGTCAAGCCTCCGGCAAAGCTGATGGCGGTGTTCAGGTCCGTGCTGATCCCGAATGCCCGAAGGACAAGGAATAGGGTGCAGACGACGAGCGAGACGCTTGCGTAGAGTTCGTGGCGGAACACAACCGGGACATGATTGCACAGCACGTCGCGCAGAACGCCGCCGCAGATCCCGGTGATCATGCCGGCCATGACAACGACGGGCGTCGAGTAGGCCATTTCAAGCGCGACGCTGCAGCCGATCAACGAGAAGGCGATCAGCCCCATGGCGTCGAGGACGAGGAAAACACGTTTCAGGTGATGCAGGTAGCGTGCAATCACGGTGGTCAGCAGCCCGGCGAAGATCACTAGGTAGATGTACTCCGGGTTCTGGGTCCATCCGATGGGAAAGCGGCCGAGGATCAGGTCCCGGACGGTGCCGCCGCCCAGCGCGGTGACGAAGGCGATGACGGCGACACCGAAGATGTCCATGTTGCGGCGCCCGGCTGCGAGCGCTCCGGACATGGCCTCGGCGGTGATGGCGACCAGGTAGATGGCGATCAGCATGCCGCGTCTCCGTTCATGGGAGGACGCGGCCGCGGAGCGGATGCCAAGGGCAGGGGCAGATGCATCGGGAGAGACTCCGGACAGAGGCAGGACACGCCGCGCGGTGTGTCCTGGTGCGCCTCTCCCCCTGTCCTTACTACCTGAGAGTTTCGGCTCCGCGGAGAGCCTGCCCCTTCGGTGGGCCGGAGCGCGCAATGCGCGGCGCCTCGGCCTCTCTCCAGACGGCGATCTGTTTCTGCGGTTCCGTGTGCCTGAGCGATTATGGGAGGTTGCGCCTTCGGCGGAGGCGGGTGCCGCCTCTCTCTCCCGCAGAACATGATGGATTATCGGAGAGCGTCCGCCGCCTGTCAACCGTCACGCCGCTCCATCCTTCGGCATGGAAGCGTGCGCCGGCAGCGGAATGACGGCGGACGATGGCGCCGAACCCTCGCCTTCGCCATTATCCCTGAGGACGGCCTTGAAGCTCTTCACGCCTTTGGCGAGGTCACCCATTGCCTTCGACAATTTGCTTGCGCCGAACACGAGCAGGACAGCGACCAATGGCCCAACGCGCGATGCTTGAGAAACCCATGATGATGTTCCTATGTGAACTCCTGTGCGGGGCGATCGTATCGAACGACACGTTGACGCGCCTGACCTCAGCGTCGGCCAGTCCCCCGGCATGTTTGAACAGCATCGAGCCGTTGGTGGTCAGCGCGAGTTCGTCAAGAGCGCCGGATCTGGAGATGGCGGCCAGGGGTCCTGATTCAGCGCATTCTTCACCCGACGTCGCATACGCGCTTCAGGCATCCGGGAACGTATGAGCGAGATGTCCCGCCCCTGAGGGAAGCTCTTTCCTCGGCTCCCTAGTCCTTTCCTAGGTTTGATCTCGACCGATATAGGTCTAACCACGCTGACAAGCGCGGCTCCTGGCGCGGCCACTGTTTGCCGGCCCCCAACTCTCCGGGGTCCCGGGCAGGCCTGTAGCGATCTCAAAAACAACCACGGAACCGGCAGGTCACCTCATCAACGACGCTGCCGACGACTCCTCTTTTGAGGGCTTGCCGCTGTGCCCGCAATCAAAGAACCAAAGTCCCTGAGCGTGTGAGCGTGTCCAGAAAGCCGAGAAGATGCCGGTTCACACGATCGGCGCGCTCGATGGCGAGGAGATGCGCCGCGCGCGGCAGGACGACCATTTCGGCATCGGGGATGCGCGCGCGGATGTCTTCCATCAAGGGCACCGGGGTCGCGGGGTCGTCGGCTCCCGCGACGATCAGGGTCGGTGACACGATGGCCGGGATCGCCTCCCGCAGGTCCATGTCCCGGATCGCGCGACAGCAGGCCGCATAGCCGCGAGGATCGTTCTTCAGGAACCGCTCACGAATCGCGGCGACCGCTTCCCCCGAAGTTTCGATGAACGGGGGGGTGAACCAGCGGGGAATGATAGCGTCCACGATGGCCCCCATGCCGTCCCGGCACACCGTCCGCGCCCGCTGCTCCCAGCCCTCGGGCGGCGGCAGAAAGGCGGCCGTCGCCATGAGAACGAGGCCGGCGACCCGGTCTGGGTGTTCGACCGCGAAGGCCTGCGCCGTCATACCCCCCAGCGACAGGCCGACGACATGGGCCTTTTCGATGCCGAGCGCGTCCAGCAGCTCGGCAAGGTCGGCGGCCAGATCGCCGATGGTGGCGGGGCGGTCGATCACGGCCGACCGGCCATGGCCTCGGGTGTCGTACCGCAGGCAGCGATACCGCCCAGAGAGCGCCGGCACCTGGGCATCCCACATCTCCAGCGTGGTGCCGATGGAGTTGGAGAAGACGACGACGGGTGCCCCCGCAGGGCCGGCGAGTTCATAATGCAGTTCGACGCCGTTGGCGTTGATCGAAGGCATAGGATTATCCCTCCGCAAGGCAGAGCGAGGTATGATCGCGGAGGCGGTCCGTATCGACGCCGAAGTCGGCTTCGGTCTTCTCGCGGACCTCAATCACGGTGACGCCGGGGGCCAGCTCGACCAGCGTCAGGCCGCCGTTGTGCTTATCAATGGTGAAGACAGCGAGTTCGGTGACGACCATGTCCACCACGCCCGCCCCGGTCAGCGGCAGGGTGCAGCGCTTAAGCAGCTTGCGCTCGCCGTCCTTGGCCGTGTGGTCCATGACAACGACCACCCTTTTGACCCCGGCGACGAGATCCATGGCGCCGCCCATGCCCTTGACCATTTTACCGGGAATCATCCAGTTGGCGAGGTCGCCGTTCTCGGCCACCTGCATGGCGCCCAGGATCGACAAATCGATGTGCCCGCCTCGGATCATCGCGAAGCTGTCGGCCGAGCTGAAATAGCTGGTGGTCGGCAGCTCCGTGATGGTCTGCTTGCCGGCGTTGATCAGATCCGGGTCCTCCTCCCCCTCGTAGGGGAAGGGACCCATGCCCAACAGGCCGTTCTCCGATTGCAGCGACACCGTCATCCCCTCGGGGATGTGGTTCGCCACCAGCGTCGGGATACCGATGCCGAGATTGACGTAGTAGCCGTCGCGCAACTCCTTCGCGGCGCGGGCGGCCATCTCTTCGCGGGTCCATGCCATGGTTCGGTTCTCCCTTCTTGTCAGGCGCGCTGGCGCACGGTGCGCTGCTCGATGCGCTTCGCCACGCCCGGCGCGTGGACAATGCGCTGCACGAAAATGCCGGGGGTGTGGATGTGGTCGGGGTCGATCCCGCCGGGCTCGACCAACTTCTCCACCTCGGCGACGGTGACCTTGCCGGCAGCCGCCATCATCGGGTTGAAGTTGCGCGCGGTCTTGCGGAAGACGAGGTTGCCCTCGGTGTCGGCCTTCCAGGCCTTGACGACGGCGAGGTCGGCCTTCAGCGCCGTTTCCATGACGTAGGTCTCGCCGTCGAACACGCGCAGTTCCTTGCCTTCGGCCACCAGCGTGCCGGCGCCGGTCTTGGTGAAGAAGGCGGGGATGCCGGCACCGCCGGCCCGGATGCGCTCGGCCAACGTGCCTTGCGGGTTGAACTCGATCTCCAGTTCGCCGGCCAGATACTGCTTGGCGAAGGTCTTGTTCTCACCCACGTACGACGAAACCATCTTGCGGACCTGCCTCGTCTCCAGCAGGACGCCCAGGCCGACGTCGTCGATGCCGGCGTTGTTGGAAATCACGGTCAGGCCTTCAACGCCGGAGTCCCGGATCGCCCCGATCAAGATCTCTGGAATGCCGCACAGTCCAAAGCCGCCAGCCATGACGGTCATACCGTCCTTGAGCAAGCCGGCCAGCGCCGACGTCGCGTCGGGATAGATCTTTCTCATGTCCATTTCTCCCTCGGGGATCACGAAGCGGTGACCGCGGTCTCCAGGGCCGGCAGGCCCAACATCGCCCTGGCCTCGGCAGGGGTCGCCGGGCGCGCATCGTGTTCGGCGCAGAGGTCCACCGCGACCCGCACCAGCTCGGCGTTGTTCTTCGCCAGCCGGTCCCTGGTGATGCGGACATTGTCCTCCAGCCCGGTCCGGACGCCGTCGGCGCCGCGCTCCAGCACCCAGCGCATCACTTCGGACTGGTGGCGGCCGATGCCCGCCGCGGTCCAGGTCGCCTTGGGCAGGACCCGCTTCAGCTCGATCAGCAGGGTGTCGAGAAGACGTTCCTCGGCGGGCATGGCGTTCTTCACGCCCATCACGAACTGCACGTGCGGGCGGTCGTTCATCAGCCCCTCTTCCACCAGACGCTTGGCGCCGTGAATGTGGGAGAGGTCGAAAATCTCGATCTCCGGCAGCACGCCGTTGTCCCGCATCTTGGTCGCGAGATCGCGCACCAGGGTCGGCCCGTTCTCGTAGACGATGGTCGGGAAGTTGACGGAACCGGTCGAGAGCGAGGCCATGTCGGGCTTCAGGTACAGGGCGCTGCCGCGCGCCGCCGGATCGCGCCCGCGCCCGCCGGTCGAGAACTGGACGATCATCCCCGGGCAGTGCCTGACGATGCCCTCCTGCACGCGGGCGAAGAGTTCGGGGTCGGAGGAGGGGCTTTCGTCCGGATTCCGGACATGGATGTGGACCAGGGATGCGCCGGCCTCGAACGCCTCGTGCGTGGACTCGACCTGCTCCGATACGGTAACCGGCACCGCCGGGTTGTCCTTCTTGCGCGGAACGGAGCCCGTGATCGCGACGGTGATGATGGTGGGTTTCATGACTAACATCCTTGAACGCTGGGGCGGAAATCAGGCGACCTCGGCGGCCGGTTGACCTGTGGTTCGCGTGTCGGGGAGGACATGAGCGGCCGTGGCGTGCGTCGGCTGGGGTGCGAGCCGTCCCTTCACGAGCATGGCGATGCCGGCGATGACCACGGGGATGCCCACGATGGCGAAGGCGGTCGGCAGGCCCAGGCCGCTGGCGAGGATCGCGCCGCCGACCATCGACCCCAGCACCGAACCGCTGCGGCCGATCCCGTTCGCCCAGGCGACGCCGGTCGCGCGGCTGGCCGTGGGGTAATAGCCGGCGGCCAGAGCGTTGACCCCGACCTGCGATCCGGCAAGGCAGAAGCCCGCACCGAAGACCGCAACCCCCAGCAGCCACGGCGACACCGTCGCACTGCCGATCAGGGCGATGAACAGGGCCGCCGAGGCGTAGGACACGCCGAGCACGCGATGGGGGTCCATCCGGTCCATCAGCGCCCCGATCAGCAGCGCACCGATGGTGCCGCCGATTTGCAGCAGCATGGCCATCAGGGACGCGTCCTTCAGGGACATGCCGGCGCCGCTGATCACGGTCGGCAGCCAGCTCGCCAGCAGGTAGAAAACCAGCAGGCTCATGAAGAAAGTGAGCCAGAGCAGAAGCGTGCCCTTGATCAGGTCGGGTTTGACGAGTTGCGCCACCGGCGAGCCCTTTGGCTTGGCGATCCCGACGAAGGTCGCGCCATCGAGATCCGCATCGGGCGCGCTTGCGGAGCACGGCGGCGATCCGCTCGGATGGGGCGTTCCTCAGCACCAGGAAGCGCACGGACTCGGGCAGGGCGATGAGGAGGAGCGGAACCATGGCGAGCGGCGCAATGCCACCGATCAGCAGAACGGAAGGCCACCCGTAGCTGGCGACGAGCTGCGCGGCGGCGAGCCCGCCCAGGGCCGAGCCTAGCGTGAAGCCGCAGAACATCACCGTGGTCAGGAAGGAGCGACGCTTCTCCGGACAGAACTCCGACGTCAGCGTGATCGCGTTCGGCATCGCCCCGCCCAGGCCCATGCCGGTCAGGAAACGCAGCACGATCAGCATCTCGAGCGACGTTGACCAGGCGGAGAGCCAGGCTGGTCGCGCCGAAGAACACGACGGTCAGGATCAGGGCATACTTCCGACCGATCCTGTCGGCGAGCGGGCCGAAGATGAAGGCACCCACCATCAGGCCGAAGAGACCGGCGCCGAACACGGGCGCGAGCTGCCCCGGCGTCAGTTGCCAATCGGCCCTGAGGGCCGGCGCGATGAAGCCGATGGCCGCCGTGTCGAAGCCGTCGATGGCGACGATGATGAAGCACAGGGCGATGATCGTGATCTGGAATCGCGAAAGTTTGTGCGAATTGATGAAGTCTTGGACGTCGATGGTCCGGGCGTGCGCCATGGTTTCCTCCCTCTTTGTGTTGTGATGGACGCCGATGCGGGATCAGACCGCGTCGCGGTGGATCTGGAAGCCGGCGAAGGACCGGCTGACCGGCATGATTTCCAGGCCGCTGACGTTCAGGGACGCGCGGGGCCGGCATCCGCCCGGCCGCGTTCGTTGGCATCCCAGGGGACGACCCGTTGACGGTCTCGATGATCTGTAGAAGTGCCGTGGAGGAGGCGGCTCAGCCGAGGTCGCCGCCGGCAACCGGCAGTATCGTGCCGGTGATGTAGGAGGCCTCGTCGGAGGCCAGGAACAGGATCGCCGCCGCCTGTTCCCCAAGCGTCCCATAACGCTTCATGAAACTCGATTTGATCGTCTGGTCCACGATGCGCTGGTACCAGACCTTCTCTTGCTCGCTCTGCTCGCCGGGGTTCCGGGGAACCCGGCGGGGCGGCGCCTCCGTGCCGCCGGGGGCCGTTCCGACGACGCGGATTCCGTGCTCGGCGTATTCGAAGGCCAGGGAAGCGGTGATCGCGTTCACTCCACCCTTTGCCGCCGCGTAGGGCACGCGGTGCACGCCGCGCGTGGCGACCGACGACACGTTCACGATCACGCCCCTGCGCCGTTCGAGCATGTGCGGCAGCGCCGCGCGGCAGCACCACAGGGTCGGGAACAGCGAGCGGCGGACCTCCGCCTCGATCTCCCGCTCCCGGTACTCGGCGTAGGGCTTGGCCCAGATCGTTCCGCCGACGTTGTTGACGAGGATGTCGATGCGGCCGAACCCCTCCATGGCGGCGGCCATCGATGCCTCGGCACCGGCGTAGGTTTCCAGGTCGGCGGTGACCGCCAGCGCCCTGCCCCCGGTTGCGCCGATCTCCTCGCGGACCTCGTGGACGAGGTCGGAACGATCCACCAGGACAACTCGTCCGCCCTCGTGGGCGGCGTTGACGGCGACCGTGCGGCCGATGCCCTGCGCGGCGCCGGTGACGACCAACACCTTGCCATCGAAACGCTGACGCCCCCCTTTGACAAATGGGCTCATGATGCGCCTCCCTCGCTCGGCGCGAACTTCTCATAGTGGAAGTTCACGGGGGTGATGCCCTGGTCGCGGAAGAAGACGCGCACGGCTTCGACCATCGGCGGCGGGCCGCAGAGGTAGACGTCCATGTCGCCCGCGTTCAGGTGCCGCTCGTCGAGGTGATGCGTGACGTAGCCCTTCAGCGGGTGGTTGCTGCCCTCATTGGCGACGCAGGTCGCGAAGGTGAGGCCGGGGATGCGCTTGGCGTGGTTTGCGATGGTTTCCACCTCGACGAGGTCGCCGTCGTTGGTGACCCCGTAGACGAGGTGGATCGGGTGGTCGCAGCCGGTCTCCACCATCTTGCCCAGCATGGACAGGAATGGCGCCAGACCCGTTCCACCCGCCAGCATCAGAACCGGCCGCTTGGTGTCGCGCAGATAGAAGCCGCCGAGCGGCCCCTTGACGGTCAGCCGGTCGCCGGGCTTAGCCCGTTCGGCCAGATAGCCGCTCATCAGGCCGCCCGGCACGTTGCGGATCAAAAAGGTGGTGATCTCCGCACCCGGCGGGGAGCTGAAAGAATAGGAGCGGGTCTCGCTGGTGCCTGGCACCTGGATATTGACGTACTGGCCAGGCAGGAAGGCGAGCCGGCTGGCGTTCTCCAGCTTCAGGGACAGGTTGAAGGTGCTGTCGGAAAGTTTGTCCACACCGACGACCTCGGCGGCATAATCGGTCGCCTGCGTCTTGCACACCTCCGAAGAGGCTTCGATCCGCAGCACGACGTCGGATTGCGGCCGCATCTGGCAGGTCAGGCAGTAGCCTTCCCCGGCCTCCTCGTCGGTCAGCGCGTCCTCGATGTAGTCGCCGCCGTCGTAGCGCCCGGCCTCGCAGAAGCTCTTGCAGGTGCCGCAGGCGCCGTCGCGGCAGTCGAGCGGGATGTTGATCCCCTGGCGATAGGCGGCGTCGGCCACCGTCTCGCCGGGATTGCTCTGAATGAAGCGGGTGATCCCGTCTTCAAAGTTGAGAGCGATGTTGAAGCTCATGGTCGCCTCCCTGACCCTAAGTCCTCCAGCCCAAACACCGGAGCGAACGGATCAGACGTGATAGATGTCGATGACGTGATGGATGTAGTCGTTCTTAAGGATGACTTTCTTGTTCTTGACCAACGGCGCCTTTCCCGAAACATCGAGCGTGTAGAACGAGGTGCCGAAGTAGATATCCGTGGTCTTGTAGCGGTGGTTCAGCGTGAACCAATTGAAGCGCAGCTTGACCGTGCCGCCCTGCCGCTCCAGAACCTCGACGTTGCTGATGTTGTGCGAGGTGCGCGGCTCGGGCAGGCTGGTGGCGCTCGACCGCTCGGTCTTGATGCGGAACACCCGGTCCTCCAGGCCGCCGCGGCTGGCGTAGTAGATCAGCGAGATTTCGCGGTGAGGGTCGGCCACCAGGGTGCCGTCGTCGTCCCAGGCCGGCATCCAGAACTCGGCGTCCGGCGCGTAGAGGGTCAGCCACTCGTCCCATTGCTTGTCGTCGAGCAGACGCGCCTCGCGGTAGAGGAAGGCCAGAAGGGTCTCATAGGAGACGGTCGCGGGGGCAACGCTGGTCATCTCGGAAACAGTCATGGCGCAATCCTCCTTCAGGACATCTTGTCCGCGTTGGCCGCCAGGGCCTTGCGCATCGTGTCCTGCCAATGCTGGTGCTGCACGACGAACAGCCCCTCGTCCTCGGTCTTGACGCCGCTCATCAGCGGCTTGAGGCCGATCGTTTCCGCATTGGCGTCGGCACCCATGACCCAGTGGGCGGCACCGCGGGTCATGTCGTTCCACGCCGCCGCGCTGCCCATGTAGCCGATCTGGCAGGACCGGAACTCCTCCAGGTCGTCCGGCGTCGCCATACCGCTGGCGTTGAAGAAGTCCTCATACTGGCGGATGCGCCGGGCGCGCGCCGCAGCACTCTCGTTCTTCGGCGCGATGCAGTAGATCGTCACCTCGGTCTTATCGACGCTGATCGGCCGGTAAGTGCGGATCTGCGAACCGAACTGGTCCATCAGGTACACATTGGGGTAGAGGCACAGGTTGCGCGAGATGCCGATCATCCAGTCCGCCCGCGCCGCGCCATGCTGCGCGACCAACTCGGCGCGGCGCTCGTAAAGCGGACGGTCCTCCGGATTCGACCAGCGGCTCCACAGCAGCAGGTGGCCGTTCTCGAAGGAGTAGAAGCCGCCGCCCTGCTTGGCCCAACCGCCCGCGTCCATGGCACGCGTCGTGTCGGGGATGGCGGCGGTCTTGCGACGGCCGGTCGTCGCGGCGTAGTTCCAGTGGACCGCGCTGACGTGATAGCCATCGGCGCCGTTTTCGGTCTGGAGCTTCCAGTTGCCGTCGTAGACGTAGGTGGAGGAACCGCGCAGCACCTCCAGCCCGTCCGGCGACTGGTCGACGATCAGATCGATGATCTTCGCCGCCTCGCCCAGGTGTTCGACCAGCGGCGGGACGTCCGGGTTGAGGCTGCCGAACAGGAAGCCTCGGTAGGATTCGAAGCGCGGAACCTTCTTCAGGTCGTGCGAGCCGTCCTTGTTGAAGGACTCCGGATATCCTGCACCCTCCGGGTCCTTCACCTTCAGCAGCTTGCCGGAGTTGTTGAAGGTCCAGCCGTGGAAGGGGCAGGTGTAAGTCGCCTTGTTGGCCCGCTTGTGCCGGCACAGCATGGCGCCGCGATGGCTGCAGGCGTTGATGAAGGCGTTCAGATCTCCGCTCTTGTTGCGCGCGATGAAGATCGGCTGCCGACCCATGTGGGTCGTGAAATAGTCGTTCTTGTTCGGGATCTGGCTTTCGTGGGCCAGATAAATCCAGTTGCCCTCGAAGATGTGCTTCATCTCCAGTTCGAACAGCTCGGGATCGGTGAAGATGTCGCGCTTGCAGCGGTACAGGCCGCGCTCCTTGTCCTCGACGACCGCACCCTCGATCCGTTCCATCAGGTCGATGGCCATGGCGTAACCTCCTCTTGCGTTCCGGCTCTTGCGTTCCGGGTGTGCGGATTGGCTCAGGCCACTTCGGCCTCGGCTGCGGCGCGGGGGCGCTCGATCAGGCCGCTGGGCAGACCTTCGACGGCATGGGGAAGCGTGAAGTCGAAGGCGATCGCGGCGAACGGCCGGTCCACGCCCTTCTCGCGCAGCAAAGCCTTGTCGGCATGCCGCACCACGTCGGGGACGAGGCCGTCACGGGTGGCGAAGGCGAAGTCGTCGTCGACGTACGGATCGTCCTGGATGTTGATCTGCGTGGTGAGCGTCCGGAACCCGGGCGCCGATACGAAGAAGTGGATGTGCGCCGGGCGCCGGCCATGACGGCCGAGCAGGGTCAGCAGTCGCTGCGTCGGGCCGTCCGGCGGACAGCCGTAGCCCGAGGGCATGATGCTGCGGAAGAGGTAGCACCCGTCGGCATCGGTCACGATGGTGCGGCGCAGGTTGAACGGGCTCTGCGACGTGTCGAAGAACGAGTAGTTGCCGTAGGAGTCGGCGTGCCAGACTTCGACCTGGGCTCCGGCGATGGGGTTGCCCTTCGTGTCGGTGACCCGGCCGTTCATGAACAGGGGCTCACCGTTGTCGGTGCCGTCGTCCAGGCGCGCTTCGCCCTGGCAGACCGGGGCGCCGGCGACGTAGAGCGGCCCTTCGATGGTGCGCGGCGTGCCGCCTTCCATGCCGGCGGCCTGCTCCTTCTCATCGAGCCGCAGGTCCAGGAAGTGGTCGAAACCGAGGCCCGGCGCCAGCAGCGCGGATTCGTTGGCCTTGCCGAGTTCGGACAGGTAGTTGACCGCCGACCAGAACTCCTCGGGCGTGACGTCGAAGTCCTCGATCACGTTGAACAGGTCGAGCACGATGCGGTCCACGATGGCCTTGACGCGCTCGTTCGCGGGGCCGCTTTGCGTGGCGGCGATGCGACCGGCGACGTTCTTGATCTGTGCCTTGTTCATGGGTTTCCTCCCTAGCGTGTGTGGTTGTGCGTTCGGGTGCCCGGCAGCGGGGCTACCGGTCGTCTTCGTGGATGGAGGAGGGATGGCGGCAAAGGGCCGTGACCTTGATCGCCATGTACGGAAAGAGCGGCAGCGAGGTGAGAAGTTCGTGCAGTTCGTCGGTGCTGCGCACGTCGAAGATGCTGGTGTTGGCGTAGCGCCCGGCGACCCGCCAGAGGTGGCGCCAGATGCCGTCGCGCTGAAGCTGCTGCGCGCGCTCGCGCTCGATCCGCTTCAGCTCCTGAGCGACGTCCGGCGCCATATCCGGCGGCAGTCGGACATCCATTTCGACTTGAAAGAGCATGGGTTGCCTCTTTGGAATTAAGCGCTGTAAGTCCGCGTCACGACGCGGTCCCGGCGGAAGAAGGCGACGCGGTCCTCATCCAATTCGATGCCGAGGCCGGGCTTGTGCGGCACCTTCAGCGCGAAGTCGCCGTAGGACAGCGGCTCGACGAGAATCTCCTCGGTCAGCAGGAGGGGGCCGAAAAGTTCGGTGCCCCAGGCGAGCCGGGGGAAGGTCGCGAAAAGGTGGGCCGACGCGATGGTGCCGATGCCCGCCTCCAGCATGGTGCCGCCGTAGAGCCCGACGCCGGCAGCGTCGGCGATGGCGGCGACGCGGCCGGCAGCGCGGGGGCCGCCCGACGGCGCGATCTTGACCGCGAACACCTCCGCGGCGCCACGGCAGGCGATGTCGAACGCATCCTCAGGCCCGTGCAGGGTCTCGTCGGCCATGATCGGGACGGTGGACCGCATCGCGAGCCGCGTCAGCCCGGCGCGATTGCTGCGCGCGATGGGCTGCTCGACCAGATCGACCCCGGCATCCTCCAGCATCGCGAGCCCACGGCTCGCGCTGGCCTCGTCCCAGGCCTGGTTGACATCGACGCGCACGCTCGCCCGGTCGCCGAGCGCCTTCTTGATCGCAGCCACATGGGCCACGTCGGCGACGATGGCGCGCTTGCCGATCTTCAGCTTGAAGATGTTGTGCCGGCGGGAGCTGAGCATCTGCTCCGCCTCGCCGATGTCCTTGCCGGTGTCACCGCTGGCGAGCGTCCAGGCGACCGGCAGTTCGTCGCGGAGGCGCCCGCCCAGCAGTTCGGAAACCGGCAGCCCGACGCGCTTGCCCATGGCATCGAGAAGCGCCGTCTCGACCGCCGACTTGGCGAAGTGGTTGCCGACCACGAACCGGTCGATGGCCGCCATCGCCGAGGCTACCTGAAGGGCGTCGCAGGTCCGCAGGAGGGGTGCGATGTAGGTATCGATCGCCAGCTTGATGCCTTCCGGGCTCTCGTCACCGTAGCTCAAGCCCCCGATCGTGGTGCCCTCGCCGATGCCGACGACTCCGTCGGAACAGCGGATGCGAACGACCACAATGGTCTGGCGATGCATCGTCGCCATCGAGAGAACATGCGGCCGGATGGTAGGGAGATCGACCAGAAAAGTCTCGATCTCTTCGATCTGTGCCATGAACTCATTGCTCCAGTAGCGGAATGTTTCTGCACTGACTGTTGGGTAACGAATACGGCTTGCTTAACGGGAAGTAAAAGACCATGTTTGTCTGAGTCCATACCCACCGGGTATGGACGGGCGGGGGCCCGAGAAAGGTCAAGGGATCGCCGCGTCAGCAGCCGGAGGTGCCCCTTGGAACTCCGCCACCTGCGTTACTTCGTGGCCGTGGCGAGCGAGCAGAGCTTCACGCGCGCGGCTGAGAAGCTGCACATCGCGCAGCCGCCGCTCAGCCGCCAGATTCAGCAGCTCGAAGAAGAGTTCGGGCTTGTGCTGATCGACCGGGACAGCCGGCCGCTGCGTCTCACCGATGCCGGGCGCCTCATGCACGAACAGGCGGTCCAGGTGCTGGAGCGCGTCGACGAGATCCGGGCGATGGCCAAGCGCCTGCGTGCGGCCGGGCGTGACCGGTTCGCCATCGGCTTCGTCACTTCGACGCTCTACGGCGGCTTGCCCGAGGTGATCCGCCGCTACCGGGCCGCACGGCCGGAGGTCGAGCTGACACTGCTCGAAATGACCACCATCGAGCAGGTGGCGGCGCTGAAGGAGGGGCGCATCGATGTCGGCTTCGGTCGCATCGCCCTGGACGACCCCACGGTGGACCAACGGCTCCTGAGGAACGAGGCGCTGGTGGTGGCATTGCCGACCGGCCATCCCCTCGCTACCCACGAGGATCCGCTGTGCCTGGACGACCTTGCCGGAGAAGGGCTGGTCGTCTTCCCAAAGGCTCCGCGACCGAGCTTCGCCGACATGGTGCTGTCACTCTATCGTGAACGCGGGCTGCGGCCGGGCGCCGTGCACGAAGTGCGCGAGCTGCAAACCGCGCTGGGGCTCGTTGTGGCCGGTGAAGGGATCTCCTTGGTGCCGGCGTCCGCGCAGCGGCTGCGGCGCGATGACATTGTCTACAGGCCGCTTCACGGGGACAAAGCGGTCGCGCCGGTGATCATGAGCCACCGGGCACAGGACGGCTCGCCGGAAATCGGTGTTCTGCTGGATCTCATCTACGATATGTACCAGGCGTATGGCATCCCGCATGAGCCGCGGCGCTGACCGGACGGTTCCGTTATGTGTATCTTTGGTTCTTTGATTGCGGGTACGGGAGGCAAGCCCTCAAGGAAGGGATTATCGGCAACGGTGTTGATGAGGTGACCGGCTCTGTTGCAAAGTTTGTCGGCAATCGCGAAATGATGGTTACGGGCATCACCGCCGACGCTATGCGTCCTGAAGCTCGAACTGCTGGCTGATGAACTGCACGGCCTCGACGAGCACACCGGGTCCAAGATTGAAGGCGCGTTCGACGAGGCGCGCCTCGCCCCTCATGTCGCGGGTGATGTTGAAGCTGGACGCTTGGCCTTTGCGGAGCGCCCGCATCACCTCAAAACCCTTGATCGTTGCGTAGGCTGTCTTCAGGGTCTCGAAGCCCCGCACCGGGCGGATCAACTGCTTCAGCTTGCCATGGTCGGCCTCGACCACGTTGTTCAGATATTTGACCTGCCGGTGCACGGTCTCCTCGGGACATTTGCCCTCGGCCTTCGGTTCCGCCAAGGCCGGCCCATAAGTTGGCGCCTTGTCGGTGTTGATGACCGTCGGCATCTCCCACTCCTTCAAGCGGTTCAACGCCTTGGACAGGAAGCGCTTAGGGGCGGTGCTTCGCGTGGGAGAGAGGTAGAAGTCGATGGTGTTGCCATGCTTGTCGACGGCTCGGTACAGGAAGGCCCACTTGCCGCCCACCACATCATCTCACTCAGCGACTTGGAACGTGGCCGTTCCAATCCATCGCTTGCCATGGGGGTCGATTTGGCGCGTGCATTGGTGACGCATCCGTCCGTCATGCTGGCCGGCTTGGTCATTGAGGAGGACGCCGAGCTGCCGCGGCGGAAGCGTCCCAAGGATTGAGAGAGCGAGTCCGGACGACAACTCAGCGCTTGGTAAGGGGGGTCGTAAAGAGGGCGGGCCCGGTGGGGTCCGCCCTTAATCTGCATCTGTCCTGTCGAGCTCCAGCTGCGGTCAAACTCAGCTTTTCTCAATCATTGAGTTAGACTTCTCAATCATAGAGTTCGGTTTCTCAATCTTTGCGTTGACGACCAGCGATCCTTCAAGAGCCGTTTACACGTCCAGGTTGGCGACCTTCAGGGCGTTCTCCTGGATGAACTCGCGGCGCGGCTCCACAATGTCGCCCATCAGGGTGGAGAAGACCTCCTCCGCCTGATCGGCGTGGTTGACCTTCACCTGCAACAGCGAGCGCTTGGTCGGGTCCAAAGTGGTTTCCCAGAGCTGGTCGGGGTTCATCTCGCCCAAGCCCTTGTAGCGCTGGATCGTCACGCCGCGGCGGCCCAACTCCATTACCGTGTCGAACAGGGCGACGGGGCCGGTCAGGCTGCGGCTCTCCTTCTGCTTCTCGAAGGCGCGGCCCGGCTCGGCGTAGACGCGCTTCAGGTCCGCCGCGATGGCGTCCAGCTTGCGGGCCTCGGCGCTCTTCAGCAGGTCGGCGTCCAGATGGTGGCGGTGGGTCACGCCGCGGCGCGTCCGCACCAGCGCGTAACCGCCCTGGAGCAGGCTCTCGCCGCGCCAGCCGCCTTCCACGTCCAGCGCGTTCAGCCGGGCGGCGACCGTCTCGGCCGCCTGCTGCGCCTGGGCGGTGTCCTGCGACAGCGCGACCGACAGGGCGCCGCTCACCGCCGCCGATTCCACCACCGACAGGTTGCCGGCCTTGCGGGCCAGCGTCTCGATGTGCAGGCGGGCGCCGCGGGCCTGTTCGACCATCTCGCGCAGCGGCTCGCCGTTCAGCAGGGAGCCGTCGGCGGGGCGCACGGACAGGTCGCCCAGTGCCGCTTCGATCAGATACTCTTCCAGCGCCCGGTCGTCCTTCAGGTACCGCTCCTTCGCGTTGCCGCGCTTGATGCGGTAGAGCGGCGGCTGGGCGATGTAGAGGTAGCCGCGCTCGATCAGCTCCGGCATCTGCCGGAAGAAGAAGGTCAGCAGGAGCGTGCGGATGTGGCTGCCGTCCACGTCCGCGTCTGTCATGATGATGATCTTGTGATAGCGCGTCTTGTCCGGGTTGAACTCGTCGCGCCCGATGCCGGTGCCCAGCGCCGCGATCAGCGTGCCGATCTCCGCCGAGGACAGCATCTTGTCGAAGCGCGCCCGCTCCACGTTCAGGATCTTGCCGCGCAGCGGCAGGATGGCCTGGAACTGGCGCGACCGGCCCTGCTTGGCCGAACCGCCCGCCGAATCGCCCTCCACGATGAAGAGTTCGGACAGCGCCGGGTCGCGCTCCTGGCAGTCGGCCAGCTTGCCGGGCAGGGAGGCGATGTCGAGCGCACCCTTGCGCCGGGTCAGCTCGCGCGCCTTGCGGGCGGCCTCACGGGCGGCGGCGGCCTCGACCACCTTCTGGACGACGCGCTTGGCGTCCGCCGGATGCTCCTCGAAATACTGGGCGAGGCATTCGCCCACCACCGCCTCGACCACCGGACGGACTTCGGAGGAGACCAGCTTGTCCTTGGTCTGGCTGGAGAATTTCGGGTCGGGGACCTTCACCGACAGCACGCAGGTCAGCCCCTCGCGCGCGTCGTCGCCGGAGAGGTTGACCTTCTCCTTCTTCGCGATGCCCGACTCGTTGGCGTAGTTGTTGATCGCCCGCGTCAGCGCCGCGCGGAAGCCGGCGAGGTGGGTGCCACCGTCCTTCTGCGGGATGTTGTTGGTGAAGCAGAGCGTCGTCTCGTGGTAGCTGTCGTTCCATTGGAGCGAGCATTCCACGGTGACCACGCCGCCATGCTCGGTCGGGCGCTCCGCCTTGATCGAGATCGCCGGCTTGTGCAGCGGCACCTTGGAACGGTCGAGCCAGTTCACGAAGGCTTCCAGCCCGCCTTCGTAATGCAGGTCCTGGACCCGCGGCTCCACACCGCGGGCATCGGTCAGCACCAGCCGCACGCCGGAGTTCAGGAAGGCCAACTCGCGCAGCCGGTGTTCCAGAGTCGCGAAGTCGAATTCGGTGTTGGTGAAGGTATCCTTGGACGGCAGGAAGGTGACCTCGGTGCCGGAGAGCGGTTTCTGCCCGCCGTTGCCGTCGTCGACCATCGGGGCCGGGCCGACGTCGGCCAGACGGGCATCGGCAACGCCGTGGCGGAAAAGCATGAACCATTCGCGGCCGTTGCGCCAGATGCGCAACTCCAGCGTCTCCGACAGGGCGTTCACCACCGACACGCCCACGCCGTGCAGCCCGCCCGACACCTTGTAGGAGTTCTGGTTGAACTTGCCGCCGGCGTGGAGCTGGGTCATCACGACCTCCGCCGCCGACACGCCCTCTTCGGAGTGGATGTCCGTGGGGATGCCGCGGCCGTTGTCGCGCACCGTGACCGACCCGTCGGCGTTGAGCTGCACCACGACCGCGTCGCAGTAGCCGGCCAGCGCCTCGTCGATCGCGTTGTCCACGACCTCGTAGACCATGTGGTGCAGTCCGGAGCCGTCATCGGTGTCGCCGATGTACATGCCCGGACGCTTGCGCACGGCGTCCAGCCCGCGCAAGACGGTGATCGATTCCGCGCCGTAATCCTGCTGCGGGAGGTCGTTCTTCAGTGCTTCCTGTGCCATGGTTCGACTATAGCAGACTGCGTTGGGTTTCGGCGGAATACCGTACTTCGGTCGGTGATTTTCTGGGCTTTTGAGCCCTTTTTCAGGAGCTAGGCCGGGGTCACGGTCGCATCCTCGATGTGAAAGCGTTTGGCCGCACCGCCCAGCGGCCCGAAGACCGAATCGTCGGTGCCGGTCATCCAGGCCTGGGCGCCCAACGCCAGGATCTCGTCGAACAGCGCCTCGCGCCGCTGCGGGTCCAGATGGGCGGCCACCTCGTCCAGCAGCAGCAGCGGGGCGGCCCCGCGCTCCGCCGCCAGAAGGCGGGCGTTGGCCAGCATGATGGCGATCAGCAGCGCCTTCTGTTCTCCGGTGGAGCAGAGCGCCGCCGGCATGTCCTTCTGGGCGTGGCGCACCGCGAGATCGCTCTTGTGCGGCCCCAGCGTGGCCCCGCCACTGTCCGAATCGGCTCGCCGGCTGTCACGCAAGGAACGGCGCAGCGCGTCCTCGGCGGCCAGCGCCGGACCGTCGTCGAGCCAGCGTTCCACCGCGCCCTGCACCGTCAGGTCGGCGCCGGGGAAGGGGCCGACGGCCCGCCCACAGGCGGCGCGCAGCCGCTGCACCACGTCGCGGCGGGCGGCGGCCACGGCGACTCCGGTGGTCGCCATCTGGTCCTCCAGCCCGCTCAGCCAGCCCTCGTCACCGTTCCAGCCGCGATGCCCCTCGCGCAGCAGGCGGGCGCGCTCGCGCAGGGCGTGCTCGTAGCGGCTGAGCCGCCCGGCGTGGGCGGGGTCGAAGCCGAAGACGAGGCGGTCGAGGAAACGGCGACGCCCGCTGGAGCCCTCCAGGAACAGCCGGTCCATCTGCGGGGTCAGCCAGACGACGGCGACATGCTCGGCCAGCACGGTCTGGCCCTTGGCGGGGTGGCCGTCGACCCGGACGACGCGGCGGTCGCGCTCGGCTCCGGACGCCGCCTGGGGGCCGATCTCGCGGCCGGTGCCGATCTCCACCGGGCCGGTGGGAGTGTCCAGAACGGCGGCGACCGCCCAGCCGGTGCCTGCGCCGGAGCCGATCCGCTCCACCTCCGCCAGCTTGGCGCCGCGCAGGCCGCGTCCGGGGGCGAGGAAGCTGACCGCTTCGAGCAGGTTGGTCTTGCCGGCGCCGTTCGGCCCGGTCAGCACCACCGGGCGGTGGTCGGGCTCCAGGCGCGCGCTGTCATAGCCGCGGAAGCGGGTCAGGGTCAGGCGCGTCACCGCCAAAGCGGCCGGAGTGTCCATCACGGGGACGGGATAGGGCGAAGTCTGTCTGGCGTCGAGCAAAGCGTCCGATCCGGGATGCGGGGACCGGGCCGCCGCACCCCGTCAAACACGGGGTCCGGAGCGCACCGGCCCGAAAAGCGCCGATCCGTCCGGACCGGTCACACACGCATCGGCATCAACACGTAAAGGGCCGTGGGGTCGGCGACGTCGCGCACGATGGTCGGCGACGCGGCGTCGGCCAGCGAGAAGCGTGCGCCCTCACCCTCGATCTGCTGCGTGATATCAAGCAGATAGCGAGAGTTGAAGCCGATTTCCAGGGGGCCTTCCTGGTAATTGACCTCCAGCTCCTCGGTGGCGCTGCCGGCCTCGGGGCTGGTGGCCGACAGGGTCAGCGTGCCGCGGGTCAGCGACAGCTTCACCGCCCGGCTCTTCTCGGTGGAGATGGTGGCGACACGGTCCACAGCGGCGGCGAACAGCTTGGCGTCCACCTCCATCGTCTTGTCGTTGCCGACCGGGATCACCCGCTCGTAGTCCGGGAAGGTGCCGTCGATCAGCTTGGAGGTCACCACCACCGAATCGAAGGCGAAGCGGATCTTGTTGTCCGACAGCGACAGCTCGATGCGGTCGGCGGCCTCGTCGATCAGCTTGCGGATCTCGTTCACGGTCTTGCGCGGAACGATGACGCCGGGAATGCCGGCGGCCCCCTCCGGCAGCGGCATCTCGACCCGCGCCAGACGGTGGCCGTCGGTCGCCACGGCGCGCAGCACCGGCAGCTCGGACCCGCCGGCCTTGGCCTTGGCGGCGTGCAGGTAGATGCCGTTGAGGTAGTAGCGCGTCTCTTCGGTGGAGATGGCGAAGCGGGTGCGGTCGACCAGCGCCCGCAGGTCGCCCGCCGTCAGGTCGAAGCGGTTCGGCAGGTCGCCGCCGGAGAGCTGCGGGAAATCGTCGACCGGCAGACAGGACAGCTTGAACTGCGACCGGCCGGCGCGCAGCGTCAGGATCGTGCCGTCGCCGCCGATATCCAGCTCCACCTGGCTGCCGTCGGGCAGCTTGCGCACGATGTCGTACAGCGTGTGGGCCGGGGCGGTGGTGCCGCCCGCGCGGGTCACCGTGGCCGGGACCGTCTCGACGATCTCCAGGTCCATGTCGGTGGCGGCCAGCGACAGTTCGCCGTCGCTCGCCCGCAGCAGCACGTTGGACAGAATGGGGATGGTGTTCCTGCGCTCCACCACGCTCTGCACATGACCAAGGGACCGGAGAAGGGCGGCGCGTTCGATGATGATGTTCATGCTGGTCGTCGTCTCGGCAGGTCGTGTTTTTTGCGATTCGCAGGCGTACCCATGCCGGTCCGGCCACAATCCAGCGGGCCGGAACGGGCGCGCATGATACCACAACGTCGGTTTTGCCGAACCAAATTCGTTCGGCGCGGTCGGACGGTCGCCGGAAACGCCGATTCCGGCCCATCCGGAGGCCCGTGACGCCCCCGCGGGGTGCTGCCGTAGGGGGAATGCGGCCGGGGCGGGAGGACGCGCGATTCGCGCCGCCGCGACTCTACCGCCCGCTCTCCGCGGCGAATTGCGCGTCCAGCCCGGCGCGGTAGTCCGGGTAGGTCAGCGTCACGCCGAGCTGGCGCTTGATGCGGTCGTTCTTCACCCGGCGGCAGTCGGCGTAGAAGCTGGCGGCCATCGGCGACAGCCCGGCCTGCTCGAAGGGCACCAGCGGCGGCGGCTCGACCCCCAGCAGGCCGCAGGCGTAGCTCACCACCTCGTGGGAGGGGGAGGGCAGGTCGTCGGCGACGTTGTAGACCGCGCCCAGTGTAGGCTTGTCCATCGAGGCGCGCAGCGTCGCCGCGATGTCCTCCACATGGATGCGGCTGAACACCTGTCCGGGCTTGTCCACCCGCCGGGCGGTGCCGTCGCGCACGTTGTCCAGCGCGCTGCGCCCCGGTCCGTAGATGCCGGCCAGCCGGAAGAGATGCATCGGCACGCCGTACTGACGGTAGAGGTTCAGCCAGCCGCGCTCCGCCTCGACGCGGCGCTTCTGCCGCTCGCCGGTCGGGCGCAGCCACGCCGCCTCGCCCACCCATTCGCCCTTGGTGTCGCCGTAGACCCCGGTGGTGGAGAGGTAGCCGGCCCAGTCGAGTGTCCGCAGGTCCGCCAGATCCATGGCGTGCTGGTCGAGCACCGGGTCGCCCCGCTCGTCGGGCGGCACGCTGACCAGCAGATGGGTGGTGCCGGCCAGGGCGGCGCGGGCGTCCTCCAGCGGGCGGCCCCGGTCGAACAGGAACGCCTCGATGCCCTGCGCCTCCAGGGCGGCGCGCTTGTCCTCGCCGCGGCAGGTGGCGGCGATCCGCCAGCCCTCGGCCTTCAGCCGGTCGGCGAACACGCGGGCGGTGAAGCCCAGGCCGAAGACGAACAGACGGGGTGAAGCCATGTCTTGCGGGGTCCTTGCGTCGGAAGCGGCAATGACGGAGTGTAGGGCCGCCATGAACCGACGCAACGCTTACCTCATCACGGCCGCGCTGGCGCTCTTCTCCGCCGTCCCGGCCTTGGCCGCTCCCGCCGTCGATCACAACCGGGAATTCCAGGCCTGCCTGACGCTTGCCGAAAAGCGTCCGGCCGAAGCGCTGGAGAGCGCTCAGACCTGGCTGAACCGCGGCGGCGGTGACCATGCCCGGCTGTGCCAGGCGCTGGCGCTGTTCCACAAGGGCGACTTCACCACCGCCGGGGCGCGGCTGGAGGAGCTGGCCCCGGTGCTGGGCAAGGACGACCCGAAGGCCGGGGCCTCGATCCTCGGGCGGGCGGGCTGGGCGTGGCTGCGCGCCGGTGACAATGTGCGGGCGGAGCGCGGGCCTACAGCCGCGCCCTGGCGCTCCAGCCGGACGACGTGGATCTGCTGATCGACCGCGCCATCGCGCGGGCCGAGACGGAGCGCTTTTGGGACGCCGTGACCGACCTGGACGCGGCGCTGGCGAAGGACCCGCGGCGGCCCGAGGCCTATCTCTACCGCGCCGCCGCCCACAAGGCGCTGGCCAACGACCGGCAGGCCGTCGCCGACATCGACCGCGCGCTGGAGCTGCGCCCCGGCGACCCCGACGCCCTGTTGCTGCGCGCCAACATCAAGGCGCAGGCCGGCAATCTGCCCGGGCGCGCGGGAGGATTGGAGCCAGATCGTCCGCAACGCGCCGAACAGCGGGGCGGCGAAGACGGCGCAGGCCAACCTCGACCGCTCCGCAAGGGCGCCGGCTCCCGCCGCCAAGGGCGACGCGAAGGGGGCGGTCCCCGCAAAGCCCTAATCGCGATGTGGTCGATACGCTCATTTTACAAGGCTCCTGCGACATTTAGCCGGCTGGACGGATGCGAACGCTTCGCAGGATCATTCGCGGCGAAGAGGGGCGGACAGGAACGCGCCCCCCACCTCCCGGTGCGATCAGGTGCAGCCATGAGCGGTCATCCCACCCCCGAAACGGGCCAGTCGCCCGGCGGACGGCATTTGGGCGAGTTGAAGAAGGGCGAGCATGCCCGTGTGACCGGCGTCGATGAGCGGGGGGTCGTCACCACCCTTCCCGAAGGGGAGCTGGAACGGCGCATGATCGAGATGGGGCTGGTCGAGGGCTCCCACGTCGAGGTCCTGCACGAAGCCTTTCCGGGCCGTGACCCCATCGCCATCCGCGTGAACGAGCACACGCTGGCGCTCCGCCGTGCCGAGGCGCGCGCCGTGCTGGTGGCGCCCGCCGCCTGACGCGCGGCGTCATCTCCTTCCTTCAAAGCGACTCCCTGCAAGGACATCCGGCCATGTCGGTCCTGGACTCCGCCCTGCCGCCGCGCATCGCGCTGGTCGGCAACCCGAACTGTGGCAAGACCGCCCTGTTCAACGCGCTCACCGGTTCCCGCCAGAAGGTGGCGAACTATCCCGGCGTCACGGTGGAACGGAAGATCGGGCATTTCGTCAGCCCGCTCGGCCGCCGCGTGCAGGTGATCGACCTGCCGGGTACCTACAGCCTGCGCGCCCGCTCCCCCGACGAGGAGGTGACCCGCGACGTCGTGCTCGGCCGCTTCTCGCACGAGGACAGCCCCGACCTGCTGGTCTGCGTCGCCGACGCCACCAACCTGCGCCTGAACCTGCGGCTGGTGGTGGAGCTGAAACGGCTGGGCCGCCCGATCATCCTGGCGCTGAACATGATGGACGCGGCGGAGAAGCGCGGTTGCCGCATCGACGCGGCGGCGCTGTCCGCAGCGCTCGGCGTGCCGGTGGTGCCGACCGTCGCCATCCGCCGCGGCGGCGTCCAGCCGCTGCTGGAGCAGATCGACGGCGCCATGGCCATGGCGGCCGATGCGGCGGAGAACCCTGCCCCCTGCGGCTGGAGCGAGCCCTCCTCGCGCGACCTGCGGGCCTATCATCAGGAGGTCGAAAGGCTGCTGGCCGGCTGCGTGGCCGACGCCGGCCTGCCGCCGCTGGCAACCCGGCGGGTGGACGCCGTGCTGCTGCACCCGGTGTTCGGGCTGGCCTTCCTGTTCCTCGTGCTGTTCCTGATGTTCCAGGCGGTGTTCGCCTGGGCCGAGGCGCCGATGAACCTGATCGACGGCGCGGTCAGCGGGCTGAAGGACTGGGTGGCCGCCACCCTGCCGGACGGCGCGCTGCGCAGCCTGCTGACCGACGGGATCATCGCCGGGGTGGGCAGCGTGGTCATCTTCCTGCCGCAGATCCTCGTGCTGTTCTTCTTCATCCTGGTGCTGGAGGCGACCGGCTATCTCGCCCGCGCCGCCTTCCTGCTGGACCGGTTGATGGGCGGGGTGGGGCTGCACGGGCGCGCCTTCATTCCGCTGCTGTCCAGCTTCGCCTGCGCGGTGCCCGGCGTCATGGCGGCGCGCACCATCGAGAACCGCGCCGACCGGCTGGCGACCATCATGATCGCCCCGCTGATGACCTGCTCGGCCCGGCTGCCGGTCTACACGCTGCTGATCGCGGCCTTCGTGCCGGACCGTCCGCTGTTGGGCGGGCTGGTCGGGCTGCCGGGGCTGGTGATGTTCGCGCTCTACGCCGCCGGCATCCTGTCGGCGCTGGCCGTCGCCTTCGTTCTGAAGGGAACGGTGTTCAAGGGGGCCCGCGAGCCGCTGCTGATGGAGCTTCCAGCCTACCGCCTGCCCAACCCGCGCGACATCGCGCTGGGGCTGTTCGAGCGGGCCAAGGTCTTCCTGGCGCGGGCCGGCACGACGATCTTCGCGCTGATGATCGTCATGTGGTTCCTGGCGAGCTTCCCCGGCGCGCCGGAGGGGGCGACCGAGCCGGCCATCCAGTATTCCATCGCCGGCATGATCGGCCACGCGCTGGAACCGCTGCTGGCGCCCATCGGCTTCACCTGGCAGATCGCCGTGGCGCTGGTGCCGGGCATCGCGGCGCGCGAGGTGGCGGTCGGCGTGCTGGGCACGATCTACGCGCTGAGCGAGAGCGGCGACGCGCTGCAATCCTCGCTGGCCGGGGCGCTGGCCGCCTCCTGGAGCCTGCCGACCGCCCTGTCGCTGCTCGCCTGGTACGTCTTCGCCCCGCAATGCGTCGCCACCCTGTCGGTGGTGAAGCGGGAGACCAACGGCTGGTTCTGGCCGGCGGTGATGTTCGCCTACATGATCACGCTGGCCTACGGGGCGAGCTTCATCACCTACCGCCTCGCGTCTGCGCTGCTGTGAAGGAAGGGGAGGGCACGGCCATGTGGCAGGATTTGCTGGTCGCGGTGGTGGTGGCGCTGGCCGCGGCGTGGACGCTGTGGCGGGTGATCCTGCCGGCCGGGCTGCGCGCCCGCCTGCTGGGCAGGGCCGCGCCGAAGGGGTCTGGCTGTGGCGGCAGGTGCACGGGCTGCGGCCCGGCCGGTGGCGGTTCAAGCTGCCACTGAGCCGGCACTCCTACAGGGCCGGGACGCGGGCGGCGCCCCTCTTGACCGCGTACATCGCCTGATCGGCGTGGACGATGAGTTGCTGGGCATCCCGCCCGTCCTGCGGGTAGACGGCGACGCCGATCGACAGGGCGAGCGGCAGCCGCAGCCCGTCGATCAGGATGGGCTCCTTCAGCGCCGTCCGGCACTTGTCGGCGACGGTTTCCGCCCCGGCGGGGGTCACCTCCACCTCCAGGATGATGGCGAATTCGTCGCCGCCGATGCGGGCGATCAGGTCGGACTTGCGCAGCAGGCCGGACAGGCGGCGCGCCACCACCCGCAGCACCTCGTCGCCCCGGCTGTGGCCGTGGGTGTCGTTGATCGGCTTGAAGCCATCGAGGTCGATGTAGAGCAGGGCGAACAGGGTGCCGCCGCGCTCCGCCCGGTCGATGGCCTGTTGCAGCCGGTCGTGGAACATGGTGCGGTTCGGCAGTTCGGTCAGCGCGTCGTGGTGGGCCATGTGGGCCATGCGCGCCTCGCTCGCCCGCAGGGCGGCCTCCTGCTCCCGCAGCTTGCCCAGCAGATAGTTGAAGCCCTGCGCCAGTTCCCCGACCTCGTCCATGCGGTGGACCGGCAGGGGCGACAGCTCGACATGCCCGTCGGCCATCTGGTGCATCCGCCGCGCAGCCTCGGTCAGCGGGCGGAAGAAGCGGCGCATGCCGAAGAACAGCACGGTCACGGCGAAGGCGGCGATCATCAGGCTGTTGGTGGCGATGAAGGTCTGCAGGTCGCGCACCCCTTCGAACGCCTCCGCCGTGGGCAGGCGGGCGACCAGGAACCAACCCGCCGTCGGCACCGCCGCGATGGCCGACAGCTCTTCCACCCCCGTCGCGTTGACGGTGATGCCGGTGCCGCGGTAACCGGCCATGGCCCGGTCGTGCAGCGGATTCACCCCCTCCGGCGGGGTCGCGGTCAGGATCATCCCGTGGTCGCTGGCCGACACGAACAGCCTGTCGCGGGGGGAAACCAGCAGGAAGCCGCCGCTGCGCCCGATGCGGTTTCCCTGGACCAGATTGAGAAAGCCGGGCGACGACAGGGCGGTGGCGCCGGCCAGGACCGCGACCGGTGTTCCGGCGGCGTCGGTGACCGCCATCGCCATGACCACCATCGGCTCTCCGTCGATGGCGGAGCGGGCGGGCCGCCCTATCACCGGTTCGCGTGACGCCAGCGCCGCCTGGAACCAGTCGCGATCCGAAACGTCGAAATTGGGCGGGCGGTGCCGTTCCGGATAATCGGCGAAGACTCCATGGCCGTCCGGCTGGACGATCATCAGACCGCGCGAGAACAGTGGCGCGATCTCGTGATGCGTCTTCAGCCAGTCGCGCAGGGCCGTGGGATCGTCGAGGGCCGTCAACGGCAGGCTTCCGGCGGCGCGGCGCAGGAGGTCGAGCCGGGCCTTGATCTTCTCGTCGATGTCGTGGGCAACGTAGGAGGCGGTCGATTGCTGTTGGGACGAGGTCAGGTTGTTGATCTTGTCCTCCAAGAAGGAGGACAGGACCCAGATGCGCGCGCAGGCGCCGACAAAGACCAGAACTAGTCCAAACAGCATAAGACGTACGATGACGCTGCGGCTCTGCCGGCGCAGTTCATCAACCACCGCGACGAGCATTCGCAAGCTTTGCTCCTCCAAGAAACCGTCCGCTCATTTCCCAGATGGATAGGCTTCCTGCCCACCGCTGCCCGAAGATAAACGATGCCGGTCCCATCCGGAAGACGCAAAGGGAGCTAAATCCCCGACAAAAGCACCGGAACTGATTGAAAAAACGAAATATTTCCACCGGTGGGCGAACAGTGGCGCCGCCGGTTCGCGCGCTTTATCGTTCTCGGCTCCCGCCCGTGATTCAGCGGCTCCGCTCTCCACCGGCTTGCCATACATACGGGCAGGCCACCGATACCTCCGTATAGTTTCCAGGCCGGACCACCTTCGGCACTGTTGTGACGCCGACGAGGTTCCGCGCTGCCCATGGAAAGGCCGGTGTCCGCCTTCCCCTCGCGCCGCGGATCTTTCGCGCGCCCGAAAAATGGAGGGGGTTTTGAGCACGATCTCGACCAAGGACGGCACCCGCATCTTCTACAAGGACTGGGGCAGCGGGCAGCCGGTGGTCTTCTCGCACGGATGGCCGCTCAGCGCCGACGCCTGGGACGGGCAGATGCTGTTCTTCGGCCAGCAGGGCTACCGGGTCATCGCCCACGACCGGCGCAGCCACGGCCGGTCCGACCAGACCTGGACCGGCAACCACATGGACCAGTACGCCGACGATCTGGCCGAACTGCTCGACGCGCTGGACGTGCGCGACGCGGTGATGATCGGCCATTCGACCGGCGGCGGCGAGGTCGCCCGTTACATCGGACGCCACGGCACCGGACGGGTCGCCAAGGCCGTGCTGGTCGGGGCGGTGCCGCCGATCATGCTGAAAACCGCCGCCAACCCCGGCGGCCTGCCGATGAAGGTCTTCGACGGCATCCGCAAGGGCACCTACGACGACCGGTCGCAGTTCTTCCTCGATCTGACCATGCCCTTCTACGGCTTCAACCGCGACGGGGCGAAGGTGTCGGAGGGGCTGCGGCAATCCTTCTGGCTGCAGGGCATGATGGCCGGGATCAAGGGCGCTTACGACTGCATCCAGCAATTCTCGGAAACCGACTTCACCGAGGATCTGAGGAAGATGGCGGTGCCGACGCTGTTGATCCATGGCGACGACGACCAGATCGTGCCCATCGACGCGGCGGCCCGCCGCGCCGTGGAGATCGCGCCGCAGGCGACGCTGACGGTCTACGAAGGGGCGCCGCACGGCTTGACGGCCACCCATCAGGACCGCTTCAACGCCGACGTGCTGGCTTTCATCAAAGGATCGTAAGCAGGAACCGGTCAGGACTCGCCGTTGGGGGTCACCTTGTCGGCGATGCGCACCAGATCGGGCAAGGACCGCGCCTGCATCTTGCGCATCACGCTGGCGCGGTGGACCTTCACGGTGATCTCGCTGAGCTGCAGCTCGGCGGCGATTTGCTTGTTGAGCTGCCCGGCGGCGACGAGCTGCATCACCTCCCGCTCGCGCGGGGTCAGGCTGCGGAATCGTTCCTGAAGATCGGACAGGGCGTCGACGGCGCGTCGACGGTCGCGGTCGCGCTCGATGCCGGTGTGGACGGCGTCGATCAGATCCTGGTCGCGGAAGGGCTTGGCCAGGAACTCGACGGCGCCGGCCTTCATCGCCGTCACCGACATGGGAATGTCGCCATGGCCGGTGATGAAGACGACCGGCAGATGGATGCCCGCCCCGGTCAGCTCGCGCTGGAACTCCAGCCCGCTCTGGCCGGGCAGCCGCACGTCCAGCACCAGGCAGCCCGGTGCGTCGGGCCAGCGGTACTGCAGGAAGTCCTGCGCCGAGGCGAAGGGCAGGGCGGTCAGCCCGACCGAGCGCAGCAGGCTGACCAGCGAGTCCCGGATTGACGGATCGTCGTCGATGATGGCGACGAAGGGCGTTTCCATGGTTGCGGGGGACCGGTCGGAAACAGTGCGGTCGGTCATCGCGTCCGCTCCAGGGCGGCGCCCGCCGCTGGCCGCTCCGGCTCGTCGTCGGCGGGCAGGGTGAAGCGGAAGACGGCGCCGTGGGGCTGGTTGGCGGCCACCCACAGCCGGCCGCCATGGGCCTCCACGATCGACTGGCAGATGGTCAGCCCCATGCCGATTCCATGCTCCTTGGTGGTGAAGAAGGGTTCGAACAGCCGCTCCTCCTGGGTCGCCTGCAACCCGGTGCCGGTGTCCTCCACCGACACCAGCACGTCCGCGAGGCCGCGGCGGCGCGAGCGGATGCTCAGCACGCGCGGGCGGTCGGCGACGGCGCCCATCGCGTCGTCGGCGTTGGCGATCAGGTTCAGCAGCACCTGCTCAAGCTGCACCGGGCTGCCGTTGACCGGCGGAAGGCTCTGCTGAAGGTCGGTGCGCACGGCGATCCGGTTCAGGCGGCGCTCGCCCTCCGTGCGGTCCAGCGCGCTCCGGATCACGCCGTTGATGTCCAGCCGGCTGCGCTGGGGCGGCGCCTTGCGGAAGGAATCGCGGATGCAGGCGATCACCCGCGCGGCGCGGTGGCCGTCGTCGGAGATCCGCCTCAGCGCCGCCCGCACCTCCACCAGATTGGGCGACGGGCGGTCCAGCCAGCGCAGTCCGGCGCCCGCGTTGGTGACCATGCTCGCCAGCGGCTGGTTGACCTCGTGCGCGATGGAGGCGGAGAGCGCCTCCAGGCTGGCCAGACGCGCGTCGCGCACCCGCCGTTCCGCCGCCACCGAGCGGACCAGCCGCCCGTAGAGCGTCGTCATTTCCGCCAGCAGGATCAGCAGGACGACGCTTGAGGCGGCCAGCCCGAACAGCCGCCCCGACCACCAGCCGGCGCTGAAGCGCCCGCCGCTGATGAAGCTCAGCAGGCAGGTCTCGATGGCCCAGGCGGCCAGGACGACCATCAGCCAGAGGTCGAGGACGGAGCGCCGCTGCCGCCACAGGACGGCCAGTGCGGCGGCGCAGAGCGCCAGCGCCGTCACCGGCACGACCCGCCACAGCGGCGTTTCCCGCATGGTGTCGACCATCAGACGGGGAAGGACGGCGTCGTTGCCCAACGCGAAGGCAGTCAGGCCCCCGGCCAGCGCCGCCGCCAGCGCCACGCCGCCCGCGATGGCGGACAGGGCCGGGCGGTGCGCCTCGCGCGGGCCGGCCTCCACGGACTTCAGCAGCGCGTAGGCCAGGATGAACAGCGGCAGGCCGACGCGGCGCCCGGCGGCCACGATGGCCGTGCTCTGCAGACCGGCGCCGAGCAGCCCGGTCGGCGCGAAGACTCCGGGGAAGGTCAGCGCCCAGGGAACGATCAGCAAGGCCGTGACCAGATAGCCGGCGGCCAGCGCCAGCAGGGCCGGCGTTCGCTGCGTGGCGTAGAGCGCGAACAGCAGGACGGCGGTCATCAGCTCGGTCAGCAGGACGGCCGTGGCGTAGGCGGGCAGCAGGACCGCCGTTCCGTCCAGCGTCAGGCGGGCGAAAGGCGCCGCGATCGCCAGCGCGGCCAGAAGCCCCGCCACCGTGACGATGGCCAGCCGGGTCTGCCCCGCCCCCGGGGGCAGGGTCGCCAGAAGAAACCGCTGGTCTCCGGGGACATCCCTCGTGCGCATCACCGTCGTTCGCTTGGCCGTCGGGTCACGTCTTCCCTCAACCCTGTCCCTTTGTCCTGTCCCTTTACCCTGACCGGCACCGGCGGCGAGCGGCGCCTTGGCCTGATATACCAAGGTATAGGACCCGCAAACGCAAGTTCAATGTCGCCGTCCTCCGTCCCTGACCGATGCTTCGACACACCGCCGGGCCACAGACATCGTCAGAGGCAACGCCATTGGCACCGGCGCCAAAAACAACGGGGATAGAGACATGACCATCACCGCCACCGCGACTCCCGGCAAACTGCTCGTATCGCCGAAGGACCACGCGCTGATCATGATCGATCATCAGTCGCAGATGGCCTTCGCGACCCATTCGATCGACGCCACGACGCTGCGCACCAACACCGCACTGGTCGCCCACGCCGCCGCCGGCTTCGGCGTCTCGACCATCCTGACCACGGTCGCGGAAAAGAGCTTCTCCGGCCCGATCTTCTCCGAGATCACCGAGGCCTTCCCGGGGGCGGAGGTCACCGACCGCACCTCCATGAACACCTGGGAGGACGCGAACGTCATCAAGCGGGTCAACGGCCTGGGCAAGACCCGGCTGGTCTTCTGCGGCCTGTGGACCTCGGTCTGCATCGTCGGCCCGACCCTGTCGGCGCTGGACCAGGGCTTCGAGGTTTACGTCATCGCCGACGCCTGCGGCGACGTCTCGGTCGAGGCGCACCAGCGCGCCATGGACCGCATGGTCCAGGCCGGCGTCCGCCCGATGACCTCGCTCCAGTACATGCTGGAACTGCAGCGCGACTGGGCGCGCACCGAGACCTACGAGATGACCACCGGCATCGCCAAGAAGTACGGCGGCGCCTATGGCCTGGGCATCATCTACGCCAAGACGATGTTCGGCGCGTCGGAAGGCGGCCACAGCGCCGCCGCCTGATCGCGGCGCCGAGCCCCGGCACTTGCTTTGCGGCGCCCGATGCCCCGCGCCGCGGCGGACCGGTCCCGACCCTCCCCGGGGCCGGTCCGCCTCTTTCCGCCCATCCGGACGAAGAACAGGCACGCCATGATGCCCTATCTGCTTTCCCTCGGCGCCGGCATCCTGGTCGGCGTCCTCTACGCGCTGCTTGGCGTCCGCTCCCCGGCGCCGCCCACCATTGCCCTGATCGGCCTGCTCGGCATGCTGGTCGGCGAACAGGCGGTGCCGGTGGTCAAGCGGCTGATCGCCGGGCAGCCGGTTCTCGCCTTCATCCAGAACGACTGCGCCCGCCACATCCTGGGGCCGCAGGCCGGCAGCGCCGCCGCTCCCGATGCCGCAACCCCGCCGGCACCGGCCGCGGACGCACCCCCGCGGGGCCGGGCATGACCGGCCACACCGGAAACGGTCGCCCCGGTATTGGCCGCCGCGGCGCCATCGCCGGAAGCGCCGCCGCCGCCCTGCTCGCCTCGCCCCTGTTCACCCGCCTTGGGAATGCCGCCATGCCGTCTTCCGACCTTCTGATCGTCAACGCCAAGATCACGACGCTCGACCGCGCCAACCCGCAAGCCGACGCCGTGGCGATCCGCGACGGGCGCTTCCTCGCCGTGGGGCGGGAGGCCGAGGTGCGCGCCGCAGCATCTCCCGACGCCGCGGTGATCGACGCCAAGGGACGCCGCCTGATCCCCGGCCTGATCGACAGCCACATCCACGTCATCCGCGGCGGCCTGAACTACAACATGGAGCTGCGCTGGGACGGCGTGCCGACCCTGGCCGACGCCATGGCGATGCTGCGCGCCCAGGTGGCCCGCACGCCGGCCCCGCAGTGGGTGCGCGTCGTCGGCGGCTTCACCGAGCACCAGTTCGCCGAGAAGCGCCTGCCGACGCTGGAGGAGCTGAACGCTGCCGCCCCCGACACGCCGGTCTTCATCCTGCACCTCTACGACCGCGCGCTGCTGAACGGCGCTGCGCTGCGGGCGGTGGGCTACGGCAAGGACACGCCCAACCCGCCGGGCGGCGAGATCCAGCGCGACGCCGCGGGCAACCCGACCGGCCTGCTGCTCGCCCTGCCCAACGCGATGATCCTCTACTCCACCCTCGCCAAGGGGCCGAAGCTGCCGGAGGAGTATCAGGTCAACTCCACCCGCCACTTCATGCGTGAGCTGAACGGGCTGGGCGTCACCAGCGTGATCGACGCCGGCGGCGGCTTCCAGAACTACCCCGACGACTACGCGATCATCGAGAAGCTGCACGCCGACGGCGAGATGACCCTGCGCATCGCCTACAACCTGTTCACCCAGAAGCCGAAGGAGGAATTGCAGGATTTCGCCACCTGGTCCGACACGGTCAAGCCGGGCGACGGCGACGACCGCTACCGCCTGAACGGGGCGGGGGAGATGCTGGTCTATTCCGCCGCCGATTTCGAGGACTTCCGCGTCGCCCGGCCCGAGATGCCGCCCAACATGGAGACGGATCTGGAGCCGGTGGTGCGCCTGCTCGCCGAGCGGCGCTGGCCGTGGCGGCTGCACGCCACCTACGACGAGACCATCGGGCGGGCGCTTGACGTCTTCGAGAAGGTCAACCGGGACATCCCGCTGCAGGGGCTGAACTGGTTCTTCGACCACGCCGAGACGATCAGCGAGCGCAACATCGACCGCATCGCGGCGCTTGGCGGCGGCATCGCCGTGCAGCACCGCATGGCCTATCAGGGCGAGTATTTCGTGGAGCGCTACGGCGCCAAGGCCGCCGAGGCCACGCCGCCCATCGCGAAGATGATGGCCGCCGGGGTGCCGGTGGGCGCCGGGACGGACGCCACCCGCGTGGCGAGCTACAACCCCTGGGTCTCGCTGTCCTGGCTGGTCACCGGCAAGACGGTGGGCGGGCTGTCGCTCTACCCGATGGCGAACCGGCTGGACCGCGAGACGGCGCTGCGCCTGTGGACGGAGGCCAACACCTGGTTCTCCAACGAACAGGGCAAGAAGGGCAGGATCGAAGCCGGGCAGCTCGCCGACGCGGCGCTGCTCAGCGACGACTACATGGCGGTGCCGGAGGACCGCATCCCCCACATCCGCTCCGTCCTGACCCTGCTGGGCGGCGCCGTGGTGCATGGCGAGGGCGATTTCGGCAAGCTCGCCCCGCCGCTGCCCAAGCCGATGCCCGACTGGTCGCCGGTCGCCACCGTCGGCGGCTATCACCGCGATCCCAAGACGGTGCAGCGGCAGGCGGCGGAGTGCGGTTGCCATTCCGGCTGCGCCGTGCACGGCCACGACCACGCGGCGGCGCTGGGCGCCGACGTGCCCTCGTCCGACGCGCGCAGCTTCTGGGGCGTGTTCGGCTGCGGCTGCTGGGCGGTGTGAGGGGGAGCGGAACGATGGCCGACAGCCTTTACACGCGCAAGGACGCCGCCGCCGCGCCGGTCGCCGCCCTGCTCGACTGGCCGGGGACCGCCTGGCTCGCCCGCCTCGCGCTGGCGGCGCCCTTCGTCGTCAGCGGGCTGGTCAAGCTGACGGACTTCAACGGTGCGGTGGCCGAGGCGGCGGGGCTGGGGCTCGGCCTGCCGGTCCTCGTCGCGGTGGCGGTGATCGTCACCCAGCTCGGCGGGTCGGCACTGTTTCTGACACGGCGCTGGTGCTGGCTCGGCGCCGGGATTCTCGCCGGCTTCACGGTGGTCGCCACGCTGCTCGCCCACGCCTTCTGGACCTATGAGGGGCCGGACCGCGCCCGCCAGACCGCCACCTTCCTGGAGCATCTCGCCATCGTCGGCGGCTTCGCCGCGGCGGCGGCGCTCACCCACCGCGACTCCCACCGCCGGGGAGGGTCCGCATGACCGCCGAGACCGTGCCCTCCCCCGGAACCAAGCCGGCCGGGGCCTTCGCGCCGCTGCGCAACCGTCTGTTCGCCGTGCTGTGGGTGGCGGCGGTGCTGGGCAACGTCGGCACCTTCATGCGCGACGTGGCGAGCGCGTGGCTGGTCCTCGACCTGTCGGGATCGCCGTCCACCGTCGCGCTGATCCAGGCGGCGGGCTCGCTGCCCATCTTCCTGCTGGCGATCCCGGCGGGCGTGCTGTCGGACATCATGGACCGGCGGCGGATGCTGATCGTCATCCAGTGCCTGCTCGCCTGCGTCAGCGCCGCGCTGATGATCCAGGCGGCGCTGGGCGTCGCCAGCGTCGCGTCCATCGCCGGGCTGACCTTCCTGGGCGGGGTCGGGGCGGCGCTGATGGCGCCGGTCTGGCAATCCATCGTGCCGGAGCTGGTGCCGCGCGGCGAGCTGAAGGGCGCCGTCGCGCTGAACAGCCTTGGCATCAACATCGCCCGCGCCATCGGCCCGGCGGCGGGCGGCGCGATCCTGGCCGCCGCCGGGGCCGCCGCCACCTACGCGGTGGACGTCTCCTCCTACATCATCGTCATCGCCGCCCTGCTGTGGTGGCGGCGCGCCCCCGACGCCCGCGACGATCTGTCGGAGCAGTTCGGCGGCGCGCTCCGCGCCGGGCTGCGCTACGCCCGCGCCAGCAAGGAGTTGCACCGCGTCTTCCTGCGCGCCGGCCTGTTCTTCGCCTGCGCCAGCGCCCTGTGGGCCCTGCTGCCCATCGTCGCCGGGCCGATGCTGGGCGGCGGGCCGGGCTTCTACGGCCTGCTGCTCGGCGCCGTGGGGGCGGGAGCCATCGGCGGGGCGACCGTCCTGCCGCGCGTCCGCGAGCGGCTGGGCGCGGATGGCCTGATGCTGGCGGCGGCGCTGGTCACCGCGGTGGTGATGGGCATCCTGGCCCTGGCCCCGCCGCGCTGGCTGGCGCTGCCGGTGCTGCTGGGAGCCGGGGCGGCCTGGATCGCCGTGCTGACGACGCTGAGCGCCACCACCCAGGCCATCCTGCCCAACTGGGTGCGCGGGCGTGGGCTGGCGCTGTATTTGACCGTGTTCAATGGCGCCCTGACGGCGGGCAGCCTCGGCTGGGGCGCGCTGGCCGATGCCATCGGCGTGCCCGCCACCTTGTGGGTCAGCGCCGCTGGCCTGCTCGCCGTCGCGGTGCTGTCCCGCGCGGTGCCACTGCCGGAGGGCGAGGCCGACCTCACCCCGTCCAACCATTGGCCGGAGCCGCTGACCGCCGAGCCGGTGCGCAACGACCGCGGTCCGGTGCTGATCACCATCGAGTACCGGGTGGCCGCCGCCGACCAGCACGCCTTCCACGCGGCGCTGCGCCGCCTGTCGGAGGCGAGGCGGCGGGACGGCGCCTACGCCTGGGGCGTCAGCCAGGATTCCGGCGATCCGGAGCGGGTGCTGGAGTGGTTCTTCGTCGAATCCTGGGCCGAGCACCAGCGCCAGCACCGCCGGGTGTCGCACGCCGACGCTGACGTGCAGAAGGAGGCGCTGGCCTTCCACCGCGGCGACGGTCCGCCGCGGGTGTCGCATTTCCTGGCGCTGGAGCACGGCGCGGGGCCGGCGTCGTGAGGCGGTGGCGCGGGGCGCTGGTCGCGGCTCTGCTGCTCCAGTCCGCCCCGGCCCCCGCCGAGACCCTTGCGGAGACGCCCCCGCCGCTGACCAACAGCCGCTATGACGAGGATTACCGCTACCTCCTCGACCCGGCGGCGGGCAGCGGCGCCTTCTGGGAGCGGTTCAAGGCGATCCCGCTCACCCCCGGCGGCACGGTCTCCCTGTCCACCGGGCTGGAGGCGCGGCTGCGCGGCGAGGCGGTGCGCAACAGCGGCTGGGGGCAGGATGAGCCGAGGAACGACGCCTACGGCCTGTGGCGGCTGCTGCCCTACGCCGACCTGCGCGTCGGCCCGGCCCTGCGTGTCTTCGGGCAGCTGATCATGGCCGGCACGGCGGGCAAGCTCGGGCCGGAGGGGGCGCCAGACGTCGACCGCGCCGACCTGCTGCAGGGTTTCGCCGACCTGTCCGTCCCGCTGGGGAGTGCGCAGGGCACGCTGCGGGCGGGGCGGCAGATGCTCGCCTACGGGTCGGAGCGGCTGATCAGCCTGCGCTACGGCGCCAACGTACCCCGCGCCTTCGACGCGGTGACGGGGATCGTGAACGCCGGCCCCTGGCGGGTGGACGGCTTTCTCAGCCGCCCGGTCCGCGCGGCGCCGGACCTGTTCGACGACCGGCGCGACGGCGGGCGCTCCGCCTGGGGGCTGTACGCCACGCGCGGCGCGGGCGAGGGCTGGGGTACCGGACTGGACGCCTACTACATCGGCTACGGCAACCGGGCGGCGTCCTTCGAGGGCGGGCAGGGGCGGGAGGAGCGGCATACCTTCGGCACCCGTCTGTTCGGCAAGGCCGACGGCTGGGACTGGAACTGGGAGGCGATGCTCCAGACCGGCCGCATTGACGGCGACACCATCGCCGCATGGTCGGTCGCCAGCGACACCGGCCACCGCTGGGACGGCGTCCCGCTGCGCCCGCGGCTCGGGCTGAAGGCCAACATCGCCAGCGGCGACCGCGATCCCGGCGACGGGCGCTTGGGCACCTTCAACCCCCTGTTCCCCCGCGCCAAGTATTTCGGGGAGCTGACTCCGGTCGGGCCGCTGAACCTGATGAACCTGCATCCGTCCGTGGATCTGGTACTGTCGGACGAATTCAGCCTCTCCGCCTCGGCCATCGCCTATTGGCGGATGAGCTTGGAGGACGGCGTCTACGATCTGTCCGGCAACCTGCTCCGCTCCGGCGCCGAATCACGCTCGCGCTACATCGGCACACAGGGGGAGCTTGTGCTGTCCTACGCCGCCGGGCGCACGGTCGAGGGGCTGCTGTCCTACTCCCTGTTCCGGCCCGGTCCCTTCCTTCAGGACACCGGCCCCGCGAAGACGATCCACTTCGTCGGGATGGAGGCGGTGTTCAAATTCTGACCCCTCCGGGTGACGGTTTCCACCCATCGGACGGGTCGAAGGGCGAACTTACGGTAAGTTGCACCGGCCACCAGGGTCGGCCAGGGTCGGGATGCGGAACATCCGTGCGACGGTGCCGTTCCTGCGCCCGAACCGGACCCAAGCGAACCGGACATACGCCCGGGAGCCGGTCCCAGAAGAGGTGGAGGCGATCCCATGAAGCAGCAAACCCGTGCCGTCCTGGCGGTGTTCCTGACCGGCGCGGTCCTGGCGGGATGCGCGCCGGCGTCCGAAACCGCGCCGCCGTCCGCCGCCATGGCCCCGGCGAGCGTCGAGCCGACGCCGCGGCTGTCCATGGTCGAGAATGTCCGCTCCACCGCCAAGGTCCGCGGCGTCGACAAGGCGGCGCGGACGGTGATCCTGCAATTCCAGGACGGGCGGGAAGAGGCGGTGACCGCCGGAAGCGGGGTGCGGAACTTCGATCGCATCAAGGTGGGCGACACCGTGCAGATCGAGTACTCCCGCCTGACCAACATCGTCACCCAACCGCCGGGCGGCGGGCCGGGCGCCATTCAGCGGAGCAGCACGGACCGCGCCGCGGTCGGCGAGATGCCGCGCGCGTCGGCGATCACCACCACCCAGGTGACGGAGGTCGTCGAGGCCATCGACCTCAACCGTCGCATGGTCACGCTGCGCGGGCCGCAGGGGCGCACGCGCACGGTTCCGGTCCCGCCGGATGTGCAGGGGCTGGAAACGGTGAAGCCCGGCGACGAGGTGGTGATCAGCCGGACAGAGGCCGCCACGGTCACTGTGATGCGATGAGGGGAGAGGAGAAAGCCACCGATGAGGGAAGGTGGCGCGAGTGACGGGACTTGAACCCGCGGCCTCCGGCGTGACAGGCCGGCGCTCTAACCAACTGAGCTACACCCGCAATATGGCTCCGGATGCTGGACTCGAACCAGCGACACGCGGATTAACAGTCCGCTGCTCTACCGACTGAGCTAATCCGGAACGGAGGCCGGCTTATAAGCCCCTTTCCGGGGGCTGGCAAGGGGAAAACGACCTTTCGGTGGGATTTTCCGCGCCATCCCCACGGTGGCGATGCAGGGCCGTGACAATGGGGCGGAAATGTGGCGAAGGCCTCGCGCGCCGGTTGACAGCGGGCGTGGCTTTCGCTTCCTTCCGGCCCCGGTTCCCGTCACCTGCCGCTGGTCCCCGTTCCCCATGTCCAAGGTCGTTCCCTTCGCCCAGGCGCGCGAAGCTCTCCTCGCCCGCCTCACCGAACAGCTTCCCCCCTCGACCGAGTGGGCCGGACGCCTGATGCTGATGCCGGACGGCAACCGGGTGGAACCGATGCCCGCGGCGGATGCGGTGGAGGTGCTGCGCGCCTTCCGCGCCGGGCTGGGCGAGGCCATCGGCGCCGCCCCCTGCTCGGTCGGCGGCATGTGGGTGTCGCGGGAGGACTGTCTGGACTGGGACGGGCTGCTGGCCCCGCTGGCGGTGGCCGCCGGCTATGTGGTGGCCGGGGCGACCGGCGGCGCCGGCCTCTCGGTGGAGCTGTTCCGCTGCAAGAGCGCGCTGGCCGGTTGGGGCGTGCGCGGCCTGCGCGGGGAGGCGGCGGTGGCCCGCTCCGCCGGCTATGCCGTGGTGATGGTCAGCCGCCGTCCGGACGACCAGGAAATCGTGCTGGACCGCGTGATGGACACCTTCGGCTTCGTCATGCGCAGCCAGGGCGAGCCGGTGGTGGACACCGGCGACCTGAACGCCCGGCTGGCCCGCCGGGCCTGCCCGCTGCGGCGATAAACGGGCGGTTAGCGGTTCGGCGCGTCGGCCTGGACGATGCGGGCGACGGTCTGAAGACGCTGCACGTCGCGCACCTCCAGAACGATGCCCAGGTTCAGCGCGGCGAGCGTGTCGGCCAGGGACCGCATGCTGTCCCGCACCCGCTCCAGCGCGTCGGGGCCGTGGTCCGATTCGCTGCCGAGGGAACTGACGAAGGCACTGATTTCCAACTGCATTTACGCCCGGCTCCGCCTGTATGGTGGGTGCTGTCCCTCAAGGCGTTACCCCGATCCGCGCGGTCCCGTCCATGACGCTTGCGCCATAGGCCGCTGGGCGAATCCTCCCCTTCGCCATTAGGCCGAAGGGCGGCGGAAGCGCAGGGGTTCGCCGAAGCCGGGGATGGCGAACCGACCGGGATCGACGGCCTGCTCGGCCAGGGCGTGGTGCAGCGCCCGGATGGGGGCGTCGATGCCCTCGGCGGTCAGCTGGAAGGTGCCGAAATGCATGGCGACGCTGTGCCGCGCCCCCAGGTCGCGGTGCGCCCGCACGGCGTCGGCCGGGTTCATGTGCTGGGCGGCCATGAACCAGCGCGGCTCGTAGGCCCCGATGGGCAGCAGGGCGACGTCGATGGCGCCGAACCGCCGCCCGATCTCCCGGAAATGCGGGCAATAGCCGCTGTCGCCCGCGAAATAGACCGCGGCCTCCGGTGTCTCGACCAGGAAGCCGCCCCACAGAGTCCGGCGCCGGTCGAAGGGGCTGCGGGCGGACCAGTGCTGCGCCGGGACGAAGGTGATCCGGGTGCCGTGCGGGCCGGGCAGGCTGTCCCACCAGTCCAGCTCGTGCACCGCGTCGAAGCCGGCGCGGCGCATCATCGGGCCGTTGCCCAGCCCCGTCATCACCTGCGGCACGCCGCGCCGCCGCGCCAGATGGCGGAGCGTCGGGGCGTCGAGGTGGTCGTAGTGGTTGTGGCTGAGCAGCACCGCGTCGATGGCCGGCAAATCCTCCATGCGCACCGCAGGTGGGCGCACCCGCTTCGGCCCCAACCGCCCGAAGGGGCCGGCATGGTCGGAATAGACGGGGTCGGTCAGGAAGGCCGCCCCGCCGATCTGGATCAGGAAGGTCGCCTGCCCGATGAAGGTCACCGCCACTTCGCCCCGCGCCGGGGTGACGGCGCGGAAAGGGCGGGGAGGTTCCGGGTCCAGCGGCGTCCAGCGCGGACCGCGCGCCTTGTAGAGCCGCCACAGCTCGCGCGGCCCCTTGTCCGTGTCGGCGTGCGGGTTGAAGAAGCGGCGCCCGTCCCAGTGGTCGGACGGGACGGCGGGAAAGCGGGGCTGGCTGTCGTCGCGCGGCATGACACGAGAAGTGGGGTTGTGGGGCGGCTTTGGCTAGACCACCGCTTCCCGCGATGCGGCAAGAATTCGACGTCCGCTGTGCGAACAGTTCAATAGACTGAATGCGTGATGGTTAAAGCATTGAAAGCGTTGCGTTTTTTGGGGTCTGCCCTGCAATAAGCGCGCGTGTGGTATTGGGTATACCAGAGCATATTGGTCTCAACGAACAACGCCCCCGATAACGCCTCCCAACGATTGGAGACCATCATGAACAGCTCGACCTACAGCCACATCGGCAGCGACCGCGCCCCGTCCTCCGCCCTCCAGGCCGTCCGCGAGTTCCTCGCCGCCTGGCTGCGCGCGACCCCGGCCTACCTTGTGTATCGCGCCATCAACGAGCGTTGATTTGCGAGTCTCAAGTCACGGGTGCTGATTGTTGAACGGGGGCGGCCCAGCGGCCGCCCCCGTGCTGTATGAACTCGGTGCTTCCCGCTTCAGGACGCCGGCGTGAAGTTCCGGCTCCAGACCGGTTCCAGGGTCGGCAGGGCCTGCACCCGCCCCGCCACGCCCGACAGCTTCGGGCAATGTTCCGCGAACCAAGCGCGGCGGGGCCGCCAGTGCACCATCGCCCCGACGTAGAGATCGAGCGCGCTGAAGCGCTCCCTTAGCACCCACGGGCCGTCGCCCAGCTGCGATTCCAGCCAGAGCCACAGCGTCTTGCGCTGCTCCACCATCGCCGCGCCGAGCGTCTCCGGAGCCTCCGTCACCCAGCGCTCCGGGTAATCGCCGTAGGTGAAGGTCGGGTAGACGTTCGCCACCAGCCAGACCAGCAGCCGCAGGAAGGCCGGGCGCTCCGGTGCGTCCGGCGGTGGGGCCAGTCCGGCGTCCGGGTGCCGTTCGGCCAGCAGCAGCGCGATGGCCGCGCTTTCCGTCATCACCATTCCGTCCGGCAGGACCAGGGTGGGGATCTGCCCCAGCGGGTTCAGCGCCAGCAGCCGCTGCCGCGCCTCGCCCGGCGCGTCGAAGCCCGCGACGTCCTCGAAGACGAAGGGGGCGCCGCACTGGACCAGCATCGCTTCGGCCAGGACGGACCCCCAGCCGGGCACTCCGTAGAGCCTGTAACCCGCTCCGCTCATTCCCGCTCCCTCCCGTCTTGGGGTGCCTGTTCCACCGCTAAAGCCCAGAAGGATTCCGCCGCCGGGCTCTGGCGCGCGCGGGGGCGGTAGAGGCGCACCTCCACCGGGATTTCCCAACTCGCCCCGCCGGCCCGCACCAGCCGTCCCTGCGCCAGATCCTCGCCAATCAGGCTGTCCGGCAGCCATGCCACGCCGCGCCCGTCGCGGGCCAGCGTGCGCAGCACCGCGGCGAGGTGCGAGGTGAAGACGGTATCGAGCGCCAGCGGAGCCGGAAAGCCGCCGCGCGCCGCCGTGACGATGCGCCCCATGCCCGATTCCGGGCTGTAGGCGAGGTGGGGGAGGGCGGCCCCGCCGCCGGACGCCCCTCCACCAGACAAGCGGTGCCGTGGCGAACCGGACTCGTCCGGGGCGCAGACCGGCACCAGACGGTCGCTTCCCACCGCGGCGGAGCGGAAGGCTCCGGCCTCCAGCCGGGAGGGGGCCGCCGCATGGGCGTGGCATAGCAGGAACTGCGCCTGCCCCTGCGTCATCACCTGCTCGCAGGTCTGCATGCTGTCGGACAGCAGATGGATGGCGCCCAGCCGTGCCTGTCCCTCCAACCGGCTCAGCCAGGTCGGGAAGAAGGTCAGCGACAGCGCGTGGGTCGCCGCGAAGCGCAGCGCCGTGGCCGCCGCGCCGCCGGCCAGCCGGGCCTCCTCCCGCCCTTGCAGGAGGCGGCGCACCGTCTCGTCGGCAAAGGGGCGGAAGCGGCGCCCGGCCTCGGTCAGCCCGACCGGCTGGGTGCTGCGGTCGAACAGGGACGTGCCGGTCCAGTCCTCCAGCGCGCGGATGCGGCGGCTGAAGGCCGGCTGGGTCAGGTTGCGCCGCTGCGCTGCGCGGGAGAAGTTGCCGCACTCCGCCAGGGCGAGGAAATCCTCAAGCCAGTTCAGTTCCATCGCTGTTCCGTTAGCCCATGCCGGACGCGCATCATGCGATTTGAAACTGGCATTGGCCCGATGGTCCCGTCCATCCCTATCCTGCGGCCCAGGGCATCCGAAAAGCCAAAGGGAAGCAGCGCCATGCGCATCGTGGAGATCCGGGAAAAGACCGTCGGCATCAAGTCCGACATCGCCAACGCCTACATCGACTTCAGCCAGATGACCTGCTCCACCGTGGCGGTCATCACCGACGTGGTGCGCGACGGCAAGCCGGTGATCGGCTACGGCTTCAATTCCAACGGACGCTACGGCGCCGGCGGCCTGATGCGGGAACGCTTCATCCCCCGCCTGACCTCGGCCGCCCCGGACAGCCTGATCGACGAAGCGAACGGCAACCTGGACCCGTTCAGGATCTGGGCGCGGCTGATGACCAACGAGAAGCCGGGCGGCCACGGCGAACGCTCGGTCGCGGTGGGCACCATCGACATGGCGGTGTGGGACGCCGTGGCGAAGATCGCCGGCAAGCCGCTCTACCGCCTGCTCGCCGACCGCTACCGCGGCGGCGTGGCCGACGAGTCGGTGTGGGTCTACGCCGCGGGCGGCTACTACTACCCCGGCAAGGGGGTGGAGGCGCTCCAGGACGAGATGCGCAGCTACCGCGACCGCGGCTACAAGGTCGTGAAGATGAAGATCGGCGCCACCTCGCTGGAGGACGACCTGCGCCGCATCGAGGCGGTGCTGGAGGTGGTCGGCGACGGCCGGAACCTCTGCGTCGACGCCAACGGCCGCTTCGACCTGAAAACCGCCATCGCCTACGCCGAGGCGCTCAAGCCCTACAATCTCTTCTGGTACGAGGAGGCCGGCGACCCACTCGACTACGCGCTCCAGGCCGAGCTGGCGAACCACTATGACCGCCCCATGGCGACCGGCGAGAACCTGTTCAGCCACCAGGACGCCCGCAACCTGATCCGCCATGGCGGCATGCGCCCGGATCGCGACTGGCTGCAATTCGACTGCGCGCTCAGCTACGGCCTCGTCGAGTACATGCGCACGCTGGACATGCTGGCGGAGAACGGCTGGTCGAGCCGCCGCGTGGTGCCGCACGGCGGCCACCAGATGTCGCTGAACATCGCCGCCGGCCTGCATCTGGGCGGCAACGAGTCCTACCCGGACGTGTTCAAGCCCTTCTGCGGCTTCGCCGACAGCATCGCGGTCGAGGACGGGCGGGTCCGCCTGCCGGATCTGCCGGGCATCGGCTTCGAGGACAAGGCGGAGCTGTTCCGCACCATGCGGGAGGCGCTGGACACCGCGTCCTGATCCCCGCCGCCCGATGCGGCCGCACCCTGTACGGGCGGTATAGGGCGTTGACTCGCGCCGGATCGTCCTCACATGCTGTTGCGGTGTTCAACAGTTTTGAAAGGAGGTGATCCAATGTCTCATGGAGCCAAGCCGGTAGCCGTTCTGTTCGGTCTCGCCGCCCTCCTGACGGCGGGGGTCGCCAGCGCGGATTGCTCCTCCAGCCACAGCGCCAGCGCCGGCACGCAGAAGCCGGCCAGCGACACGGTCGCCACCGGTGACCGGGCTTTGGGCAGCACCCGCGGCTGATACCAGCAACGCAACACCGGCAGCACCATGCCGAACGGGCCGCTTCCCACCTGGGAAGCGGCCCGTTTCTTTTTGGCGTCCGGTGGACGGGCCGAAGGTTCTCGTTCCAGTTTGTCCAGATAGTCCTGTCATCATGCTGTGCCCTTCTGTCTCGTGAAAGATTCGTTCACGAATAATGCTGTCTCGGAAGCGGCGAGGTACTGCGGTCTCCATGGGCGTTCGGCCTCACAAAACCTCAACGACGTGGAGACCTCATGCAGTACCGTCAAAGCACCGGAATTGACTTCGTCTCGACCTGTTGCGGCGGCCTTCGGCACGACTCCCGCCGGACCTTCCTGAAGATCGCCGCGCTGGGCGCCGGGGCTGCGCTGATGGCCCCCCTGACCCTTGGCGCCGCCGGCGCCGCCCAGCCCGACGGCGAGGTGGACGCGCTTCTGCTCTCCTGCATGGATTACCGGCTGATCGACGACATCGGCCGCTACATGGACGGGCGCGGGCTGACCAACCGCTATGACCATGTGATCCTGGCCGGCGCCTCGCTGGGCGCCCTGACCGACCAGAAGAAGGCGTGGGGCGAGGCCTTCTGGGACCATGTGGCGGTCGCCAGGCAACTGCACCGGATCAAGCGCGTGATGGTCATGGACCACCGTGACTGCGGCGCCTACCGGGTCTTCCTGAAAACGGACGTCGCGGCGGACCCGGACAAGGAAACCGCCGCCCACGCCGAGCAACTCCGCGCGCTGGGCGCCGCGATCAAGGCGCGGCATCCCGGTCTGGAGGTGGAACTGCTGTTGATGTCGCTCGACGGCAGCGTCGAGTCCATCGCCGAATCCACCTGAGGACGGGCGGAAAAATTCTGCGGCGCCGGGGCATCGGGCACCCGTTCCTCCGGCGCCTTTATAATTCGTATGCGAAATAGTCGGTTGAGCGCAGCCCCTCCTTTTGGTAAACGCAAGGTAAGGATGTGGCCGGCGGGGTAGCGGGACACCGCTGCCGCGGATACGACGGCGTGCGTCGGACCCGGGGTGCCGTCCGTCCCTTGGGAAGTGCAGGATTGTGCCGTTCCCTTCCGCCGTGCTGTTCCCGGGCTGCCGATGAGCATTCTCACACGCCTCGTCCTGCTTGTTCTCCTCGCCAGCATGCCGGCCATCGGCATCCTGGCCCACAACAGCCTGACCGCCATCGAGGCGGGGGAGCGGCAGGCCGAGGCCGAGGCCCGCCGCCTTCTGACCCTGATCCAGGACGAGCAGCAGCGGGTCGTGGAGGGCATGCGCGGCGTGCTGGTGACGGTGGCCGAAATGGCGCCGCGGCTGGCCGCCGACCCGCAGCAATGCTCGACGACATTGAACCGCCTGCGCGGCCGGCTGCCGCGTGTGAAGGGCATTGCCCTGACCGATCTCGACGGCTCGGTCCGCTGCGCCAGCGACGCCAAGCTGAACGGCCTGATGGTGGCGGCGCTGCCGCACATCCGCATGGCGCTGTACGGGCAGGGCTTTGTCGTCGGCGACTATGCGGTGCGGCGGCTGGACGGACGCCCCGTGCTGCCCTTCGCCGCCCCCTACGCCGACGGGACGGGCCGCATGGCGGGGGTGGTGTCCATCGCGCTCGACGCCGGATGGCTGCGCGAGTATCTGGCGGAAAAACCGTTGCCGCCAAACGCCATGCTGGTGCTCGCCGACCGCAACGGCACCGTGCTGGGCCGCTTTCCCGGCAGCGACGACCAGCGGGTGGGCAAGCCGCTGCCCGGACCGCTGATGGCCCTGCTGAGCGCACCGTCCGAAGGTGTCGCCGAAATGCCCGGCCTGGATGGCGAGCCGCGGATCCTGGCCTATGCCCCGGTGGACCAGAAGGTCCGCGAGTTGTTCCTGGCGGTCGGGCTGGACCGGACGGAGGCGCTGCGCCCCGTCACCGCCGCGGCCGAGCGGAGCGCCTTCCTGCTGGCGCTGGCGGCGGCGCTCTCCCTGGCCGCGGCCTGGATGGGCGCGCGCCTGTTCGTGCTGCGCCCGGTGGCCCGGTTGAAGCGGGTGGTGGAACGCTGGAGCGCCGGGGACCGGGGCGCGCGGATCGGCCGGCCGGGCGACCGTTCGGAGATCGGTGCGCTGGGCCTCGCCTTCGACTCGATGGCGCAGGAGCTTCAGGCGCGGGAGCAGGCCCGCGACGCCGCCCACGCCGCCGAACACCGCATGGCCGCGATCCTCGCCGCCTCCACCGACGCGGTGGTGGAGCTGGACCATGAGGGCCGCGTGACCTTCGCCAACGAGAAGGCGGCGCGCCTGTTCGGCGATGGCGGGGACCTTGTGGGCCATGTCTTCGTGGCTCTGCTGCCGCCCGGCGTGGCCGAGCCCTTTACCGCGCGCTTCCGCGACGCTCTGGACCGGGGAGAGCCGGAGGAATTCGAAATCCGGCTGGTCGGTGACGAGAAACGGGCCGGTGGCGACTGGTACGCCCTGCGCCTGTTCGCCACCGGCGACCGGCTGGCCGTCTACGCCCAGGACGTGACCCGCCGCAAGGAGGACGAACGGGCGATCCGGCGGGCCGTGGAGCGCCACCGCTCCCTGCTGGAAACCGCCGCCGACGCGATCCTTCTGGTGGACGCCAAGGGCACGGTGCACACCTACAACCGCGGCGCGGAGCGCATTTTCGGCCATCGCCCGGCCGATGCGGTCGGGACGGACGTGGGCCGGCTGATTCCGGGCGGCCTTGTTCCGGAGCCTCTCAGCCCGGACCGTCCGGCCGACGGCGTCGCGCGCGAGGTCGAAGGGCGGCGGCGCGACGGGCTGGCGGTGCCGCTGGAGCTGTCGCTGTCGGCCTGGAGCGACGGCGGCGACCGCTTCTTCACGGCCATCCTGCGCGACATCACCGAGCGCAAGCGCACCGAATCGGCGCTGCGCCGCGCCAAGGACCAGGCGGAGCGGGCCAACCGCGCGAAGTCGCGCTTCCTCGCCGCCGCCAGCCACGACCTGCGCCAGCCGGTGCAGTCGCTGTTCTTCCTCACCTCCGCTCTGGGCGAGCAGACACGGGGCGGGGCGGGCCACGACACGCTGAAGACCATGCAGCAGGCGCTGGAGGCGCTGAAGCGCCTGCTCGACGGGTTGCTGGACATCTCCAAGCTCGACGCCGGGGTGGTCGAGCCGGTGACCACCACCGTGGCGATCCAGCCCCTCTTCGAGCGCCTCGCCGCCGAATACGCGCCGGAGGCGGCGCGGCGCGGCCTGACCCTGCGCGTCGTTCCGACCACGCTCCATGCGCGCAGCGACCCCATGCTGCTGGAGAGGGTCATCCGCAACCTGCTGGACAACGCGCTGCGCTACACCGGACGCGGCGGGGTTCTGCTGGGCGTGCGGCGGTCGCGCCGCCGCTTCCACATCGCCGTGTGCGACAGCGGCGCCGGCATCCCGCCGGACCGCCAGGAGGATATCTTTGAAGAGTTCACCCAGCTCGGCAACCCGGAGCGCGACCGCGAGAAGGGGCTGGGCCTCGGCCTCGCCATCGTGCGGCGGCTGTGCGCTCTGCTCGGCCATTCCGTGGCCCTGCGGTCGCGGCCGGGCAGCGGATCGACCTTCCTGGTCACCGTGCCCGCAGCCGAGCCGCCGCGGCCCGCCGTGACGACGGTTCCCGCGGTCGGCCGGACGAAGGGCGGGGGGTGCCGGCTCGTCCTGATCATCGACGACGAGGTGATCATCCTGATGGGGCTGCGCGCCATGCTGGAGGGCTGGGGCTATGAGGTCATCGCCGCCACCGCCGGGGACGAGGCGATCCGCCTGCTCGACGAGGCCGGGCGGCGGCCGGACGTCATTCTGGCCGACTACCGGCTGCGCAACGGCAAGACCGGGCCGGAGGCGTTGCGCGCCATCCACGCCCATTGCCGGGCGTCGATTCCCAGCATCATCCTGACCGGCGACACCGCCCCCGAACGCATCGTCGAGGCCCAGCGCAGCGGCTTCGCCATCCTGCACAAGCCGGTGTCGTCCCATCACCTGAAGCAGGTGGTGGCCGAAGCCGGGGGCCGCTGAGGGCGCCCGGCTCCGGCTCTGCTCACCGAACCCGGACCAGCGCGTGGCGCTTGCGGCCGGCGGACAGGCGGATCAGCCCGTCCCCGTCCTGGTCTGCGCCGTCGAGGTCCGCCAGGGTCAGCAGCGCCGCCTCGTCGGTGATGGGGGTGCCGTTCACCCGCGCCCCGCCGTCGCGGATCAGCCGCCGCGCCGCGCCCTTGGACTCGGCCAGCCCGGCGGCGGCCAGCAGGTCGGCCAGACGGACGCCGGCGGCGAGGTCGGCGCGGGCGGCCTCCACCGTCGGCAGGCCGCCGTCGGCCCCGGCCTCCTCGAAGACCCGGCGGGCGGTCTCCCCGGCCTCGGCCGCCGCCGCCGCGCCGTGGCAGAGGGATGTCGCCTCATGGGCGAGGATCTTCTTGGCCTCGTTGATCTCCGATCCCCGGAGCGCCTCCAGCCGGGCGATCTCGTCCAGCGGCAGCTCGGTGAACAGGCGCAGGAAGCGGCCGACGTCCGCGTCTTCCGTGTTGCGCCAGAACTGCCAGAAGTCGTGCGGGCTGCGCCGGTCGGCGTTCAGCCACACCGCCCCTGCCGCCGTCTTGCCCATCTTGGCGCCCGACGCGGTGGTCAGCAGCGGCGTGGTCAGGCCGAACAGCTCCGTCCCGTCGACGCGGCGGGCCAGCTCGATCCCGTTGACGATGTTGCCCCACTGGTCCGACCCGCCCATCTGCAGCCGGCAGCCGTGGCGGCGCGACAGCTCCAAGAAGTCGAAAGCCTGGAGGATCATGTAGTTGAACTCCAGGAAGGTCAGCGGCTGCTCGCGGTCGAGCCGCAGCTTGACGGAATCGAAGCTCAGCATCCGGTTGACGGTGAAATGGCGCCCGATGTCGCGCAGCATCGGGATGTAGCGCAGCTCGTCCAGCCAATCGGCGTTGTTGACCATCGCCGCGCCGTTCGACTCTTCGTCGCCGAAGGACAGGTATTGGGCGAAGGCCCGGCCGATGCCGGCCATGTTGGCGGCGATCTGCGCGTCGTCCAGCATGGGGCGGCTGGTGTCGCGGAAGCTGGGGTCGCCGATGCGCGTGGTCCCGCCGCCGATCAGCACGACGGGCCGGTTGCCGGTCATCTGGAACCAGCGCAGCACCATGATCGACACCAGATGCCCGACATGCAGGCTGTCCGCCGTGGCGTCGAAGCCGATGTAGGCGCCCACCGGCCCCTGGCGCAGCAGGGCGTCGAGGCCCGACAGGTCGCTGCCCTGGTGCAGGAAGCCGCGCTCGTCGAGCACGCGCAGGAAGTCGGACTGGAAGGGGCTGGAAGCGGCGGGGGTCGCCATGGTGCTGATCTCCGGAAGGGAAGGACCGCGTCCCGGGGATCATCTGTCGAAGCACATGCCGCCGGTCAGCGGCGGCATGGTTCATATGGTCAAGACTGAACGCGCCGCCCTATGGGAGCAGCGTATAATAGCGGCTGAAGTGGTGCGTGCGCGTCGTCATGACCGGGAAGCTAGGCGTGCGGGGGCAGGCCGTCAAGGGGGATCGGTTCCCACCCGCGTCCAAAGGAAGGATGATTGTTCACTTTACGTTCTATTTCCACGCCGCTATTCTCCTCTCATGGACGAGATTCCGCGGCAGGCTCTGAAAGGACGGGGGGCGATCAGCAACGTGACCTCCCGTTACGAGCGGGAGACCCGGGTGCTGGCCGACGACGGCTGGGGCGAGAACGAAGCGCTGACGGAGACCGTCCCGACTCAGGTCTTCGACGACACGGCCCGTTCGGTCCTGTCGAAAAACACGTCGCCCGACGTGATCTTCGAACGGTCGGTGAATCCCTATCGGGGGTGCGAACACGCCTGCATCTATTGCTTCGCCCGCCCCACCCACGCCTATCTCGGCCTGTCGCCGGGGCTGGATTTCGAGACGAAGATCTTCCGCAAGGCGCGGGCGGCGGAGTTGCTGGCGGCGGAACTGCGAGCCAAATCCTACCGTTGCCAGCCGCTGGCGCTCGGTGCCAACACCGATCCCTACCAGCCCATCGAGCGGGAGCAGCGCATCACCCGCGCCGTGCTGGAGGTCTGCCGCGACTTCAACCAGCCGGTGATGATCATCACAAAGTCGGCGCTGGTCCTGCGCGACCTCGACATCCTGGCGCCGATGGCGGCCAAGGGGCTGGTCAACGTCGCGCTGTCGGTCACCACGCTCGACCGCGACCTCGCCCGCCGCATGGAACCACGGGCCAGCACGCCGCAACGGCGCCTCGCCGCCATGCGCGACCTGACGGCGGCCGGCGTGCCAGTGGCGGTGCTGGCCAGCCCGATGATCCCGGGGCTCACCGACCATGAGCTGGAAGCCATCCTGACGGCGGCGGCGGCGGCCGGGGCGACGCAGGCCAATTACATCCTCCTGCGGCTGCCGTTGGAAATCGCCGATCTGTTCGAGGAATGGCTGCGCGAGCACGCGCCCAACCGCGCCGAACGGGTGCTCAGCCTGATCCGCCAGTGCCGCGAGGGGGAATTGTACCAGTCCCAGTTCGGCAGCCGCATGAAGGGCTCCGGCCCGGTGGCGGAACTGCTGTCGAAGCGCTTCAAGCTGGCTTGCCGGCGCCTCGGCCTCAACGCCCGCGACGCCGCCCTCAACTGTGCCGACTTCAAGCCCCCTCCAGCACTTGGCGATCAACTGACCATGTTTTGACCGTTCCGTTTTGCACAGGGGCGATCCGGCCCGCTCCGAGTTGATCGGGCGGCCGTCGCTGGGCTACCTTCGGCCGCCCGGACACGCGTCTGAAATCCGGGTCGCGCTTCGAAGGTCGAGGGAGACGGGGTGATGGCCACGATCGGTGAAGTCCTGGCCATCGCCTTCGACGAGCATCGCGCCGGCCGCGTTTCCGAGGCGGCCGTTCTCTATCGCCGGGTCCTGAAAGCCGACCCGGCGAATCCCAACGCCTTGTATCTGCTCGGGATGGCCGTTTGGCAGAGCGGCCAGCCGGCGCCATGCCTGATTCTGATCGGGCGCGCGCTTCGGCTCAGTCCCGGCTGGATCGAGGCGCGCATCAACCGGGCCATCATCCTGGACAAGGCCGGCCGCTCCGCGGAGGCCACCGCCGACTGGCGGCGGCTGACCCTTTTCGATCCGGGCCATCCGCAGGCATGGCGCAACCTCGGCGACGCCTTCCAGGCCCACGGCGATGCCGGGACGCCGCAAGCCGTTCAAGCGCTGCGCCGTGCCACCCGCCTCGACCCCGGTCTGGCCGAGATTCATCACGATCTGGGGGTGGTTCTCCGTCGCACCGGCCAAATCGACGAGGCGGTGGACAGCCTAGTCCGCGCCATCGCGGTCAAGGCCGATCTGGCGCCCGCCCACATGAACCTGGGCAACACCCTGCTCGAACGCGGCGATGATGCCGCGGCCCAGGCCGGCCTGCAGCGCGCGCTGGCTCTCAGCCCGGCCGGTCCGGAATGCTGGTACAATTTCGGCAACGCCCTGTGCGCCCATGGCGATCCCCTGCGGGCTCTGCGCGCCTACCGGCGGTCGGCGCGGCTGGGGCTTGCCCTCGCCCATCTGCGGGTGGCGACGGTGCTGAGCGATCTGGGCCGCTTGGCCGAGGCCGAAGGCGAACTGATCGAAAGCCTGCCCATCCCCGGCGTCGATGTCTCCCTCAGCATCGAGTTGCTGACCAACCTCTTCCTGCGAGGCGACCGGCGGACCGAAGGGCGGGCGTTCTTCATCCGGCTGGCCTCGACGCCGCTCTGCGGAGTGGTCTATCGGGGGGAATGCCTGACCGCGCTCGCCGCGCTCGATCTGCGGGACGGCGCCCCACGGACCGCCCGCGACCGGCTGGCGGCGGTCCGTGGGGACAACGGCTGGTTCTTCACCGTGAAGTCGCTCGCCGCCTTGCGCGCGACCCTGGCCGATCAGGGGCTTCAGCTGGTCCGACCCGCCGCCGTGGGGTCGGACGGCGGGCACCGGCCGCCGCGCGTGACCTCCTCGTCCCTGGCCACCCGCGGCCGCTTCGCCCACACCGTCCTGGAATACATCCTGGTCCGGCTCTACGCCGAGAAGCACGGCTTCGTGCTGGAGACTCCCGACTGGGTGGGCGGCGCCTTCTTCGAGTTGAACGATCCGCCGCAGAGCGGTCCGCTGCCGCCGCTGCTGTTCGCCCGCCGCACCCTCAACGAACTGGTGGCCGGCACCGCGGAGCGTGCGCCGATCGCCGACCGCGACATCCTTTCGCCCCTGTTCCTGTTCGAGCACAAGCGGGAATACCGGCAGCGGGTCCAGTCCTGGCTGAGGCCGCGCCGGGTCTGGGAGCCGCACCTCGCCCCGGCGGTCGAGCGGTTGCGGGCGGCGGGAAACACGGTGGTCGCGCTCCACATCCGGCGCGGCGACTTCGTGACGGCCAACTACCCGATCACTGAGACTGCTTGGTACGTCGACTGGCTACGCGACTGGTGGCCGCGTCTCGACCGGCCGGTGCTCTATGTGGCCAGCGACGACGTCGCGGCGATCCGGCACGCCTTCGCGGAGTTCCATCCCCTGGCCCGGGCCGACGTCGTGGAGGAGTGGGCGGGGTTGGACTTCCTTCAGGACTTCCACGTGCTGATGAACGCCGACGTGGTCGGCACCAGCGCCGCCAGCGGCTTCAGCGCGCTGGCGGCCCGCCTCAACACCCGCGCCCGCCTGTTCGTCGAGCCGGACGTCGCCGCCCGCCGCATCCGGCCTTTCGAACCCTGGACGCCCTGAGATTGACGCCCTGACGCCCTGCGCTATGGGTTACGGGCGGGACCGCGCGAGGGCCTGGAGAGCGGCGCGGACACGGCCGACGACGGGCGCCCACTCGCCGCGCCGGTCCTGGCGGAACAGGCGCATGGTCGGGTACCAGGGCGTGCACATCCCCTGGTCCAGCCAGCGCCAGTCGGGGGCAAAGGGCAGCACCGTCCAGACCGGACGGCCGAGCGCCCCGGCCAGATGGGCCGGCGCCGTGCAGGAACTGATGACGAGGTCGAGATTCTCCATGATCGCCGCGGTGTCGGCGAAGTCGGCGATCTCGGCACCGAGGTCGGTGAAGGACGATGGCAGAGGCCCGCAGGTCTCCAGGTCCTCCCGTCCCGCTCCCTTCTGCAGGCCGAAAACCGTCACGCCCGGAACGTCCAGCAGCGGAAGAAACGCCCTCAGGCGCGGCGAACGGATGCGGTCGGCCTTGAATCCCGGGTTTCCCGCCCAGACCAGACCCACCCGCAGCCCCGTCCGCTGACCGGGCGGTGGCCCCAGGCGCGTCGCCCAGCGTGTCACCAGCTCCGGCTCGGCGCGCAGATAAGGGGTGTCGGCGGGGATCGTGTAGAGCATGGTACCGAGCCGGTGCGGCAGGCTGGCCAGGGCGGCGTGCGCTGCGTGCGGCGGCGGCGGATCGAACCGGCTGACCACACCCTCGACGCCCGGCATGGCGGAGAGCAGGCGAACGAGCTGGCTGTTGCACTCCATGACGACGCGCACACCCCGCCCCTGAAGCTGCTGGGCGAAACGGGCGAACATGATGGTGTCGCCCACCCCCTGCTCGTCATGGACCAGAAGGGTCCGTCCGGTGAGGTCGGAGCCGTCCCAGGGGGGTGAGGCGAAGCTGCGTCGGGGGGACGGGAAGTCCGACATGCGCGTCCGCCATTCATACTCGGCGAAACCCTCCTCCAGCTCGCCCTTGATCAGCAGCCCGAAACTCAGCGCGGTGTGCGCCTCCGCCAGGGAGGGGTCGAGCCGGACCGCGGCACGCGTCAGGGCGATCATCTCGTCGATCCGCATCAGGTCGCGGGCCGCCAGCCCGAGGTTGAGGTGGGTGTGCGCGGCGTCCGGCTGCATCGCGATGGATTGCCGGAAGCAGGCCACCGCCTCGTCGAGCCGCCCGAGATCCTGAAGCGTGACGCCCAGGTTGTTGAGCACGCCGGGATCGCCCGGCGCGAAGCCCAGCGCGCAGCGGTAGTAGCGGACCGCCTCTTCGGCCCGGCCGAGACGGCGGTAGGCCATGCCCAGGTTGGCGTAGGCGGCGACCGACGACGGCGCCATGCCGAGGAGGACCATCAACTCCTCGATCGCCGCCTCGGCGTGGCCGTCCAGGATGAGCGCCTGTGCGAGCAGCAGCCGCTGGTCGGTCAGCCGCGGCTTGAGGTGCAGCAGCCGGCGCAGCGCGGTCGCGGCGTCGCCGTGCCGGCCCTGGTCCGACAGCACGTTCGCGACGTTGTTGAGGGCGTCGGCGGAACCGGCGTCCAGCGCCAGGGCGCGCCGGCAGCAGGCCACGGCCTCGTCGCGCCGGCCGAGCCGCCGCAGCGCGCTGGCAAGGTTGGAGAAGCAGGCTGCGTTGTCGGGGGCGGAGCGGATGGCCTGCCTCATCCACTCCACGGCCTCCGCCGGCTTGCCGCACTGCAGCGCCAGTGCGCCCAGAAGGTGCAGGGCGTCGGGGTGACGGGAATGATCGGCGAGAACCCGCCGGTACGCGCTCTCCGCTTCGGCCAGCCGGCCGGCCCCGTGATGGGCAAGACCCGCCGCGACGAGCGCCGCGGGGGTCGGGTCGATCCAGGGTGGCTTTGCTGGGGAAGGCCATGCGTGTGTGCTTTCGAAACGTCGATCAGATCAGGACCGGGGATGCCCAGGGATCGTAGGAAACCAGGGCCCGGCGCGCGTCGGGTCCGGCCGATGGAACCCGCCGGCGTAGCGGTTCAGCATGGTGGCGACGAAGGAGAAGGAGCTGTTGGAAATGGCGACCCGGTCGGCGTGGCAGAGGACGTGGAAGTCGGTGAAGAACTCCGCGCCCGCGATCGGCTCGGCGAGATCGCGGGCCGTGACGGGGCGGTAGGCGGCGAATTCCCGCAGCAGAGCGGGATCGTCGGTCGCGATGAACAGAACCGGCCGGTCGAGCGTCGGCCAGACGGTCTCCAGCCAATCCAGGTACCAGGATACCGGGGCGATCCAGAACCGCCCCCAGCCGAAATCCCCACGCCGAAGGTGCAGCGCGACGATGGTCCGCCCGGCGTCGCGCAGGCGGCCGAGCAGCGCATCCGCGTGGGGCTGGAGGTGGCGACCCGGCGTGAACAGAGCGCGGAACTCCTCCCTGAACGGCGCCAGGGGCGTGATGTCGCCGCAGAAATAGCCGGACACGTCGCGGTCCGCCAACTCCGGTTCCGCCAGCACGGCCGCCCGCCCACCGAGAAAGGAGGCCGTCACGGCGACCTCCCCCTCCGCCTCTGCCACGCGCGGCAGCGCCGGACCGGGCAGGGGGTCGTCGTGGTCGTACAGGTGGCGGCCGAGCCAGGGGGGAACCTCCAGGGTGAGGCCGTGCCGGGCGGCGTAGAGGCGCAGGATGCCGTACTGGAGGAGCTGGTTGCCGAAGCGTCCGTTGCGCCCGAGGGCGGTCGAGGCGAGGCGGCGCCCCGGCCCGCCCGCCGCCGCCGGTGACGGCGGCGGTCCCCAGCGACGAGCCAAGAGGGACAACGCGCGGCGGGTGAAGGCCCCGCCGAACCCGGGGTTGCAGCGGATCGCCCGCTCCCAGGCCGCCATCGCCGCGTCCGGGCGGCCGAGCGCTTCCAGGGCTCCGGCCAGCGCCGCGTGGCCGCCATACAGCTCCGGGCTGAGCCGCAGCGCCCGCCGGGCATGCTCCGCTGCGCCCGGCGCGTCGCCAAGGGCCAGGGCGGTCTCCGAATAGTCCGCGTTGAGATCGGGCCGCGTCGGGTCCAGCCGGAGCGCGCGCTCCAGCTCCCGCGCCCCCTGCCTGTCCTGCCCGAGCCGCCGGTTCGCGCGGCCCAGCAGGTGCTGGGCGTTGGTGAGGCCCGGCTGGAGCGCCAGGGCGCGGCGCAGCCGGGGGACGGCCTGGGCATGGGCGTCGGCGTCGACCAGCATGGAGCCGAGATTGCACCACGCGGCGGCCGCGCCGGGGTGAAGGCACGCCACCGCCCGGAAGGCCGTCAGCGCAAGCCGGTCGAGCCGAAGCCGGTGCGCGAGCAACCCCAACTCGAACCAGGCTTCGGTGCGGCCGGGGTCCTCGGCGGCGACGCGGGTCAGCGCGGCGACAGCGCGGTCGAGCTGCCCGGCCTGGATGGCCTCCTTAGCCACCGCGAGGAGGTCGATGGCGCGCGGGGCGTCCCGGCTTTCCGAAAGGTCTGCCGCCGGGGTCGGAGACGGCCCCCCGGTTTCCCCCTTGGCCGTGAGGAACGGCGGTCCGGTCCAGCCGCCGTCGCGCAGAAGCGCGGCTTTCCTGACGTTGAGCGCGTGGATGCGGCGCTGGGTGAGTATCTCGATCGCGACGTAGCGGGGGTCGGACGTGACCTGCTCCGTCGGCTTGGCGCCGCTGGTCATCGTCTGGCGCTGCCGCGCCAGGGCGTTGTCCGCCCGCATCGTGTAATGGACCGTCTTCTCCGCGATGCGGACTCCGCCGAACAGGCTGTGGAGCGCCCGGCCATAGGCCACGTCGTCGCCAACGGCCGGGTGGAACGGCGCCTCCTCCGGAAAGCCGCCGATCAGGTCGTGGCAGACGCGCCGGACGCAGAGGTTGCAGGGATAGCTCAGCTCCGATGCCTCGCGCCACGCGGGGGTGATCTCGTGATCGATGCTGTCGAACTGCATCCCGGTGCGCACGAACCCGGCGTCGGGGGTGCGGTCCAGCACCGTCGCCGTCAACACGACATGCCGCTCGAAGAAGTAATCGTCGGCGTCGAGGAACCAGATGTACCGGCCAAGCCCCGCGGCGGCGCCGATGTTGCGCGACCGCCCCGCCCCCTGGTTGCGGTTGTTCGCGATCAGCGCGACGCTCTGCTCCGGATGAGCCCGCGCCCAGCGGAGGACCCGCGACGCCGTCCCATCGGGGGAGGCGTCATCGACGACGCAGACATGGATCTGCGCCCGTGGGTCCCGTACCATCTCGCGGTAAACGCGGGCCGCCGCCGCGACGCTGTCGAGCGCCCGCTCGATGGTGTCCTCCATCCGGTGCGCGGGGATCACCACGGTGCCGACAAAGTCGGTGTCGGACGTGTGGCGCGCGATCCCCCGCAGGGCGACACCCAGCCCGCAATCCCCGGAGCCCGCGGCCGCGTGCAGCCGCTCGGCCTCCGCGTCGCGCCCCTGGACCAGCCGCAAGATGCCCAGCGCGCGGGCAAGGCTGCCCTGTGGCGGGACGAGGCGAGCGAAGGGCTCCAGCAGCGTTGCCGCTTCGTCGGCCGCCCCGTCCTGCACGCGCGCCAGGGCTTGGCCGGCGGCAATGCTCAGGGGCTCCCCGATCTGTCGGGCGAGCGCCTCGAGGTCACCGTGCAGGCGGGCGGCCCGGACGTACAGCGCGATCGCCCGCAGGCCGTCGCCCGCCGCGCGGGCGGCATGCGCCGCGTGCTGCCACGCCACCGCATCGGCCGGATCGTTCGCCAGCGCCCACCGATGGACCGGGGCGCCTTCGGGGGCCTTGGCATCCCGTGCCATCCCTAGGCCACCGCCGCCACGAAGGTTTCGGCGAAGGCGCGCCACGTCCGCTCGCCGCGCAGGAAGGCCCGCGCCGTGTCGGCGCGGGCGCGGGCGGCGGCGCGGTCGGTGTAGAGGGTTTCAAGATGGGCGACAGCCTCCTCGACGGACGACTCCCCCCAACCGCGGCGCCGGCCACCTTGACCTGATTCGGGGTCGGGCACCGGGTCCTGCCGCGACAGCGGCAGGCAGTTGCCATCGCGGATCAGGTCGAGATGGCCGGTGTTGGCCGACAGGATGACCGGCACGCCGCAGGCCATCGCCTCCATGGCGACGAGGTTGGTCGCCCCTTCGCAGCGGTTGGGAAAGAGGGCGGCGTGGCAGTCCGCCAGGATCGCGGCGATCTGGCCGCGCCCGAGGAAGCCCATGTCGACGAAGCCCTCCGGCGGCACGCCGCAGTCCATCGCCCATTCCACGATGCGCAGCTTGCCGTTGTCGCCAACGGCGGGGGCGGAGGGTACCAGGGGGGACTCCGCGATGTCGGCGGAGGTGTGCGGCCAGGGGTTGTGCCACGCGGTGACCAGCAGCGCGTCGGGATGGCGCTCATGGAACCGCCGGAAGGCGGCGAGCACGATGTCCTGCCCCTTGCGGAACTCCACCTTCCCGCCCGAGAAGACGACGAAGCGGTCGCCGAAGCGCCGGGCCGGCGGGACCGGCGGAAGCTCGTCCGGGTCCACGCCCTGGAAGGCATAGCCGACGTCGGTGATGCCCTGTTCGGCGAGCAGCGCCCGGTTGTACGTGGAATGGACCACGATCCGGTCGTAGCTCCGCGCGCGGCGCAGCGTGTCTTCGTCGAACAGGGTGTCCTCGAAGGCGATGACCCCGACGTTGCGGCTGCCGCGGAACCGGGCGGAAAGCGGCCCCGCGACGAAGCCGTTGCCGAGCGCGTGCAGGACGGTGCAGTCGTTGAGGCCGAGCATCCGGTTGCCCGACCGCTCGGCGATGGCGGTGATCTGCTGGTGGGCGTCCAGCAGGGCTTCCAGCTTTTCCCGGTTCTCCGGCCGCAGGGTGGACAGAAGCGGCTTTTCCAGCAGGAGCGGCGGCCGCCCCCGGTCGATCAGGTGCAGCGCCGTGTGGACACCGACCAGACCCCAGCCGTGGATCTCCGAAAGCTGCCACGTCAGTGCCAGATTCTGTTCCGCGCACGGCTTCCCGACGCCCTCCGCCGCCAACTCCGTCACGCGCCGCACATCCTTTTTGCCCATGGCCTTGGATGGTAGGATAGCAGAACGCGGGCGCCGATCCACAGCGTGAGCCGCTGTTCAGCGCCAGCCAGCCAGCCCGAGCCAGCATGACCGTCAAGATCGCCTTTCTCGACCCGGCGGGTGGGGACTACACGCCGGACACGCCACGCCTGCACCCGCTCGGCGGTTCGCAATCGGCCCTGTGCTACCTCGCGGAGGCGCTGGCCGCCGCCGGGCTTGAGGTCACGCTGGTCAACGGCACCCGGACGCCCGGCTTGGTGCGCGGGGTGCGCTGCCTTCCCGCCGGAGCGGTGTCCTGGGAGGGTATGCGCGCCTTCGACGTCGTGGTGCTGCTCAACGGCTGCCCGACGGACGCGCTGACCCGTCTGCGCGCGGCGCTGGACGGCGGGCAGAAGCTGATCCTGTGGATGCAGCACGCCATCGACCAAGCCGCCGCGCAATGCGTCGCGGAGCCGGAGGCGCGCGCCTGCTGGGACGGCTACGCCTTCGTCAGCCGCTGGCAGATGGACGGCTATCTCACGGCCTTCGGCCTCGACCGTCGGCTCTGCCGGATCCTGCGCAACGGCATCGCGCCGGCCTTTTCCGGCCTGTTCCCGCCGGGGGCCGACATCAGGGCGGCGAAGCCCTGGCCGCCGGTCCTCGCCTACACCAGCACCCCCTTCCGCGGCCTCGACGTGCTGCTCGACAGCGTTCCCCGTCTGCGGGCGGCGATTCCCGGAACCACCGTCCGGGTGTTCTCCAGCCTGGAAGGCTATCAGGTCCCCGCCGACCGCGACCCCTACGGCGCCCTCTACCGGCGCTGCCGCAACACCGAGGGGGTGGACTATGTGGGGGCCGTTTCCCAGGACGCCCTGGCCGCGGCGTTGCGCGGCGCGACCGGCCTCGCCTACCCGAACCGCTTCGCCGAGACCTCCTGCATCGCCGTCATGGAGGCGCTGGCCGCCGGCTGCCTCGTCGTGTCCAGCGCGCTGGGGGCGTTGCCCGAAACCACCGCCGGCTTCGCCCGGCTGATGCCGGTCCCCGAGGACCCGGCGGAGCACGCCGTTCGCTTCGCCGAGGCCGCCCGGACGGCCCTGCTGCAGTGGCGCGACGATGGCGCGACCACCGGCCGCCGGCTTCGCGAACAGGTCGATCACGTCACCACCGAAATGAGCTGGGCCGGACGGGCCGGGGACTGGCTGGCGTGGTTCGACGAGCTGAGAGGCGACCGGAAGGCCGCCGCGGACATGGCAACGTCGGCCGTCACCACCACTCTGGCCGACGCGCAGCAGCGCCTGCTGGACGCGCTGGGCGCCCACCTGAACGCCCGCCCCCCGGCCAAAGACGAGCAGGCTTGGCGGGCGGAGGCACGGGCGCTGATCGCGCTGATCGAGCGTTCGCTGCGGCTCGACCACAACACGGAGGAGAACCGGTCGGCCGTCTGGACGACGCTGCGCGGGTTCGACGCCTGGTTCGCCTACGTCACGACGCTGACGGACACGCCGTCGCCCGCGGCCCCGCCACCCGGCGGGCGCCGGATCTACGATTGCTTCCAGTTCCACAACGAGCTGGACCTCCTGGAGGTGCGGCTGGCCGAGCTGGACGCGGTGGTCGACCGCTTCGTCCTGGTCGAGGCGACCTTCACCCACGCCGGCGATCCCAAGCCCCTCCATTACGCGGAGAACCGCGCGCGCTTCGCGGCCTACGCCGACAAGATCATCCACGTCGTCGTCGACGACGATCCCGGCGGCTTCGCGTGGCAGCGCGAGGCCCACCAGCGCGACGCGATCACCCGCGGCCTCGACGGCTGCGACCCGACGGACATGATCGTCGTCTCGGACGCCGACGAAATCCTCCGCCCCTGGGTGATGGAGCGGCTGCGCCGGGAACCGGACGACGGCCGTTCGCTGTTCGCGCCGCACCTCGACATCTTCCTCTATTTCCTCGACCTCAAATCGCCCGACCCTTGGGTTTCGGTGGCCGCTGCCCCGTGGGAGCTGATCCGCCGGATCGGCGCCAACCGCGCCCGCTACCTGACCAAGCTGGGGCATGGGCGGGTCGTCCCGGACGCCGGCTGGCACTTCACCTGGATGGGCGGGACCGAGCGCTTCCGCGCCAAGCTGCAGGCCTTCGCCCACCGCGAGATGATCGCGGCCTTCGATCAGGACCCGGCGGCGAACCGGGAGCGGCTGGACCGCTTCTACGCCACCGGGCGCTTCGACGGCGGCGCCGTTCCCGGCATGTGGACGTCCCTGGCGCCCGTCCCCATCGACGCCGGCTTCCCCCGGCTGATCCGCGAGCGGATCGAGCATTTCCGCGCGCTCGGCTGGATCTCGCCGCACGCCGGCCCGCCAGTCCCGAAGGAGCCGATTGCGGACTCCGGGTCGGAGCATCGTCGTGCCCTGGTCCTCGACCCTGCCCGTATCGACGCCTTCCATGCCCTGGCGATGGAGCGGCTTGGCCGCAACGCGCCGGAGGAGGCGGACGGACCGCTGCGCCGCTGCGTCGTCCTCGATCCCTTCGGCACCTTCCACCGCTTCCATCTTGCCCACACGCTCCTGATGCGCCAACGCTACGGCGAGGCGGAGGGCGTGCTGCGGGAACTGGTGCGCCTCGCCCCCGACGACCATCGCGCCCGCGCCAACCTGGGCATCGCGCTGAAGAGTCTGGGCCGCCACGACGAGGCGGTCGGGGCCGGACGGCGGGCGCTGGCGCTGGCCCCCGCCGAACCCGGCGTGCTCAGCAACCTGGGGCTTGCCCTTTCCCTGCGGCCCGGTGGGGACGAGGAGGCGGCCCGCGTGCTGCATTGGGCGGTGACGATCGACCCGGACTTCATCTCGGCCCGGCTGAATCTCGGGCTGGTGTTCAGCAAGCTGCGGCGCATTGCGGACGCGGAGGCCCAATGCTGCCGCATCCTTGACCGCGATCCCAACCACGCCGAGGCGCACACCCTGCTGGGCACCTGTCTGCTGCTCCGCGGCGAGCTGGAGGCGGGGTTCCGGGAATACGAATGGCGCACCCGTCTGGCCGACCGTCAGGTCACGCCGCGCGGCCTGCCAACCCCGGTGTGGGAGGGTGGAAATCCGGACGGCCTGACGATCCTGCTGCACGACGAGCAGGGGCTCGGCGACGGCATCCAGTTCGTCCGCTACGCGCCCCTGCTGCGCCGCCGGGGCGCCCGCGTGGTCGTCGAATGCAACGACCTTCTCGTCCGCTTGTTCGCCACGCTCCCCGGCGTGGACGGGGTGGTCGGCCGGTCCGCAGCAACACCGCCGCACGACGCCCACGCCGCGCTGCTGAGCCTGCCGCACCGGTTCGGCACCACGCTGGCGACCGTTCCGGCCGAGGTCCCCTACCTGCACGCCGAACCGGCGCTGGCGGCGGCCTGGGCGATGCGCCTGGGTCCGCCGCCCGCTAGTCCGCGGACGGGGCTGCGGGTCGGGCTGGTCTGGGCCGGCAACCCCGAGTTCAAGGACGACCGCCGACGCTCGCCGGGGCTGGCCGCCCTGCGGCCACTGCTCGACATTCCGGGCGTCGCAGTCTTCGGCTTGCAAATGGGGGTCGGGCGGCAGGATCTGGAGCGCTGCGGGCCGCTTCCGCCGTCCTTCACCGACCTCGGCGCGGAGATCACCGACTTCGCCGACACCGCGGCGATCATAGAAAACCTCGACCTTGTCATCAGCTCCTGCACGGCGCCGGCCCATCTCGCCGGGGCGCTCGGCCGGCCGGTCTGGACGCTGCTGCCGGAATTCGCCGACTGGCGCTGGCTGGAGCGCGGCGACACCTCCCCCTGGTACCCGACCATGCGCCTGTTCCGGCAGGCGGCGCCGGGCGACTGGGCGTCCGTCGTCGCCGACGTGCGGGCGTCTCTGGAACGGCTGGTGGCTACAGGGGAGGCACCGTGAAGGACGCGGGCGGCAGGCCAGCGGTGTGGCGGTCCCACATCGTCCCGTAGGCGCGCTCCAGGTGACGGGTGAAGCGGGGGCTGTCGAACAGCGGGGCCATCGTCCGCGCGGCGGCGAGGCGGCGGCGATAGCCGGCAAGCGTCGCCGGATCGCCGGCCAGCTGCACCGCCAGCGCCTCGTAGCCGTCGAAGCTGGTGGTGACCGTCTCGGGCAGGCCGGCGGCGTTCAGCAGGCCGGCGGCGACGCGCGACGCGAAGGTGTCGCCGATCCGCGTCACCGCCGGCAGGCCCATCCACAAGGCGTCCGAAACGGTGGTGTGGCCGGTGTAGGGAAAGCTGTCGAGAAACAGGTCGGCCAAACGGTAGCGGGCGAGGTGCGCGGCTTGCGGCCAGTGGGGGGCGAAGACCAGACGGTCGGGATCGACCCCGCGCCGCGCTGCCTCGCGCCGCAGGTTGTCCGCACCGTCCCGGCCGGGGTGCTGTAGCCACAGCACGCTCCCCGGCACCCGCGCCAGCACGCGCATCCACAGCCCGAACAGCGACGGGGTGATCTTGAACGGCGCATTGAACGCGCAGAAGACGAAACCGTCCGGCGGCAGGCCGCAGGCGGCGCGGTCTGGCACGGGCGCGTCCAATGGCCGGCGCCGGTCGTTGACCTGATAGGAGTCCGGCATGATGACCAGCCGCTCCCGGTAATGGGGCTGATGGTCCGGCGGCGTGACGAAGCGGTCGCCGATGACATAGTCGAAGGCATCGCTGCCCATCGTCCCGGGATAGCCGAGATAGGCGACCTGGACCGGCGCCAGCCGGCGCGCCAGGAGGTCGAAGCGGACGTGCCGCGTGTAGCCCTTGAGGTCCACCAGGATGTGGACACCCTCGGCCGCGAGCAGGGCCTGCACCTGCTCCGCATCGCAGCCGCGGATGTCGTGGAAGGCGTCGAAGGCGACCTCCAGGCGGCGGCGCGTCGGGCTGCCATCGTCGGGACCGTAGGAACAGGCGACGACGCGGAAGCGGTCGCGGTCGTGCAGCTCGAACAGCTCGGCCGCCAGATAGGCGGTGGCGTGCTCGTGGAAGTCGGCGGAGAGGTAGGCGACGGTGAGCCGGCCATCGGAGCCGAGGGGGGGCGCCACAGGGACCGCCGCGGCGGCTTGCGGGACAGCCGCCGGCTGCCCCACCGCGCGGTGGAAATGGCGGGCGGCGCGGTCCTGCTGCGCTGGGCTGGTCTCGATCAGCAGGGTGAGCAGCGGGAGGGCGATGCCCCGGCCGCTGTCGATGACCGCCAGGACCTCCCGGCACAGAGCGTCGTACCCGCTCCAGTCGCAGTGCGAGAGGGCGGCATGGAGCCGGTCGCCGAGGGATTCGGTGCGGCCGGGGTCGAGCCGGTACGCCCGCCCGTAGGCAACGGCCGCCGCGCCCGGTTCGCCCGCATCGCGCAGCGCGTGGCCGGACTCGCGCCACGCCTCGGCGTCGTCCGGGGCCTGCGCGACCGCCCGACGAAGAACGGCGCGGGCCGACGCGACCCGGCCCAGCTCGCGGAGCATTCCGCCCAGAATGGTGACCTGCCCGGTATCGTCCTGTCCGGCATCGTCCTGTCCGGGGGCTAGCCGGATCGCCCGTGCCTGAAGCGCCGCCGCCTCGGCAAGACGGCCCCGGCGGCGCAGCAGAAGCGCCAAGTTGAAGCAGGCGTCGGCCAGATCCGGCTTCAGCGCGATGGTGACGGCGAGGTGGCGCTGCGACTCCTCGACCCGACCGAGCGTGAAGGCGGCGACGCCCAGAAGGAAGGACGCGCCATGATGGTCCGGCTTCACCGCCAGGATCGCGCGGCACACCGCGCCGCACTCGGCGTGCCGGCCGTTCTGGTGCAGCGTCAAGGCGTAGCCCAGCGCTTCGGCGGGGGACGCGAAATGCCGGGCCGTGCTCATGCTTCCCCTCGGTGCCGCCGCCCCTCCCGGACCATCATGGAGGCGTGCGGAGCGTGAAATCATCGGAAAAAGGGTTACCATCGGGCGCGGCAATTCCAAACCCATTTGCCGGGTCGACCGATTGGATGGAGAGGGTGGGTGATCGAGGCGACGTTCGACGGGGCGGGCGAAGCGTTCGACCGGTGCTTCGGCTCCGGACTGCGTCATGTCGAGGCCGAATCGCTGGCGGCAGCGGCGTGCTCCTTCCGAATGGCGGCGGCGATCCGGCCGGAGCATCCGGTGGCCTGGTTCGTCCTGGGGCTGGTGCTGCGCGGCCTGGGGCGTGGGGACGGTGCGGCGGTGGCGCTGCGGGCCGCCCACCGCCTGCGCCCGGACGACGCCGACACGCTGTTCCAGTGGGCGTCGCTGCTCATCGAGCGCCGTCTGCCCGGGGAGGCGGTGGCGCCGCTTCTCCGTCTGGTGGTGCTGCGGCCCGGTTACCCGGACGCGGCGTTCAGCCTCGGCAACGCGCTGATGGCCGTGGACGAGCCCGAACGGGCCGAAGCCGCCTACCGGCTGGCCCTGCTGCTGGACCCGGCTTCAGCGGCGGCCAACAACAACCGGGGCGCGGCCTTCCTGTCGCAAGGACGGCCGGAGGACGCCGCCGTGAGCTACCGGCAGGCCGTCCGGCTTGAGCCGGGCTCCGCTGAGCATCACAAGAATCTCGGCGTCAGCCTGCTCACCGCCGGAAACTTCGCGGAGGGCACGGCCGAGTACGAATGGCGCACCCGCCAAGCCGTCTGGCAATGGAGCCGCGACCGTCCCGGCACACCGCTGTGGGACGGCGGCCCGCTCACCGGCAAGACCATCCTGGTCCATTTCGAGCAGGGGCTCGGCGATACCGTGCAGTTCATCCGCTACATGGCCGTGCTCAAGGCCATGGGCGCCCGCACGGTCTTCGAGTGCCAGCCGCCGCTCAAGCGCCTCCTCGCCGGCGTTCCGGGCATCGACGCGCTGGTGGCGCGCGGCGAGCCGGTCCCCGAGGCCGACTGCCTCCTGCCCCTGATGAGCCTGCCCAATCGCTGCCGGACGACGGCGGAGACGATCCCCGGCGGCGTTCCATACCTGCGGGCCGATCCGGACCGGGCGGCATTCTGGCGCCGGCGGATCGCCGAGGCGGGGCGGCCGGGCGACTTCCGGGTGGGCATCCAGTGGCGCGCCGCGGGGGCCGACCGCTCGATTCCGCTGGAACGCTTCGCGCGCTTGTCGCACCTTTCCGGGGTGCGGCTGTACAGCCTGCAAAAGGCGGACGAACCCGGCCAATGGGAGCGGCCCGACGACCGGCTGGGAATCGTCTCGCTGCCGGACCGGGATGGAAAAGGTGAGGATGAGGGGTTTGTCGACACCGCCGCGATCATCGAGGGCATGGACCTGATCGTCGCCTGCGATTCCGTGGTCGGCCACATCGCCGGTGCCATGGGGCGTCCGGTGTTCCTCGCCTTGCCGTGGCTGGGGGACTGGCGCTGGATGCGCCTTCCCGACCGCACGCCCTGGTATCCGGCGACCCGGCTGTTCCGCATGACGCGCCGCAACGATTGGGACGGGGTGATGGCCCGGATCGCCGCCGAGATTGCCGCCGCGGTCGCCCGCCGCCCTGCGGGGGTATCATGACGGACAGGATCGAAGCGGCGTCCCGGCTTTACGGCGCCGGGCGGCTGACGGAGGCCATCGACGTCTGCCGGGCCGTGCTTGCGGTGGAACCGGGGCGTTTCGATGCGCTCAACCTGCTCGGCGCCGCGCTGTTCTCGACCGGCCAGGACGGCGCCGCCAGGGAGGCGCTGTGCGACGCGGTTCGTATCGTTCCGGGTCACGCCGCCGCGCTGACCAACCTCTGCATCGTCCTGCAACACCGCCGGGAGTGGCCTGCCGCCGCGCGCGCCTTGCGCACGCTGGCGGCGGTGCAGCCGGAGTCCGCGGCCGTCTGCAGCCGGTTGGGCACGGTGTCGCAGGAAACAGGGGACCTGGACGCTTCCGCCCGGTTCCTGCTGCGCGCTGCGCGCCTCGATCCCGGCCCGAGCGTGCAATGGCACAATCTCGGCTTGATCCGGATGCTCGCCGGTGACATGGCGGCGGCGTTCCGGGATTTGCGCCGGGCGGTCGCCATCGCGCCCGAGGGCGCCGTCGCCCAGGTCCAGCTTGGCGAAACGCTGCTGCGGCTCGGTCGGGTGGACGAGGCCGCCGGGGTTTTCGGCCGCGCGCTCCGGCTCGACCCGGCCGCCTCAGACGCGGCCAATGGTCTGACGCGCTGCGCGCGCTACCGCGCCATCGGATCGGCGGCGCCCGTGTCCGGATCGGGGCTGGCGGTCCGGGGGGCCTTCACAAGCGCCACGGGCTACGGCCGTTTCTGCCAGCGCTTTATCCGGACGCTGCGCCGGCGGACCGTGCCACTGCAGGCGATCGGGATCTTCGGTCCGGAGTCCTGGGAGGAGGATCTCGGCCCGCCGGCTCCCGCCAAGGCCATGGTGAACTTCCTCATCCCGCTGGCGGTCGAGCGGGTGCCCGGCCTGGCGACGGTGACCTTCACGATGTTCGAGGGAACCCGGATACCGCCGGCATGGCGGCGCCAGAGCGAACTCAGCGACCTCATCGTCGTGCCCAGTGAATCGTCCCGTGCGGCCTGGGCGGCGCAGGGCTTTCCGGAGGAACGCCTGCGGGTCTGCCCCTTGGGGGTCGACCCGGAGGACAGCGCCGCCGACGGTCCCGTGCCGACACTGATCGATACGCGCGGGCGTCGGGTTTCCAGCTACCGGCACCGTTTCCTCAACGTTTCGGATTTCATTCCCCGCAAGAACATCGACGGGCTGCTGCGGGTCTGGCTGCGCGGCACGGCGCCCGCCGACGACGCGGTGCTCATCCTGAAGCTGGGCAACGGAAGAAACCCGGCGTTCGGCGCGGAACTCGGCGATCTGGTCCGGCGGACGGAGGCCGCCGTCGGAAAGCGGATGGCCGACGCGGCGCCGGTGGTGCTGATCAACCAGCTCCTGTCGGACGCCGACATGACGGGGCTGATGCGGGCGGCCAACCATTACTGGAGCATGTCGCACGGCGAGGGCTGGGACCTTCCCCTCTCCAAGGCGGGTGCCATGGGCTTGAGCCTGATCGCGCCGCGCCATTCGGCCTATGTGGATTATCTCGACGACCGGGTGGCCCGCCTGATCCCGGCGGCTGTACGCCCCGCGCGCCTGCCCTACAGCGAGCAGGCCTACCCGCCGTTCCACGGGCTCGACTGGTGGGACCCGGACGAGGACGCGGCGGCGGACATCCTGACCGCCATCATCCGCGGCGACGGCACCGGCCACCCGTCGGCCCGCGACCATCTGGTGCAGGGCTTCCCCTGGAGCCGCGCGGCGGACCGGCTGCTCGCCATCCTCGACGACGCGGGCCTGCGCTGATGGCGGACCCGGCCGGAATGGCGCTCCAACGCTTCGCCGCCGCCCTGGAGCATCATCGGGCGGGCCGGCACGCCGCCGCCGAGGCCGCTTACCGGGAGATCCTGCGCGACGATCCCGGACACGCCCACGCCAACAACAATCTGGCCATCCTGCTGCGCACCGTGGGCCGGTGGGAGGAGGCCGTCGCCTGCTACCGCCGGGCTGTCGCGGCGCTGCCGGACGATGCGCCGATCCGCAGCAATCTCTCCTGCGCGCTGGCCGACCTCGACCGGCCGGCGGAGGCGCTGGCGGCGGTGCGGGTGGCGCTGTCCCTGTGCCCGGACTACGCCGACGCCTGGTTCAACGCCGGCAACCTCCTGAAGACGGAGCGGCAGCCCGAGCGGGCGATCGCCGCCTACCGCCGGGCGGTGCGGCTGAAGCCCGGCATGGGCGGGGCCCACAGCAACATGGGCGACGTCCACCGCGACCTCGGGGAATCGAGCCGCGCCGTGGACTGCTACCGGATGGCGATGCAGGCGCAGCCCGACCTGCCGCAACCCGTCGTCAACCTCGGCGAGGCGCTGAAGGAGCAAGGACGGATCACCGAGGCCATCGCGGTCTTCCAAAGCGGGGTTGAACGCCACCCCGATCTGGCCCTGCTCCATTCCAACCTGCTGTTTGCCCTGCATTACACGCCCTGGGTGCCGCCCGAGGTCATCACCCGCGCCCACACGCACTGGAACGAGCGGCACGCCCGGCCGCTGATGCCGCGGGACCGGCAATTCTCAAATGACCGGATCCCCGGCCGGCGGCTGCGGGTGGGCTATGTCTCGCCTGACTTCCGCGCCCACGCCTGCGCCCATTTCATCGAGCCCCTGCTGCGCGAGCACGACCGCGGTGCGGTCGAGGTGTTCTGCTACGCCACCTCGAACCATCACGACGCGATCACCGAACGCATGAGGAGCCTGGCCGACGGCTGGCGGTCGTTGACCGCCCTGGACGACGCGGCCGCGGCCGCGCTGGTCGAGCGCGACCGCATCGACATCCTGGTCGATCTGGCCGGCCACACGGCGCACAGCCGGCCATTGCTGTTCGCCCGCAAGCCGGCCCCGATCCAGGTCGCCTGGCTGGGCTATCCCGACACCACCGGCATGCCGGCGATCGACCACCGCCTGACCGACGCGGTCGCCGACCCCGCCGGGCCTCACCGACGCCTGGCACGCCGAGCGGCTGGTCCGCCTGCCCAAGGGGTTTCTCGCCTTCCAGCCGTTGCGCTTCGTCACCGCGCGCGACGAACCGCCGGCGCTGGCCAACGGGTTCGTGACCTTCGGGTCCTTCAACAACGCCGCCAAGGTGACGCCGGAGGTGGTGCGGGTCTGGTCGGCCATCCTGGTCCATGTGCCATCCGCCCGCCTGATCCTCAAGAGCCGCGCCTTCGGCGACGCGCCGACGCGGGAACGTTATCTCCGGCAATTCGCCGGCAACGGCGTTGACCCCGGCCGTGTCGATCTGCTTCCCCCGATGGATGTGATCGATCATCACCTGCAGGCCTACGACCGGATCGACATCGGCCTCGATCCCTTCCCTTACAACGGCACCACCACCACCTGCGAGGCGCTGTGGATGGGGGTGCCAGTGGTTACGCTCGCCGGCCGTCATCACGTCGCGCGGGTGGGCGCCAGCCTGCTGACCCAGTGTGGGCTGGCCGAGTTCATCGCCGCGGACGAGGCCGGCTATATCGAGGCTGCCGTCGCATTGGCCGGCGACACCGGGCGCCTGACCACGCTGCGCCGCGGCATGAGGGAACGGATGGAACGCTCGGCGCTCAGCGACCATCGCGGCTTCGCGGCAGCGGTCGAGGCGGCCTACCGCGACATGTGGAGGCTCTGGCTCGGGGGTGATCGGAGCGCGGCGGCGGAATGCTGAGCGCCCGACGCCGGCCGTATCACCGGCCGGTGCGGCGGCGGACCTCCTCGCGCAGGGCATCCACCGCCTGGGCGAACACCGGCTCCCAATCCTGGTCGGGGCCTTGGCGGAACAGCCGCATCGTCGGGTACCACGGCGTGCGATCACCGGAAAAGCCGTAGATCCAATAGGGGACGTGCTGCACGAGGTTCCAGACCGGCTTGCCGAGGGACCCGGCGAGATGCGCCACGGAACTGTCGGTCATGATGACGAGGTCGAGCTGTTCCAGCATCGCCGCCGTGTCGGCGAAATCGTCCAGGTCGGGGCCGAGCGGCGTCACCAAGTGGCCGGCGACGCCGCTGTCCGCGAGTTCGGCCTCGGGCGGCCCTTTCTGAAGGCTGTACAGCCGCACGCCCGGCACCTCGGCGAAGCGCAGGAACCGGGCGAGGCTGGTGGCGCGCCGGCCGTTGTCGCCGAAGGTCACCCGCCCCGACCACACGATCCCGACGCGCAGCGTGCCCGGTTCCCGTGCGCCGAGCCGATGGGCGGCCTTCACGCGGGACGAGTCCGGAACGGTCAGGGTCACCGGCGGCGGGACCGAGGCCAGCGTGGTGCCGAACAGGCCCGGCAGGCTCATCTGCGACGCCTCGACGTCGAAGGCCGGCGGCGGATCTCCCGGTTGCAGGACGGCGTCGACACCCAGCCCCGACAGCACCCGGCGCAACTCCGGATGGCAGTCGTACAGGATCCGGCCGCCCCGCTCCCTGACCAGCGGCACGTAGCGCGCCGCCAGGATGGCATCGCCGAATCCCTGCTCGGTGAACAGGTAGAGGGTGCGCCCGTCCAACGATCCACCGTTCCAGGCCCGTTCCGAAGGTGGCCGGCCATAGTAAGCGGCGAGCCCGCGCCGCGCCTCGTAATCCGTAAAGCCGTGGACGTAGTCGCCGATCTGGAGCCGGGCGAGCGCCCGTTCCCACCGCAACTCGGGCGTGGCGGTCCCACCCGCCGCCGCCCGCCCGATCATCGCGAGCGTGTCCTTGAAGCGCCCCGCCTTGCGCAGGGCCACGGCGCTGTTGAAGAGGAAAGCCGGGGCATGCGGTTCAAGCCGCAGCGCCTCGCCATGCGCGGCCAAAGCCTCGTCGAACCGGCCAGCCTCCACCAGGGCATTGCCCAGATTGCTCCAGATGCTGGCGTTCTCCGACGCGACCTCCAAGCCCCTCCGGTGGCAGGCGATGGCGCCGTCCAGTTTTCCCGTACGGCGCAGAAGATGGCCGAGCATGCTCCAGGCGGCGCCGTCACGGGGATTGGCCGCGAGGAGGGCCTCCAGACTGGTCGTGGCCTGCGCATGATCCATCCCCGTCCCCCCGGCTGGCCGTGGCCGGACCGACAGACCACGCTGGGTCCATAGGCTCGTTTGATCGCGTGACTGTCAACCTCCCGCTCCGGTGGACGATGCCGTGACCGGGCAATCGCACGCATGACCGCAATCTTTGGATTCATACTGATGCATTTTGTAATCAATAGCCGTTTTTACGAATACACCGTTACAAAATGAATTGCCTATCTCCAGAAAAAATCAACTAGAGAGCGACAAACGAGGAGCGGCATGGGCAAATGATCGTGATTCATAACCATCCGGTCCCGTCAAGCTGAAGTGCGGCGTCGCCAACGCGCCAAGCTGGATTTGGCCGGCAGGATCAATGCCACCACAGGAATTCGGGTTTTGGGCAGGCTGACGCTTATAAAGCATTAACATTATTTACCCGCTTTTAAGAGGTAGCGGCCAGTCTGTGGAGACTGCCACGCTCTTGCTGCCACGGCTGCGGAGCCAAAAACGCCGATGCAAGAGGGATGAGATGGCTGCTGGTGGAACACTGACGCTCGCGGGCGGCTCGGACTATGTGTTCTCCTCGACGGAGGCTTGGTCGGGGATCGTCGGCAACGGCAGCACCCAAGGCGTGAGGCTCAACACCCAGGGTCAGACCCTGACCGTGTCCAACCTCGATCGCCTCATCGGCGGCACATCGGGCCAGAGGACGGATGTCGTGACGCTGGCCGGCACGGGCGGCAACACGATCACGGTCCAGGCTCTCGAGACGCTGATCGGCGGTTCCGGCAACGACCGGGTTCTGTTGACGAGCACCGGCACCACCATGGTGGTGGAATCGCTCGAGACGATCATCGGCGCGACCACCGGCACCGCGCTTATCACTCTCGCGGGCACCACCGGCAACACCATGTCGGTGGGGTATCTGAAATCGCTGGTCGGCAGCGCCGGCAAAGACGTCATCAGGCTCGACGGGGCAGGCTCCACCGGCGCCACCATGGCAGTGTCCATGATGGAGACGGTGATCGGGACCGACGGCCTGGACATGATCGCCACCATCGGTGGCGGCACCAACACGATGCTCGTGCAGGGCATCGAGATCCTCCTTGGCAACGCGGTTGGGGCCGCCGGCAACGACACGATCTTCCTGGCCAACGGCGGCAACACGATCGGCGTCGCCTTCCTGGAAACGCTCATCGGCGGCACCGGCAACGACATCGCGACGTTGGCCTTCAGGACCGGTACGGCCGATTTGCGGACCGGCGGCGGCACCGTCGCCATATCGTCGATCGAAACGATCGTCGGCGGCGCCGCCGTCAACGGAAACGGCGGTAGAAGCGCCGCCATCCTCCTCGACGTCGGCAACACCATCACGGTGGCAAGTCTCAGCACCCTGATCGGCGGTGGCGGCAACGACGTCGTCAACATCACGCTCCGGGATGGGAGCCCGATCGTCGGCGACCAGACCATCCCCTGGAGCACCACCGGCAGCACGATGCTGGTGTCGCTGGTCGAGACGTTGATCGGCAGTTCCGGTGACGATCTGGTCGTCGCGCTCGACAACAACGGCATGACCATCGCGGTTTCGGCGATCGAATCCGTCGTCGGCAAGGCGGGCAACGACGTCATCGTCCTCGGCACCGGCGGAAACACCATCCAGGTGGAGGCGCTGGAAACCCTGATCGGCGGCACCGGCAACGACGTGGTGACGGTGCGCACCACCCGGGGCGCCACCATGACGGTGTCGGCCGTCGAATCCATCGTCGGCAATGGGGGCACCGACGTTGTCTATCTCGGCCCCGGCGGCAACACGGTCCAGGTCGAGGGGCTGGAAACCGTGATCGGCGGCACCGGCAACGATGTGGTGACCATCACCGACACCGCCGGCACCGTCTTCGTGTCCGGTGTCGAGACCATCTACACGCCCTATCAGACATTGACGCTGAGCGGTACGGACACCTACGTCTCCCTGCCGCCGGTCGCCACCGACACGACACCGCCGTCGATCACAGCGGTGTCGATCCCCGACGCCGTGATGAAGATCGGTGACACGGTGACGGTGACGATCACCGTGGCGTCGGACAGCGACACCTACACGCTGGGCACCGGCAGCACCGTCGGCGGCTTCGCGCTCGGCAACCTGACCAAGGTCGACGCGACCACCTACACCGCGACCTTCACGGTGACCAGCGGCGGCACCGATGTCGCGGCGGGTTCGGACGTGCCGGTCAACATCGTGCTGACCGATACCGCCAGCAACTCCAACACCCCCTACACCACGGCGATCAGCCAGGGCGCCGACCGCATCGACGCGAACCGGCCGACCATCGCTTCGGCGGCGGTGAACGGCACGACGCTGACGGTGACCTTCGCCGAAGCCATGTCGGCGAGCAGCGCCGCCGGCCTGACCGTCACGGTCGCCGGCCAGAGCCGTGCGGCGACCTACGCCAGCGGGTCCGGCACCACCACGCTGACCTTCACGCTGGCCTCGGCGGTGACCCAGGGCCAGACGGTGACGCTCGACTACGATCCGGGCACCGGCACCCTGACCGACACCGCGAGCAATGCTCCATCCACCGTCACCAACCAGTCTGTGACGAACAGCACCCCCGACACGACACCACCGTCGATCACCAACGTCACCATCCCCAACCAGCCGGCCAAGGTTGGCGACACGGTGACGGTGACCATCACCGTGGCGTCGGACAGCGACACCTACACGCTGGGCACCGGCAGCACGGTCGGCGGCTTCGCGCTCGGCAACCTGACCCGGCTCAACGCGACCACCTACACCGCCACCTTCACCGTCACCGCTGACGGCCAGCGCACCGGCAACCTCGCCGCCAACCAGGACATCCCGGTCAACATCGTCCTGGTCGACAGCGCCAGCAACGCCAACACCCCCTACACCACCCCGATCAGCCAGAACAACGACCGCATCGACACCAACGCTCCGCCGGTCCTGGCCGTCCCCACCATCCCGCCGACCCTCGTCGACACCGCCGCCAACGACACCTTCCCGCTGATCGACGGACAGCTCTCCGCGACCGATTTGGAAGGTGACACGCTGACTTACTCCATCGCCGGATCGCAGGCCTCCCCGCTCCAGTACGGCAGCGTCACGCTGAGCAACGGTATCACCTACGACACCTGGTCCACCGGGCCGGGCGGCACCTCCTACGTCAACAGCCAGACCGGCCACTACGCCTACGTGTTCGACGCCGCCTTCCTCAACGGCGTACCCGCCGGGCCGATGCAGGGCACCAGCACCTTCACCGTCTCCGACGGCAACCGGACCGTCGAGAAGCAGCTCACCCTCAACTTCAGCGGCGCCAACGACAGCCCGGTCCTGTCCAACGACGTCCGCAGCCTGACCGCCATCGACCAGGGCATCGCCGACGCCGCCAACACCGGGACGACGGTCACCGCCCTGCTGGCCTCCGCCGGCACCGCCACCGACGCGGAGTACAACAGCCCGTTCCCGCTGGTCACCGTCGTTCCACTGGGCATCGCCGTCACCGGGGTGACCAACACAAACGGCACCTGGCAGTACAAGGTCGGCACCGGCGCCTGGACGGACATTCCCACGGGCTCGTCCAACGGCGCGGCGCTGCTGCTCGCCGGGTCGGACCGCGTGCGCTTCGTGCCGAGCGGGTCGGGCTTCCCCAACACCGACACCGGCGGCCTGACCTTCAAAGCGTGGGACTTGACCAGCGGCACCGCGGGCGGCACCGCCGACACCAGCACGGACGCCTACAGCACGGGCAGCGCCACCGTGACGATCACCGTCGACGCCGTGCCGACCCTGACCGCGACCGGCGGCAGCAAGACCTTCGGCGTCGGGGTGGACGCGTCGACCAGCTTGTTCAGCGGCGTGGCGGCCTCCACGGTGGAGGCGGGGCAGAGCTTCCGCGGCGCGGTGTTCACCGTCAGCGGCGTGGTCGACGCCACCGAGGTTCTGACCATCGGCGGCACGGATGTCGCCCTGACCAACGGCGCCACCGCCACCCTGACCGGCCTGGGCGTTGCGGGCGGCAACGCCAGCGTCACCGTGTCGGTGGTCGGCGGCGTCGCCACGGTGACGGTCAGCGGGCTGGAGCGCAGCGACGCGCAGATGAACGCGTTGCTTGGCGGCGTCACCTACAAGAACACCAGCGCGACGGCGACGCTGGGCAACCGCACGGTGGCCATCGCCGGCCTGACCGACAGCGGCGGCGCCACCGGCAGCGCGACCATCTCCGGCGTCAGCGCGGTGGTCAACGTGGCCGACGTGACGGCTCCCGCGGTTCCGGTGGTCACCAGCGCGGCGCTGAGCAACAGCGCCACCCCGACCCTGGCCGGCACGGCGGAGGCCGGCAGCACGGTGACCGTCACGGTGGGTGGGGCCACCTACAGCACCACGGCGACGGGCGGGACCTGGAGCATCAACCTCGCCACGGCCACGCCGACCGCCGGGGCGCTGAGCCTGAACGCCAACGGAACCAATCCGGTTTCGGTCACCGCCACGGACGCGTCCAACAACACGTCCACTCCCGGCATGCAGACGCTGACGGTCGATACCACCGCTCCGACCGCTCCGTCGGTGACCTCAGCGGCGCTGACCAACAGCGCCACCCCGACCCTCACCGGCACGGCGGAGGCCGGCAGCACGGTGACGGTCACGGTCGGTGGGGCGACCTACAGCACCACGGCGACGGGTGGGAACTGGTCGATCAATCTCGCCACCGACACGCCGACCGCCGGGTCGCTGAGCCTCAACGCCAACGGTGCCAACCCCGTCTCGGCGACGGCCACCGACGCGGCGGGGAACGTCTCGGCGCCGGGCACCCAATCGTTGGTTATCGACACCACCCCGCCCAACGCTCCGACCGCCACGACGGCGCTGAGCAACAGCACCACCCCGACCCTCACCGGCACGGCCGAAGCCGGCAGTACCGTCACCGTCACGGTCGGTGGGGCGACCTACAGCACCACCGCGACGGGTGGGAACTGGTCGATCAATCTCGCTACCGACACGCCGACCGCCGGGTCGCTGAGCCTCAACGCCAACGGTGCCAACCCCGTCTCGGCGACGGCCACCGACGCGGCGGGCAACGTCTCGGCGCCGGGCACCCAATCGTTGGTTATCGACACCACGCTGCCCAACGCCCCGGTGGTGACCAGCGCCGCGCTGAGCAACAGCACCACCCCGACCCTCACCGGCACGGCCGAAGCCGGCAGCACCGTCACCGTCACCATCGGCGGCGCCACCTACACCACCATCGCCACTGACGGGGCCTGGAGCATCGACCTCGCCACGGCGACGCCGACCGCCGGTTCGCTGAGCCTCAACGCCAACGGCGCCAACCCGATCTCTGCGACGGCGACCGATGCCTCGGGCAACGTCTCGGCGCCGGCCATCCAATCGCTGGTCATCGACACCACGTTGCCGAACGCCCCGACCGTCACCACGGCGCTGAGCAACAGCACCACCCCGACCCTCACCGGTTCGGCCGAGGCCGGCAGCACCGTCACCGTCACCGTCGGCGGCGCCACCTACACCACCACCGCCACGAACGGCGGCGCCTGGAGCCTCGACCTCGCCACGGCCACACCGGTCACCGGCACGCTGAGCCTCAACCCGAACGGCGCCAACCCCGTCTCGGCCACCGCCACCGACGCGGCGGGCAACGTCTCAGCCCCCGGCACGCAGTCGCTGACCGTCGACACCACCGCCCCGACCGCGACCGTGCTGTTCGAGGACGACAGCATCGACGCCATCGAGCAGTCCAGCGCCGCCTTCACCATCAGCGGCGGCGAGGCCGGGACCAGCTTCACCTGGACGATCACCTCGGCCGGCGGCGGCCAAGTCACCGGCAGCGGCGTGATGAGCGGCCCGACCATGCGGGTGACCGGGCTGGACCTCGCCGGCCTGGGCGACGGCACGCTCACCCTGACCCTCGGCCTGACCGATCCGGCGGGCAACGCCTCGCCGCCCTTCACCGCGGCGACGCAGAAGCTCACCGCCACCGCGGAGAAGCCCGCCCCGGTCGCCCCGCCGCCGGTCGCCACCGTGGACGGCGCCACCGTCAACGGCGCGGTCACCACCGGCGGCGATGGGAAGCGCGTCACCACCGTGACCATCGCGGCCAGCAATGAAGGCCGGGTCGAGGACAGCAGCACCGCCAACGCCGATCTCGCCGACGTGCCAGTGGTGCGCGAGCAGGTGGTCGACCGGCAGACCGGTGCGGTGTCCACCGTCACCACCCTGACGGTCAGCGTCTCCAACGGGGTGGCCGTCACCACCAGCGGCAGCGCCGAGCGGCAGACCGCCGCGGAGGCGCAGACCGGGCTGACCGGCCTGATCGCCGCCATCGAGGCGCGCACCGACGCCGGCACCGCCTCGCGCGGCAACCTGACCGGCGGCGGCGACGGCTTCCTCTCGGTGCTCTCCGCCCAGGCCCAGCTCCTGGTGCGCGCCATCGACTTCAGCACGCCGGGGGTGGCCGCCGGCCAGGCGGTGCAGACCAAGGTGACCGGCAACACGCTGGGCGGCACCGGCACCGCCAGCACGGCGCCGACCGCGGTGGTGCTCAACACCTCGGCGGCGGCGGGTCCGGTGACCATCCAGCTCGACAACGTCGAATTCGCGGCGGTGGTCGGCAACGCCACGCTGGTCGGCGGCGACGGCGAGCAGATCGTCTACGGCGACGACCACCAGCAGTACATGTATCTGGGGGCCGGCGACGACATCCTGCACGGCGGCGGCGGCAACGACACGATCGCCAGCGCCGGCGGCAACGACACGCTGTACGGCGACGACGGCGACGACGTGGTGATGGGCGGCGAGGGCGACGACTGGCTGTTCGGCGGCGAGGGCAACGACCTGGTCGGTGGCGGCGTCGGCAACGACGCGCTGTTCGGCGGGACCGGCCACGACATCCTGTTCGGCGAGGAGGGCGCCGACACGCTGAGCGGCGAGGAGGGCGCCGACACGCTGTCCGGCGGGGCGGGCAACGACCTGCTGTTCGGCGGGGCTGGCAACGACTTCCTGATCGGCGACGCGGGCGACGACACGATCAGCGGCGGGTTGGGCAACGACGTGGCGCTGGGCGGGGCGGGGCGCGACCTGATCGGTCTCGGCGCGGGCGACGACCTGGCCAGCGGCGACGGCGGCGATGACACGCTGTTCGGCGAGGACGGCAACGACACGCTGTTCGGCGGGGCGGGCAACGACCTGCTGAACGGCGGGGCTGGCAACGACGTGCTGTTCGCCGACGGCGGTGCGGACACGCTGTGGGGCGGCGCCGGGGCGGACGTCTTCGCCTTCGGTCGGGCATCGGGCGGATCGGTGGTGATGGACTTCCAGGCGGGTGTGGACCGTTTGGCGCTCTACGACGCCGGCATGGACCTCGGCGCGGTGATCCGCTCGGCGCGGGTGGAGGGCGGCAACACCACCCTCGACGTTGGCGGAGGCAACCGCATCACCATCCTCGGCCAGACCGGCAACGTCGCCGGCTGGTTCGGCTGAGGCGGCGGGGCCGGAGCGCATTCCAAAAAAGAAGGCGGGTGACGAGGCCTTCCGGGCTCCGGCACCCGCCTTTTTTCTTTCGGGCGGCGGACCAGCTCAAACCCGGAGGCGGCTTTCAGGCCACCTCCGGCACCGATGGGGAATTAGGCCCCGGGAACACCTGTCCGGTCAGTAGGACTTCGGCAGGTCCAGAACATGCTCAGCGACATAGGCCAGGATCAGGTTGGTGGAGACGGGCGCCACCTGATACAGCCGGGTCTCGCGGAACTTGCGCTCCACGTCGTATTCGCTGGCGAAGCCGAAGCCGCCATGGAACTGCAGGCAGGCGTTCGCCGCCTCCCACGAGGCCTTGGCGGCCAGATACTTCGCCATGTTGGCCTGCGCGCCGCAGGGCTCCCCGGCGTCGTAGAGGCGGCAGGCCTCGAAGCGCATCAGGTTGGCGGCCTCCACCTCGATGAAGCTCTCGGCGATGGGGAACTGCACGCCCTGGTTCTGGGCGATCGGGCGGCCGAAGACCTGACGGTCGCGGGTGTAATCGCAGACCTTGTCGATGAACCAATAGCCGTCGCCGATGCATTCCGCCGCGATCAACACCCGCTCGGCGTTGAGGCCGGTCAGGATGTACTTGAAGCCCTGGCCCTCCTCGCCGATCAGGTTCTCCGCGGGGATTTCCAGATTGTCGAAGAACAGCTCGTTGGTCTCATGGTTGACCATGTTGCGGATGGGCTGGACGGTCATGCCCTTGGTCATCGCCTCCTTGATGTCGACGATGAAGATCGACATGCCTTCCGACTTCTTGCGCACCTGATCGAGCGGGGTGGTGCGGGCGAGCAGGATCATCAGGTCGGAATGCTGGACGCGGGAGATCCACACCTTCTGCCCGTTGATGACGTAGCGGTCGCCCTTCTTCTCCGCCCGGGTCTTGATGCGGGTGGTGTCGGTGCCGGTGGTCGGCTCGGTGACGCCCATCGACTGGAGGCGCAACTCGCCCGCCGCGATCTTCGGCAGATAGCGGCGCCGCTGCTCCTCCGAGCCGTGCCGGACCAGCGTGTTCATGTTGTACATCTGGCCGTGGCAGGCACCGGAATTGCCGCCCGACCGGTTGATCTCCTCCATGATCACGGAGGCTTCGGTCAGGCCGAGGCCCGAGCCGCCATATTCCTCCGGGATCAGGGCGGCCATCCAGCCGGCCTTGGTCAGCGCGTCCACGAATTCCTCGGGATAGCCGCGCTCCTCGTCGATGCGGCGGTGATACTCGCTGGGGAATTCGGCGCACAGAGCGCGCACGGCGTCGCGGATCTCGTCGAAGCCCTGACCGATGCTGGTTTTCATGTCTCGTCACCCTGCGTTTTTGATTGTAGCGGCGCTGTGGGCCAGAATGGCCTTCGCCCGCTCGGTGACGGGGCGGTCGACCATGCGCCCGTCTACCGACACGGCGCCGCGTCCCACCGCCTGTGCCTCGTCCCACGCCGCGACCACCCGCCCGGCCCAGGCCACGTCGGCGGCGGAGGGGGAGAAGACGTCGCGGACCACGGGCAACTGGGCCGGGTGGATGCACAGCGCGCCGGTCATGCCGACGGCCCGCGCCTGCGCCACCATGGCGCGGTAGGCGTCGAGGTCTCGGAACTCGGCCAGCGAGCCGGGCAGGCCGATCGCCGCGAGGCCGCGGGCGGCGGCGGCCAGCGCGATCTGGCGGCACGGCAGGGCGAGCAGCGCCTCGGTCGGTTCCACCCCCAGCGTCAGCGCGAAATCCTCGCTGCCCAGTGCCAGGGCCGCCACGCGCGGGACGGCGGCGATCTCGGCCAGCCGCTCCAGCCCCAGCGGACTCTCGATGAGGGCGACGAGGCCGATGGCGCCCGGCGTCAGGCCGCGCTCCGCCTCCCACTCCGCGATCATAGCGGAGAGGACGCGCAGCGCCCCGGCGTCCTCGGCCTTGGGCACCACCAGGGCGACCACGCCGGGACGCACCGCGGCCTCCAGGTCGGCGACGGCGTCGCGCCAGCCGCTGTTGATCCGCACGAGCACCGGCACGCCCAGCCCGTGCAGCCGGTCGATCGGCGCAGGCAGCCCGCGGCGGGCGTCCGGCTTGCCGACGGGCAGGACCGCGTCCTCGAGGTCGAGGATGAGGGCGTCCGCCCCGCGCTGGTGGGCCTTCTCCAGCAGCTTCGCGTTGTCGGCCGGGACGAAGAGGTAGGATTGATACGGCAGGGACATCAGACGCCTCCTCCAACCGTGCCGCGATGCGTCGCCGTCATGACCGTTCGGCCTCCAACTCGGCGGACATGGCGACGAAGCCCTCGTGGTCGGTCACCCACAGCGTGGCGCCGGTTTCGGTCGGGGCGCCGCACAGGGTCAACGGATGGATGTCAAACAGCGGCCGCTTCGCCCGGAAGCGGAAGCCGGTCACCCGTGCCCCTGGATTCTCGCGCAGGAACAGGTCCATCAGCATGGTGGCGCTGAGCGGGCCGTGGAACACCAGCCCCGGATAGCCCTCGACGTCGCGGCAATAGTCGCGGTCGTAATGGATGCGGTGGCCGTTGAAGGTCAGGGCCGAATAGCGGAACAGCAGCACCGGATCGGGCTGGATGCGCCGCTGCCACACCGCCTCGCCCGCTGGACGCTCGCCGGGGACGGGGGCGTCGCCGGGCTTGGCGGCCTCGCGGTAGACGATGTCGTGGAACTCGGTGATGGCGAGGCCGCCGGCGGTGCTGATCTCGTGCCGGACCTTCACGAAGACCATCCGGCCCGACCGCCCCTCCTTGGGAGTGACCTCCTCGATGGTCGAGCGGCGGGTGATCGCCTCGCCGCTGCGGATGGGGCGGTGGAAGGTCAGGGTGTCGCCGGCCCACATGCGGCGGGGCAACTCCACCGGCGGCAGGAAGCCCCCCTTGTGCGGGTGGCCGTCCTCGGCGATGTCGCGCTGAAGCGCCTTCGGCAGGAAATACAGCCAATGCCCGAGCGGCGGCACCTCGCCCGCCGGCCAGGGCGGGGTGTCGTGGTCGAGCGTCGCCGCCAGACCGGTCAGCGCCACCGGCGACGCGACGTCCTCGGCGCCTTCCGACCGGCCGATCCAATCGCGCAAATGGTCCATAGTCATGCTCCCCCCTTATCGTTCGACGGTTTGACGCCGGACGGCGTCGGTTCGAAGATCTCACGCCGGACGGCGTCGGTGTGTTGGCCCAGCGCCGGAACGGCGCCGGAGGCGTAGGGTCGGCCGCGCACCTGCACCGGCGGTGCCACCACGTCGACCGGTCCGCCCGGCGTCTCGGCGGTCACGCGGCGCAGCTGCGCGTGGGCGGACAGGTCCGCCACCTCGTTCAACGAGCCGAAGGCGGTGCGCGCGCGGTTCAGGCGGTGCACCGCCTCGGCGTGGTCCATGGTTTGGAAGATGGCGGCGACGAGCGCGTCCAGCTCCGGGCGGTTGGCGACGCGGCGGTTGTTGGTCGAGAAGCGCTCGTCGGTCGCCAGCTCCGGCCGAAGCAGCACGTCGGCGCAGAAGGCCACCCATTCGCGCTCGTTCTGGATCGACAGCACCACCTGCCGGCCATCGGCCAGGGCGAAGGCGGAATAGGGGGCGATGCTCGGGTGCATCAGCCCGACCCGTCCCGGCGCCTTGCCGCCATGGTCGTGGTGCATCAGCGGCACCATCATCCACTCCGCCAGCGAATCGAAGAGGGACACGGCCACCGCCGACCCCTCGCCGCTGCGGTCGCGCTCCAGCAGGGCCTGGAGCACGCCGGTGTAGGCGTTCATGCCGCAGGCGATGTCGGCCACCGACACGCCGACGCGCCCCGGCTGGTCCGGCGATCCGGTGATGGAGGCCAGCCCGGTCTCGCTCTGCACCAGCAGGTCGTAGGCCTTCATGTCGCGGTAGGGGCCGTCGTCGCCATAACCGGAGATGTCGCAGGTGATCAGCCGGGGATGGCGCCGCCGCAGGGCGTCCGACCCGAAACCGGCCCGCTCCGCCGCGCCCGGCGCCAGATTCTGCACGAAGACGTCGGCGCGGGCGATCAGCCGCTCCAGCAGCTCGGCGTCCTCGGGCGTCTTTATGTCGAGGACGACCGATTCCTTGCCGCGGTTGAGCCAGACGAAATAGGAACTCTGCCCGTGGACGACGGCGTCGTAGCCGCGGGCGAAGTCGCCCTCCGGCCGTTCGATCTTGATGACTCGCGCCCCGGCGTCGGCGAGGCGCGACGTGCAGAGCGGCGCCGCCACCGCCTGCTCCAGCGAGACGACGAGCCGTCCTGACAGGGGTAAAGTCATCGTGCAAAGTCTCCGCTGTAAGCCAGGGCCAATCGTCCGTGGCCGCGATGGTAAACAGCCGGACCGGCCCCGATCCAATACAGATGGGGCATGCATCGCATAACGAAGCGCTATGAGGCCAATCGTCGTCAGCCCCATCGCCTGCGCGCCGTCAAGCGTTGCAGCGATCCGGCCTTTGCCGCCAAGGTCGAGGACATCCCCGCAAAAATCGACCGGCTCCCCGAACCTTTTGAATGGGGCCGTGCACCAGTCGTTTGGTTGGGGCGGTCATACTCGCAATTCCCATCCACCTATGCGGGCAGCCTCCTTGTCGTCGTCGATGCGACGGTTCAGCTTCGACGACGTGTCTCGTTCGGCGTCCGCAGCCTTCCGATGGGCCGACCCCTCGGCTGGAAAGGAGACGTGATGGGAATTCTCCTGGCCTTCGCGCCCTTCATTGCCTTCGCCGTCCTCGACCGACTGGTCGGGCCCGTGGAGGGACTCATCGCCGGTGCTCTCGTTTCAGCCACCATGCTGCTGCGCGACTGGATGAGCCCCGGCAGGACACCGAAAATCCTTGAAGTCGGCACGGTGCTGCTGTTCGGTGGGTTGGCGTTCTACGCCGTGGCAGGCGGACCGACTTGGTCCGTCATGGGGGTCCGGCTGCTCGTCGATGCCGGGCTCTTGCTGATCGTGCTGATCTCCATCGCGCTGCGGCGCCCCTTCACGCTGCAGTATGCGCGGGAGCAGGTTGCCCATGAATTCTGGGACAGCCCGCGCTTCATCCACACCAATTACGTGATCACGGGCGTGTGGGCTCTGGCGTTCCTCGTGCTGGTGATCGCGGACATCGTCCTGCTCTACCGGCCCGATCTTCCGCCTCGCTTCGGCATCGTCGCGACCGTGCTGGCGCTCGTCGGCGCGATCAAGTTCACATCCTGGTACCCGGAACATCAGCGGTCCGCCGCCGGCACGGTGTGAATCCCATGTCTTCGTCCGTGTGCTAGGACGCCGCCGCTTCCTCGTCCAGCAGGAGGGTGCCGGGCCAGTCGCCGCCGCCGACCAGATCGCGCACCACCCGCAGGAAGGTCTCGCGCACCGCCGCCGCGGCTTCGGTCACCGGGGCGCCGCGGGGCCGGCAGAGATGGACCGAGCGGCGCAGGGATGGCGAAACGATCAGCCGGGCGGAGACCTGGCCCGCCCGCCATTCCTCCATCACCGCCGAGATCGGCAGGACCGAATAGCCCACCCCCTTGGCGACCAGCGCCTTGATCTGGGGGAGCCCGTTGATCTCCACCGCCACGGTGACGATGGTGCAGGTCTCGCGCGCCACCCGTTCGATGCGGTCGCGCAGGTTGTGCGGGCGGCTCGGCAGGATCAGGTCCTTGCCGGCCAGCTCGTCGAAGGCGATCTCGCCATCGTCACCGCCCGGCGGCCCGATCAGGTAGAGGTCCTCGCCCACCAGCGATTCGGCCAGCAGGGTGCGGGACCGCGTCACGTCGTAGATGCAGCCGAAATCCAGCCGGTCGTCGTTCAGCCATTCCAGGATCGTTCCGCTGAAGGATTCGACCACCCGCAGCGACACCTGCGGCAGCTCGGCGCGGACCGCCTGGACCAGGGGAACCGCCGCCACCAGCGCCACCGACGAGGTGAAGCCGACGGTTACCAGCCCGCTCGGCGTGCCCGAGCAGTTGCGCACCTGTTCGGTCGCCTGGGCGACGTGGCGCAGGATGATCTCCGCATGCTCGTACAGCCGGGTGCCGGCGGCGGTCGGCTTGACCCCGTGGACGCCGCGGGTCAGCAGCTTGACTCCGAGGCCCGCCTCCAGATTGCGGATGTTGTGGCTGAGAGCCGGTTGGGCGACGTTCAGCTTCTGAGCCGCGGCCGTGAAGGAGCCTTCATCGACGATGCCGATGAAATACCGCAACTGACGCAGATCCAACGCTCACCTTCCTTTGCCCAGCCCTTTGCCTGCGGGATCGACAATCCCCCGCCTCGGCCAATCATGTCGGTGCGCTGCAAGCGGATCAAGGCAAGTGGATGAGGAAAGCGCCGGGCAAACCCGGTTCAACCATCTGCAGGGCCGCTGCGTTCCATTGATCCGTTTCATAAGACTTATCAGAGACCGGCGGGTAATCCACGGACCGGCACGGCCTAGCTTTTCCCCATCCGCACAAGCGGATGAGCCGTCCGCACGCCTGCGCCCCGCCCCGCGGGGCCGGGATTACAGCCAGGAAGGGAAGAGGATTTCACCGATGCACCATTCCGGCGACCTCGACATGACGCGGCGCGGCCTCCTGCTTGGGACCGCCGCCACCGCCGCGCTGACGGCGACGCCGTTCCGGGCGCCGGCGCGGGCGGCCACCGTTGGAGAGACCGCCATGCCACCCCCCGCGACCGGAGCCGACGCGCCGTCCCTGTCGCCCGTTCTGTCCAAGGTCACCTTCACCGTGAACGGGCAGCGCCGCGACCTCGAACTCGACACGCGGACGACGCTGCTCGACGCGCTGCGCGAGCATCTTCACCTCACCGGCACCAAGAAGGGCTGCGACCACGGCCAGTGCGGGGCCTGCACGGTCATCGTGGACGGGCAGCGCATTAACTCCTGCCTGACGCTCGCCGTGATGCACGAGGGCGGCAGCGTCACCACCATCGAAGGGCTGGGCCTGCCCGGCAAGCTGCACCCCATGCAGGCCGCCTTCGTAGAGCATGACGGCTACCAGTGCGGCTACTGCACGCCGGGCCAGATCTGTTCGGCGGTGGCGATGCTGGACGAGATCAAGGCCGGCGTGCCCAGCCACGTCACCGCCGACCTGACCGCGGCGCCGCAGGCCACCGTGGACGAGTACCGGGAGCGGATGAGTGGCAACATCTGTCGCTGCGGCGCCTATTCCAACATCGTCGATGCGATCTCGGACGTCGCACGGAGGGAGGCATGAGACCCTTCACCTACGAGCGGGCGGACTCCCCCGCCGCCGCCGCCGCCGCGGTCGAGCGCCGGCCGGGCGCCAAGTTCATCGCGGGCGGCACCAACCTGCTCGACCTGATGAAGCTTGAGATCGAGACGCCGGCCCATCTGATCGACGTCAACGGGCTGAAGCTCGACACGCTGGAAGCGACGCCGGACGGCGGGCTGCGCATCGGCGCGCTGGTGCGCAACACGGCGCTGGCCGCCGACCAACGGGTGCGGCGCGATTACGGCGTGCTGTCGCGCGCCCTGCTCGCCGGGGCGTCGGGCCAGCTGCGCAACAAGGCGACGACGGCGGGCAACCTGCTCCAGCGCACGCGCTGCCCCTACTTCTACGACACCAACCAGCCCTGCAACAAACGCCAGCCCGGCAGCGGCTGCGCCGCCATCGGCGGCTACAGCCGGCAACTCGCCGTGGTCGGGTCGAGCGACGCCTGCATCGCCACCCACCCCAGCGACATGGCCGTCGCCATGCGCGCGCTGGACGCCACGGTGGAGACGGTGCGGGCCGACGGGACAACGCGGACGATTCCCATCGCGGAGTTCCACCGGCTGCCCGGCGACACGCCGCACATCGAGACGGCGCTGGTGCCCGGCGAACTCATCACCGCGGTGACGTTGCCCAAGCCGGTCGGCGGCACCCACGTCTACCGCAAGGTGCGTGACCGCGCGTCCTACGCCTTCGCGCTGGTCTCCGTCGCGGTGGTGGTGCAGCGCGACGGCGGCGGCCGGGTGGCGCTGGGCGGCGTGGCGCACAAGCCCTGGCGCGTCGAGGCCGCCGAGGCCGAGATGCCGCGCGGCGCCAAGGCGGTCACCGCCGGGCTGCTGGCCGATGCGAAGCCGACGCACGACAACGCATTCAAGCTGACCCTGGTCGAGCGGACGCTCGCCTCGGTGCTGGCCGAAGCGAAAGGGTGAGACATGAAGTTCGACACTCCCGCGACCACCAACCCGATCGACCAGCTGAAGGTGGTGGGCAAGCCGACCGACCGCATCGACGGCCCGCTGAAGACGACGGGAAAGGCCACCTACGCCTATGAATGGCACGACGTGGCGCCGAACGTCGCCTATGGCTGGGTCATCGGATCGGGCATAGCCAAGGGGCGCATCGCGTCCATGGACCTGGAGGCGGCGCGGAAGGCCCCCGGCGTCGTCGCCATCGTCACGGCGGAGAACGCCGGCTCCCTCGACAAGGGCAAGCGCAACGCCGCGACCCTGCTCGGCGGGCCGGAGATCGAGCATTACCAGCAGGCCGTCGCCCTGGTGGTGGCGGAGACCTTCGAGCAGGCGCGCACCGCGGCGGGGCTGGTGCGCATCGACTACACCGCCGCGGACGGCGCCTATGATCTGGCCGCGGCCAAGGACAAGGCGGAGAAGACCAAGGACGGCGATTCCGTCGTGGGTGATTTCGCGGGCGCCTTCGCGGCGGCTCCTGTGAAACTCGACGAGACCTACACCACGCCGGACGAGAGCCACGCGATGATGGAGCCGCACGCGACCATCGCCGCCTGGGAGGGCGACCGGCTGACCGTGTGGACCTCCAACCAGATGATCGACTGGATGGTCACCGACCTGTCGGCGACGCTGAAGATGCCGAAGGACAAGGTGCGCGTCATCTCTCCCTTCATCGGTGGGGGTTTCGGCGGGAAGCTGTTCCTGCGCGCCGACGCGCTGCTGGCGGCGCTTGGCGCGCGGGAGGCCGGGCGGCCGGTCAAGGTCGGGCTGTCGCGGCCCCTGATGATGAACAACACCACGCACCGCCCCGCCACTATCCAGCGCGTCCGCATCGGCGCCACGCCGGACGGCACGATCACCGCCATCGCCCATGAGAGCTGGTCGGGCAACCTGCCCGGCGGCTCGGAGGAGACGGCGACCGACCAGACGCGGCTGCTCTACGCCGGGGCGAACCGCCTGATCGGCAACCGCATCGCCACGCTCGACCTGCCCGAGGGCAACGCCATGCGAGCGCCGGGCGAGGCGTCGGGGATGATGGCGCTGGAGGTCGCCATGGACGAGATGGCGGAGAAGCTGGGCATGGACCCGGTGGAGTTCCGCATCCGCAACGACACCCAGAGACCGACCCCGCCGACCCCCACCGGCCCTTCTCGCAGCGCCAGCTCGCGCAGTGCCTGCGCCTCGGCGCCGAGCGGTTCGGCTGGGCGAAGCGCAACCCGCAGCCGGGGCAGGTGCGCGACGGGCGCTGGCTGGTCGGGCTGGGCGTGGCGTCGGCTTTCCGCAACAACCTGCTGACCAAGTCGGCGGCGCGGGTGCGGCTGGACCAGCGCGGGATCGTCACGGTCGAGACCGACATGACCGACATCGGCACCGGCAGCTACACCATCATCGCCCAGACCGCGGCGGAGATGATGGGGGTGGGCTTGGACAAGGTGGCGGTGCGGCTCGGCGATTCGAGTTTCCCGGTGTCCGCGGGCTCGGGCGGGCAATGGGGCGCCAACAACGCCACCGCCGGGGTCTATGCCGCCTGCGTGAAGCTGCGCGAGGCGGTGGCGCAGAAGCTCGGCGTCAACTCCGCCGACGCGCAGTTCGCGGACGGTCAGGTCGTCGCCGGCAACCGCAGGGTCCCGTTGGCCGAAGCGGCGGGCGCCGACGGCCTGTCCGCCGAGGATGGCATCGAATACGGCGACCTCGACAAGAAATATCAGCAGTCGACCTTCGGTGCCCATTACGTGGAGGCGGCGGTCGACGCCGCGACCGGCGAGATCCGCGTGCGGCGGATGCTGGCGGTCTGTGCGGCGGGCCGCATCCTGAACCCGAAGTCGGCGCGCAGTCAGGTGATCGGCGCCATGACCATGGGCGTCGGCGCCGCGCTGATGGAGGAACTGGCGCTCGACAAGCGGACAGGCTTCTTCGTCAACCACGACCTCGCCGGCTACGAGGTGCCGGTCCACGCCGACATCCCGCACCAGGAGGTGATCTTCCTGGACGAGGCCGACCCGATCTCCTCGCCGATGAAGGCGAAGGGAGTGGGCGAGCTGGGCCTGTGCGGCGTGGGTGCGGCGGTCGCCAACGCGGTCCACAACGCGACGGGCCTGAGAGTGCGCGACTACCCGATCACGCTCGACAAGTTCCTGGACCGGCTGCCGGCGGTGGGGTGAGGTTGCTCTTGCCCCACCCCCTTCGCGCACCCCCAAAATTGTCACGCGCTTCCCGGTTGTCGGATGGATGAAGACTCCAGCCCCGGATGTTCATTCGGGTGAGACGTACCCTGGAGCCATCATGACGCACATCCGCTTCACCCCCAAATCCCTCGCCATCGCGCTGCTGGCCGGTGTGGCGGCCCTGGGCGCGGGGGTGTCCCCGGCCCTCGCCGACCCGCCGGACTGGGCTCCGGCCCATGGCTGGCGCGCCAAGCAGGAGCGCCATCATGAGCGTGCACGCCATGACCGTGGCCGCTATTACGAGCATGGCTACATCGACGGCGGCTATGGCGACGGGCGCGTGGTGATCGTCCGCCGCCCTCCGCCGGTTGTGGTCTATGAGGAACCGCCGGTCGTGCATTACGCCCCGGCCCCCGTCTACATCGAGGAGCCGCCGCCGGTGATCGTCCAGCAGCGCCCGCGCGTGGTCCGCGCGGCGCCGCAGGTCGTGGAATGCGGGCCGCTCGACGGCGACCTGATCGGCGTGCTGGGCGGGGCCGCGGTCGGCGGGCTGGTCGGCTCGCAGTTCGGGCGTGGCGACGGCAAGCTGGCGGCGACGGCCGCCGGCACGCTGGGCGGCGCCATGCTGGGCGGCGCGATGACCCGCGGCGGTGGTTGCTAAAGCGGTTTTCGATCCGGTGGCATAGCCGGTGTTTCTGAAGAGGTTTCGGCACGCGTCTGGGCGATAGAGTTCGGTGGTACGCGCGACGGCATTCCAGAAGCCGTCGCGCGTCCGCTCGGCGGCCTTGCCCAGCAGAGCCTTGAGCTTGGCGAAAGCCTGCTCGATGGGATCGTAGTAGGGGCTGTAGGTCGGCAGGTCGAGAATCTGGGCGCCACGCGCCTCGACCCCCTCGCGCCCCCCGGTCACCTTGTGGCTGGGCGGGTTGTCGAGGATGAGGAGGTCAGACTGTTCCTGGGAAAATCGGAGATTGTAAGCCGGCCAGATTCATGGATCAGTCGAGGGCTATCCAGAGGGAGATGATGATGCCGATAGAAGCTTGGCTTGCCTTTACCGCAGCATCCGCGGTGTTGTTGATCATCCCGGGCCCCACGATCCTGCTTGTGGTATCCTATGCGCTTGGTCAGGGCCGGCGTTCGGGGCTCGCCACCGTCGTCGGCGTTGCGCTCGGTGACTTCACCGCCATGACCGCATCCATGCTGGGTTTGGGTGTGGTGCTAGCCGCCTCGTCCCTGCTCTTCACCGCATTGAAATGGATTGGGGCGGCCTATCTCGTGTATCTCGGCCTCAAGTTGTGGCGCGCCCCGGTTGTCGAGGCCGCTTCAACAGAGCCGGCTCCTGCCGTGTCGCCCTTCCGTATGGCCCTTCATACCTATGCCGTGACGGCGCTGAACCCCAAAAGCATCGTCTTCTTCGTTGCCTTTCTGCCGCAGTTTGTCGATTCCACTCAGCCGCTTTTGCCACAAATACTGATCATGGAAGCCACCTTCCTGGTTTTGGCGACCCTGAACGCCACGTTGTACGCACTTCTGGCCTCGGCGGCGGGACGAGCGGTGCAGCGCCCCTCAATCCGACGGATTTTCAATCGGACAGGGGGAGCCATGCTTATCGGGGCGGGGGTAATGACCGCAACGTGGCGGCGAACGGCGTCTTAATACGACGGCCCGCATGAGGGTCAGCCGACGCCCCAGCCGCCGGTGTCCGGGAAGGGGACCGGCGGCGCCGGGGCGGTGGTGACCGCCGATGGCGCCACCAGCCCCTTGGGCAGTGGCGGCGCGTCCGCCGGGGTCGGCAGGAGCCGCGCGGACTTCGCCCACCAGCGCGGCTGCGCCGCCTGGATCGACCGGGCGGCCTCGGCCGCCGCCTCCGCATCGGCATAAAGGCCGAAGCAGGTCGCCCCGCTGCCCGACAGGCGGGCCAGCAGGCAGCCGTCCGTGCCCTCCAGCGCCGCCAGCGCGTCGGCGATCACCGGGGCAACGGTCAGCGCCGGTTCGGTCAGGTCGTTGCGCCGCTCCTTCAGCAGCGCGGCCAGCGCCGCGGCGTCGGCCGGCGCCTCGGTAAAGCGGGCCGGTGCCGAGAAGGTGCGTTTGACGATGCCCTTGCGGGCCTTGAACACGGCGGGGGTCGGCACCGGCACGCCGGGGTTGACCAGAACCGCAAAGGTTTCCGGCAGGGCCGGCGCCTCCTCCAGCACCTCTCCCACGCCGCCGAAATAGCAGCTCCGCCCGGCGACGCAGACCGGCACGTCGGCGCCCAGCGATGCCGCGATCTCATAGAGGCGCGGGTCGGTCACCGGCACGCCCCACAGCCGGGCCAGGGCGCGCAGCGTCGCCGCCGCGTCCGCCGAGCCGCCGCCGATCCCGGAGGCGATGGGCAGAACCTTCTCCAGCACGATCATCGCGTCGGCCTCGCGGCCCAGCCGGGCGGCCAGCGCGTGGGCGGCCCGGATGACGAGGTTGTTCGCCGGATTCTCCCCCATCAAGGCCGGGCCGAAGGGGCCGGAGATGGCCAGCCGCGGCCCGACCGGCGGCAGGTCCACCCCGCGCAGCGCGATCCGCGCCACGCCCGGCTGCACCGTCACCCGGTCCGCCACGTCGGCGAAGGCGACGAGGCTGTCCAACTCGTGATAGCCGTCGTCCCGGCGGCCCACCACATGCAGATAGAGGTTCAGCTTGGCCGGCGCGGCCTCGGCGATGGCGCTCATGGTCGGGTCCCCCGAAACGAAAAGCCCTTCTTCCCGGCAGGGGGAAGAAGGGCTTTATGCGGCATGGGTGTCGCTAGCGCCAGAGCCTATGCAGGCGCCGCTTACTGAACCTTCGCCGGAGCGGCCTCGGCGGCCTTGGGGTCCACCAAGCCCTTGTCCAGCTTGGCCCGGATGTCCTCCTTCTGCGGCTCCTCCTCCGCGGTGCGGAGCGCGCGGGTCCACTGGAAGCGGGCCTCGTTGCGGCGCCCGACGCGCCAGTAGGCGTCGCCCAGATGATCGTTGATGGTGGCGTCGGTCGGCTTCAGCTCCACCGCACGCTCCAGCTTCTCCACCGCTCCTTCGAAATCGCCGGTGCGGTAGAGCGCCCAGCCCAGGCTGTCGACGATGTAGCCGTCCTTGGGGCGCAGGGCGACGGCCTTCTCGATCATTTTCTTGGCCTCCTCCAGGTTCAGCCCACGGTCGACGTAGCTGTAGCCCAGATAGTTCAGCAGGAAGGCCTCGTCCGGCTTCAGCGCCAGCGCCGCCCGCAGGTCGCGTTCGGCGTCCGGCCAGCGATCCACCTTGTCGTAGGACATGGCGCGGGCGTAGAGCACCGCCCAATGCCGCTCTTCCGGCGTGCCGATGCGTTCCAGCGCCTTGCTGTAGCTGTCGGCGGCCTCGCCGTAGCGCTTGGCGACGCGGTACAGGTCGCCCAGCCGGATCAGCGCGTCGGTCCGCTCGGGACGTTCGGCGGACAGGGCGGAGAAGGCGGCGATGGCGTCATCGGTGCGTTCCAGCCGGGCGAGGCTCTCGGCGGCGCGCAGCCGGGCGGTCCAGCCCAGCACCGGGTCCTTCTCCAGCGCCTGGAACTCGACCAGCGCGTCGGCGTGGTGGTCGCGGTTCTCCATGATGTCGCCGATCATCAGCCGCGCCAGCGACAGGTCGGGGCGCAGATGAAGGGCGATCCGCCCGAACAGCAGAGCGGTTTCCTCCGCCCCCTCGTGATGGATGGCGCTGCCCAGGTCGAACAGGGCCTCCGCCAGCCCCTGCTTGGCGTCGGACACCACCGGGGCGGCGGCCTTGCCCTCGTCCAGCGCCTTCAGCGCCGGCTCGACCATCAGGCTGTCGGGATTGCCGGCGCGGAAGGACTCGTACAGCTTGCGGGCTTCGTCCTTGCGGCCGGTGCGCTCGTAGAAGCTGCCGACGATCTGGATGACGCGCAGCGGCGCCTCCTTGTCCAGCACGCGGGCGAAGCGCTCCCCGGCGGCGTCCTTGCGCCCGCCCAGCTCCAGCAGCAGACCGGCGTGCAGGTCGTGCAGGGCGGCGAAGCCGCTGGCCGTGGAGAGCGGCTCCAGCGCCTTCAGCGCCGCGTCGGTCTTACCCTCCGCGGCGGCCAGCCAGGCGTCGATCAGCGGGCCGATGTACTTCGCCATGCCCTCCTTGGGCATGCGCGCGGCCATGGCCTTGGCTTCCTTCAGCTTGCCGCGGGCCAGATTGTCGGAGGCCAGCAGGGCGATGGCCATCTGCGGGTCGTTGTCCTGTTCCAGCAGCCGCTTGGCGAGGTCGATGGCGGCGTCGAACTGCCCTTCGCCCAGCTTCAGCAGGTAGGTGCGGCGCAGAAGCGTCAAGTCGCCGGGGTCGGCGGACAGGGCGTGCGCCATGAACAGGGCGGCGGCTGCCCAATCGTCCTGACGCTGGGCGAAGCGCCCGGCCAGATAGCTGCCCGTCGCCGAGGTCAGCGACGGACGCTCCGTCGCCGCCGGGGCCGCGGCGACGGCGTTGCCGGCCGGCAGGAGGCCCGCCGTCGAAAGGAGCAAGGCGCCAAACGCCGTCCGACCAAATCGGGCCCGGCCAAATCGGAATGTCATCATGCCGCGTCCACCTGCACGCCTACGGAGTCCGGATCAGGAAAGCCTGAAACTCGATTCCTCAGTCTAACACCAACCGCCGGCAAGGGTTAACCACGCTGCGGCCCGAACCATCGCATGTCTCGGCCGCTCAATGCTCCCCGTCCTGGCGCCATTCGGCGGCGACACGCCGGATGACGTCCGGGCGGAGGACGTCAACCGCGTGGGCGTCCATGTGGGCCGCCAGCGAGTCCGGCATGTCCGGCGACAGGGCCGCCCCCTCCACCCGCCAGCGGGCCATCCAGGACAAAGTGCGCAGCCAAGTCAGCCGGCGCAAGGGCCGGCGCCACGGTCGCACCGCTTCGGCCAGCGCGGGCGGCACCGCGGCCTCCCAGGCCGCGTGGAACGTCGCAACCTCGTCCGGCGCCAGCACCGCCGCGACCTCCCGCTCCCACATGGTGGAGGTGTAGAGGCTGGCGTGGGCGAGGTCGATGGCCGGGTGGCCGTACTGGGCCTTCTCCAGATCGGTGAACCACGCTTTGCCGGCGTCGTCGATCAGGAAGTTGCCGGGGTGGACGTCGCTGCCGACCAGCGTGATGGGAATCGGCGCCGCGCAGCGGAAAACGCGGGCGGCCTCCAGTTCCTTTTCAAGCAACGCCAAGGCGTCCGGCGCCAGCCCGGCGCGCTCGAACCACACCGCCTGCCGCTCCACCTGGGCCAGGGTCGCCGCCACCGGGTCGGCGGGAGCGGGCAGGGGGGCACGCTCGCCGTCCGGGGGCAGGGGCAGCGCGTGCAGGGCGGCGAGCGCCCGCGCGATGGCCGGCATGTCGCCCGGCAGGCGCGGCGGGCGCCCGACGATTTCCGTCACCACCAGCGCCCCCATGGGCAGCTCCGGCCCCGGCGGCAGGACGGCGGCCAGTTCCGGTGTGTGGCCGCCGGGGGCGGCGCGGCGGAAGGCGGTGGCCTGCTGCTCCAGATTGGCGAAGGGGTCGAGCCCGAGCTGGCTCCAGCGCGGGACGCGGGCGACCAAGCCTTTTCCCGACAGCCTCACATGGTCGTGCGCCACGCCCCGGCGCGGCATCGGTTCCAGCGCGCCTTGCGGCAAACCGGCGAAGGCCGGCAGCCGCGTCAGGGCGCCGTGAAGACCGGCGGTGCCGGTCACCCCTGATGCTCGCGCAGGCGCGGCATCAGTTCGACGAGGTTGCAGGGACGGTGCCGGTTGTCAAGCTGGAAGACCAGGATGTCGTCCCAGGCGTCGCGGCAGGCGCTGGGCGAACCCGGCAGGGCGAAAATGTAGGTGCCGTTGGCGACCCCGCCGGTCGCCCGGCTCTGGATCGTCGAGGTGCCGACCTTGGCGTAGCTGAGTTGGCGGAACAGCTCCCCGAAGCCGGGGATCGCCTTGTCGAACAGCGCCTCCACCGCCTCCGGCGTCACGTCGCGGCCGGTCACGCCGGTGCCGCCGGTGGTCAGCACGACGTCGACCTCCGGATCGGCGATCCAGGCCTGGACCTGGGCGCGGATGGCGGCGACGTCGTCCTTCACGATGGCGCGGGCGCCCAGCCGGTGGCCGGCGCCGGTCAGCCGCTCCGCCAGCGCGTCGCCCGAGCGGTCGTCGGCGAGCGTGCGCGTGTCGGATACGGTCATGACGGCGATGTTGACGGGCAGGAACGGGCGGGTTTCGTCAATTTTCGGCATCGGCGGATTCGGCGTGTTGCGCGACCTGGGTGGACCGGGCCGCCGGGAAGACATCCACCGGCATATAGACCGGCCAGCCGCCCGCCGCAACGGCGTCCAGCGATTCGATTTCCTGCCCCAGGCGGAGCCGGTAGATCCAAAAGTTGGCGACGACCTTCTCGACGTAGTTCCGCGTCTCGGCGTAGGGCAGGCTCTCGATGAAGAGCAGCGGGTCGTTGCCGATGTCCGACAGCTCCCGGCGCCAGCGCGCCAGCGTGCCGGGGCCGGCGTTGTAGGCGGCGGCCAGCAGGAACAGGTTGTTGCCGATGTCCTGGCTGTTCAGAAGCTCCGCCATGTAGCGCTGCCCGAGCTCCATGTTGGTGGAGGGGTCGAACAGGCCTGCGCGGGCGGCGTCGGCCTCGCCGATGTCGGCGTTGCGCTCCTGCACATGCTGGGCGGTGGCGGGCATGATCTGCATCAGACCGGTGGCCCCGGCGGAGCTGACCAGCCGCGGGTCGAAGCGCGATTCCTGCCGCATCACCGCGAAGACCAGCGCGCGGTCCACGGCGAACCCGTCGCGCGGCTTCCAGTGCGGCACCGGGTAGAGGGCCGCCGTGTAGGGCGCGCCGTCCGGACCGGCCACCGCGTTGCCGACCTGGAGCGCCAACCCCGGCAACCCGGCGCGGTCGGCCAGCGCCACCAGCGCCTGCTCGGCCAGCGCGTCGCCGCGCGGGTGGATGCGGCGCAGTTCCAACTCCGCCGTTTCGCGCTGTCCAGCCTGGATCAGGGCGATGGCGCGGGTGCCGCCGGGCAGGGCGGACAACGCCTTCAGATGGTCCCCGGTCAGCTCCGGCGTGCGCCAGTTGAGGTCGCCCGAGCCGCCCAGCTTGCGGTGGGCGAGAAGTCCATAGAAGGTGTGCGGGTAGCGCGCCGCTGCGGCCAGATGGGCGCGGGCCTGCTCCTCGCGGCCCCGGCGGGCGTGGGCGCGGGCGGCCCAGAAATCGGCAGCGGAGGCCAGCCAGGGCGATCGCGGTCCAGCCTCGGCCAGATTGGTGAAGTGGCGGGCGGCGCGGTCGTACTGCTTCAGCCGCCAAGCGGCGAGGCCGGCGATCCAATGCGCCTCCGTCAGCGCCGGGCCGGAACGGGCGGCGCTGGCCGAGGCCAGCGACAGCGCCTGAGTCACGTCGCCGGAATAGTAGAGCGAGGCGGCAATGCGCGCCCGCGCCTGGTCGTACTGCACCGAATCGAGGCTGCGCCCGAAATCGTCCTGGTTGAGCAGGGCGAGCGCCGCCCCCGGCTTGCCGGCGCGCAGCAGCTCCGTCACGCGGGACGGGGTGGTGTGGTTGGCGCGGCTGGCGGTGCGGCTGCGCGGGGCGACGGTGATTCTGGCCTTGTCCTCGGCCGCCTCGGCGCTCTTGTCCGGGTCGGACTGGTCCTCGTCGGAGACGGCCTCCGGCAGCGGTTCGGGGCGCAGGCCGCCCAACCGCTCCAGCGATCCGGTCAGCCGCTCCCCGTCGCTGCCGCGCGGCGGCTTCAGGGCGCGCTGCTGGCCGGCGGGGGCGCGGCGCTGGGCCAGGGCGTGAATGCGCTCGGCGCCCGGCAGGTCGCCGTAGCGCTGGAGCCAGCCGGCCAACTCGTCGTAGCTGGCTTTGCGGTCGGGGTGCAGATAGCGCTGGCGCAGCACATGGCCCATCAGGCGGCGGTCGCGCAGCAGGCGGATTTCCCAGTCGGCGCCTTCCCACTCGCCTCGTTCCTGCAGGGCGAAGATGCGCCGGTAATGGCGGGCGTCCTCTTCCGTCAGCTGGACGGCGCGCGCGTCGGCGTCCGTCGCCAGAAGCAGATTTTGCTCGGCACGATCGAATCCCGGCGGGACGACGGGGCGTCCATCCGGCGCGTGGATCACAAGGCCGGCCTGGGCTGGGCGATAGCTGCCCGTCGGGTCGGGTGCCGCGCACAGCGCCAGCGCCACCCCCGTCACTCCCAAGACCTTCCGCCGCAGCGAGACGGTGTTTGCTGCGCTGCACAATATCCGGAACATGATATTCGAATAACCGCACTGGACGGGAATCGCAAGAAGATGATTCCCCAACAGCGGTCAATGCCGCCTGTTCACAAGGATTTTCAGCAACTTAGTGGGAGCGGAAAAATGGCCCTAGCCCAGTGGAAAGACCCTTTTGGCGCAAGGTCATGGGTCTTTCTGTGCCGTTTGGCGCAACGGCATAGCGGCGACTTGGTAAACCACTCCGATCTTTCGAAGTACTTGAGTAATGTTTGGAATGTCTATGGATGTCGAATGTTCGAATGACCGCGCAAGAAAAGACGCAATAAGAGAGGCATTTTATGAAATGGGCGTCATTAACCACTGCGGTGGCGGGTTTGCCCCCTCCCCTGTGTCAGCGGGAGAGGGTTGGGGAGGGGGCAAAACGACGATTGCGGTTGGTCAACCCGGAAAGCGCTGGCGAAGGGTCAGCAGGTCGCGCCACGCCTCGCGCTTGGCGATGGGGTTGCGCAGCAGATAGGCCGGGTGCAGCATCGGGAGGACCGGCACCGGGCCGGACAGGCCGGGGGAGGCGTAGTCGAACCAGCGGCCGCGCAGGCGGGTGATGCCCTCCGCCCGGTTGAGCAAAGTCTTGGCGGAGGTGCCACCCAGCGGCACCAGCACCTTCGGTCCGATCAGCTCGACGTGCCGTTCCAGGAAGGGCAGGCAGGCGGCGATCTCCGCCTGGGTCGGTGACCGATTGCCGGGCGGGCGCCAGGGCAGGATGTTGCTGATGTAGACCGTGCTGCGATCGAGTCCCACCTGGGCCAGCATGCGGTCAAGCAGCTTGCCGCTGACCCCGACGAAGGGCTTGCCCTGCCGGTCCTCGTCCTCGCCCGGCGCCTCGCCGATCAGCATGATGTCCGCAGCGGGATTGCCGTCCGCGAAGACCGTGTTCATCGCCGTCGCCTTCAGCGGGCAACCGTCGAAGGCGCGCAGCGCCGACTCCAGCTCCTCCAGGCTGCGCGCCTCGGCAGCGCGGGCGCGGGCGCTCGCCCCGGCCTCGCTGGCGCCCAGCGGCAGGTCCGCCGTGACGGGCGCACCGAACATCGACGCGCCGGAGGGACCACCGAACGCCGACCGCGGCGTCGTCGCCGGCGCGGGGCGCGCCGCGGCGGGCGGCAGCGCCGAGGCGCCGGCCGGCGCACGCGCCACCGTCGGCCGGGCGGCCAGCGTCGCCCAGTCCAAGGGCTCGTCCCCGATGGCTTCGTCGCACCCGATGTCGACGTGCCAGCGCAGGGCCGCGAGGATGTCGCATTGGTCAATCATCGTTTGACCTTACCACGGCTCCTGTGGTCTTACATGGGCTTAGATATCCTTTTTGGCGGGTGCGAAAGGCATACGCCGTTCCGAAAGCCGCCGGACCCTGCGGAAATGGCCCCGGCGCTTCAATCAAGCGGGAGGCATGGGGACCATGGATCGCGATCCGCGCGAGGTGATGGAGTACGACGTCCTTGTCGTCGGAGCCGGCCCGTCGGGCCTGAGCGCGGCCATCCGCCTGAAACAGCTTGCCAATGAGGCGGGGCAGGAGCTGTCGGTCTGCGTCGTCGAGAAGGGTTCGGAGGTCGGCGCCCATCTGCTCTCCGGCGCGGTGTTCGAACCGCACGCGCTGGACGAGCTGATCCCCGACTGGAAGGAGAAGGGCGCGCCCCTGACCACCCCGGCCCGCGAGGACCATTTCCTCTTCCTCACCGAGACCAAGGCCTACAAGTCGCCCTTCGCTCCGCCGCAGATGCACAATCACGGCAACTGGATCATCAGCCTGGGCAACCTCGCCCGCTGGATGGCCGGGCAGGCCGAGGAGCTGGGCGTCGAGATCTACCCCGGCTTCGCCGCGGCGGAAGTGCTCTACGACGACAGCGGTGCGGTCAAGGGTGTCGCCACCGGCGACATGGGCATCGGCAAGGACGGCGAGAAGACCGGCAACTACACGCCGGGCATGGAGTTGCACGCCCGGCAGACCATCTTCGCCGAGGGCTGCCGCGGCTCGCTGACCAAGACCCTGTTCGAGCGCTTCGACCTGCGCCGTGACGCCGATCCCCAGACCTACGGCATCGGCATCAAGGAGCTGTGGGAGGTCGATCCCGCCAAATCCCAGCCTGGCCTGATCGTCCACACCATCGGCTGGCCGATGGACCCCAAGACCTACGGCGGCTCCTGGCTCTACCACATGGAGGGCAACCTGGTGTCGGTCGGCTTCGTGGTCGGGCTCGACTACGAGAACCCGCACCTGTCGCCCTTCGAGGAGTTCCAGCGCTACAAGACCCACCCGGCGATCCGTCCGACCTTCGAAGGCGGGCGGCGCATCGCCTATGGTGCCCGCGCCCTGTCGGAAGGCGGCTTCCAGTCGATCCCCAAGCTGACCTTCCCCGGCGGTCTGATCGTCGGCGACGCGGCGGGCTTCCTCAACGTGCCCAAGATCAAGGGCAACCACACCGCGATGAAGTCGGGCATGCTGGCGGCCGAGGCGGTGTTCGAACTGCTGTCCGCCCAGACCAATGGCGAGACCCCGGCGCGCGAGGCGGTGGCCTACCCGGAGAAGCTGAAGGCGTCCTGGGTGTGGTCGGAGTTGCACGCGGTGCGCAACATCCGCCCCGGCTTCCAGAAAGGGCTGTGGGCGGGTCTGGCCAACGCGGCCTACGAGACGGCGACCAAGGGCAAGTCGCCGTGGACGCTGCACCACCGGCACGGCGACCACGAGACGCTGAAGCGGGCGTCGGAGATGCCGAGGATCGCCTATCCCAAGCCGGACGGCGTGGTGTCGTTCGACCGGCTGTCGTCGGTGTACCTGTCGAACACCAACCACGAGGAGGACCAGCCGGCGCACCTGACGCTGAAGGACGCGTCGGTGCCGATCGCGGTCAATCTGGCGCTCTACGACGCGCCGGAGACGCGCTACTGCCCGGCCGGGGTGTACGAGATCGTGCGGGCGGAGGACGGCAGCGACCCGCGGCTGCAGATCAACGCGCAGAACTGCGTGCACTGCAAGACCTGCGACATCAAGGACCCCACCCAGAACATCAATTGGGTCGTCCCGGAAGGCGGCGGCGGCCCGAACTATCCGGGCGGGATGTAAGGCCCCGCTTTACCGCCGCTTTACCGTCTCGGCCCGAAGCGCTTGCGCGGGGCGCCGCGGAAACCGGCCTTGGGCGGCGGCTCGCGCCGTTGACCGGCGGACCGCGCCCCGCGCGTGGCGAGCAGGTCGGCCAGACGCCGGCTGATCTCGCCGCGGCGGCTGCGCACCGCCTCCCGCTCCGGGAACAGGGTCGGGAACTTGCGCGCCGCCCAGTAATAAAGGTCGCAGGCCCGCGACAACCCCTCCAGCGCCGCGCCGTCCAGCCCGTCGAGCCGCGCCGGGACGAAGTGCCCGAGCGGTGACGGCTCTCCGGCCTCGACCGCGCCGAGGATGGCGGCGAGGATGCGCGCCTCCGCCTCGTCCTCCAGGTCGGCGGGAATCAGCAGAAGGTCCAGCCTGGCGGGCAGGGTCAGCCGCCGCTCGTCCAGCATCACCGCCAGCCGCCGCATCCCGGACAGGTCGCCCACCCGGTAGGGCGACCCCGCCGTGCGCGCGTCGGCGAAGCAGTCGAGCAGCAGGACCGTCTCCTCCGTCCCGATGTGCCCGGCCAGACGGGCCAGCATGGCGCGGGTCGGCCGCACGGTCAGCGGCGCATCGGCGCGCAGGCGCCCGTCCGCCTTCTCCAGCAGAGTGCGCAGGGCCTGCGGCGTGCCGCGGCCGACCACGCCGAACTCCCCCGACTCGAATTTGCCGAACCGCCCGGCGCGGCCGGCGATCTGCTTGACCTCCGTCGCGCTCAACGGTCGGACGCTGGTCCCGTCGAACTTCTCCAGCGCGGTGAACAGCACGCGGCGGCAGGGCAGGTTCAGCCCCATGCCGATGGCGTCGGTCGCCACCACCACGTCGGCCTCACCGGACAGGAAGCGCGCCGCCTCCCGCCGCCGCACCTCGGGGGCCAGCGCGCCGTAGACCGCGGCGACCGACAGGCCCTTGGCGCGCAGCGTGTCGCGCACGGAATGGATCTCCCGCCGGGAGAAGGCGATCAGCGCGTCGCCCGGCTCCACCTCCTCCCAGTTCAGGCGGCGGTCGATCAGGGTCAGCGGCACCTTGCGCTCCAGCTCGATCACCTCCAGCCGTTCCCCGAGATGGTCCGCCACCCGCTCGACCAGCGGGCGGGCCTCCGGAGCGCCCAGGATGTAGACGGTCTCCGCCGGGGCGCCCATCAGCGCCGCCGTCCAGGCCCAGCCGCGGTCGGGGTCGGCGAGCATCTGGATCTCGTCGATCACCGCCACCTCCACCGGGCGGTCGGGGTCCATCACCTCGATGGTCGAGGCGGTGTGCCGGGCGCCGGGCGTCGTGATCACCTCCTCGCCGGTCAGCAGGGAGGCGGGCGTGCCCTCGGCGTTCAGCCGCTCCATCACCTCCAGCGCCAGCAGGCGCAGCGGCGCCAGATAGAGGCCGTCCCAGGCGCCCTTCAGCGCCTCGATGGCGTGATGGGTCTTGCCGGAATTGGTCGGGCCGATCACCAGGACCAGCCGCCGCCCCAGCCCGCGGGCCACCGGGAACAGCTTCTCGAAGCGGGCGAGGTCGAAGTGCCGGTCCACATAGGCGCGGCCGCGCGCCTCCGCCCGTTCGCGCCGCCACACGGCGAACTCGCGGTCCCAGCGCTCCAGCAACTCGTCCACGCCATGCCGGTTGCGGGCGGCGCGGGACAGCCGGTCGGCCAGCGACGCGAAGGTCCAGGCATCTTCCGCACCGTCCGCTTCCCCGGCGTAACGGTGCAGCCGGGCGGCGGTGCGCGACAGAGCGTCCTCCAGCGCGGTGGCCAGCGCCGGGTCGCCCTCCAGCCGCAGGGCCAGATCGTCGTCCGTCAGGTCGGCCAGTTCCATGGCGTCGAGCACGCGCGACACCTGGAGCCGGACCGGCGCGGGCAGGCCGGGCCAGGGCAGGTCCTCGCTGCGCACCGCCCGGACCCGCGTGCGGTCGTCCGCCGGGTGCAGGCTGGTCGACCAGCCCTCCAGCGCGCGGCGCCCCTGGGCGAGCAGGGCGTTGCGCCGCCGCGCGCGGTCGAGCGTGCCCTGGATTTCCAGAATCACCGCCTCGCGGCGCTCCGCCGGGACCAGCAGGTCGCGCTTGCCCTTGGGCAGCGGCAGGCCGAGCGGCACCAGACCCAGCCCCTCGCCATGGGCGACCCGCGCCACGCCCGCGGCGGCGGCGGTCACCACGTCGGGGTGGGCGCTGGCCAGCTCGTGCACCAGATGCGGGTCGGCGGACTCGTCGGCGCCGGAAGTGTCGGGGGAGGTCATGTCCATAGGGCGCGGTCTCTGGAGAACTTTTCACAAATTCGCACTGGCGATCCGAGCCCATCCATGTCATGAGCCACGTCCCGCAGGGGCAGTCCCGGCCCCGAGGCAGGCATCAAGCCATGACCAGACCGCTCCGCGCAAAGATTCTCCGACCCGACCTCGATCCGGCCGCCCGCAAGGGCGCCAGCGGGGAGAACCGCTGCCGCTGCTGCGGGCGGCCCGGCGGCGCCGTCGTGCGCTGCCTGCCGGACGGGCGTTGGTACGACGCCGCCGACCAGACCTGGCGCGACGGGCGCGGGCGGCGGGCGGTCTGGCCCGACGTGGTGGAGTATGCCGAGACCCGCGACGTGCAGGTCGTCGTCCGCCCGGTCCGCCCCTCCGGCAACCCGGAGGCCCGCCCGAAGAACCTCTGCCGCCGCTGCCACATGCAGGAGGAGGCGTTGCGCAACGCCATCCGTTCCCGCATCCGGGCGCGGATGCGCCACGCGCTGGGCGACCTGTTCCTCGGCGATTATTCGTCGCCCGGAATCCTGGAGCGCGCCATGGCACTCTACCGCCGCAAGTCCTGACCTCAAGGATTCGCTACACGGGCTCCTGCGGCTCGCCGGGCATGGGCGGAGCCTCCACCGGCTCGTCCGGCGGGGCGTCGGGTGGCAGCGGCATGGGGATCGGCACGTCGGGTTCCTGCCGGGGTGGCGGGTAGGGGCTCATGTCCGGTCTCCGGTGATGGGGATGGGGCCGTCTTGTGGAAACACCGCCCCGCCGCAATCGCTCCATCGGTTGCGCCACTGGTGCGGCGCATGACCAAAATCAAAGCGGCGGCCCGGATCATCGCGGACAATGCCCGCGAAAGGATCGCCCGCCCATGCCCAGAAGCTTCATTCTCGCTCCGCTTGCCAAGACCCAGGCCGATCAGGCGCTGCCCGTCGTCCAGACCCTGCACCGTGACATGACGCTGGACGAGTGGCGGCAGGTGGCCGCCCTGTTCCTGCAGGACGGCGGCGACGGCGGGGTGATGGCCTGCGAGATGAGCGACGGGCACATCCGCGGCCTGTTCTGCTACCGCGTCAGCGCCGAAGGAATGATCCGCGTGCTGACCGTGCCGATCTTCATCGCGGTGGGGCTGTTCGACGCGGCGGTGACCTCGGCGGCGCAGGCCGACGGCATCGACCTTCTGGCGCGCAAGCTGGGCTGCTCGTCGGTGGTGGTGGACGAGCGCGGCTGCGTCGTGGCGGCGACGGCGCCGAAGCTCGACGCCGCCGGCCTGTTCGGCCGGCTGGGCTATCGCCGGGTCGGGCAGGCCTTCGTGAAGGACGTGGCGGCGGGGTTCGGCGGCGACGGCTACCCGGTGGCGGGCAGGGCCTGAAGGAATGGAGCGGAGGATCAGGCGGCGGCTTCGAGCACCGCCGGGTTCTCGATGCGGATGCGGTCGTTGGTCAGGCGGGTGATCGCCCCGGCGACTTCCAGCTTGCGCAGCACGCGCGACAGCGTTTCGGGGCGCAGGCCGAGATAGGCGCCGATGTCCACCTTCGGCATGGGAAGGAAGACGCTGGGCGTGCCGTCGGCCAGGGGGCGTGACCGCCGCGACAAGGCGAGGAGGAAACTGGACACCCGCTCCACCGCCGTCTTGCAGCCGAGCAGCAGGATCTGGTCCTGCGCCGCCGACAACTCGACCGAGGTCATGGCGAGCAGCCGGCCCTGAACCGCCGGGTGCCGCTCCATCAGGCGGCGCAGCGCCGTCCGCGACATGCGGCAGACGGTGGAGGCGGTGACGGTCTCGGCGGTGTAGGCGTAGCCGGTGCCCACGGCCAGCCCGATCACGTCGCCCGCGGTGGCGAACCCGGTGATCTGCTGCCGCCCGTCCGGCAGGGTCTTGTAGAGCTTCAGCATGCCCGACATGACGGTGAAGACGGCCTCGGCCTCCTCCCCCTCCATCACCACGGGGGTCGCCGACAGCAGATCCAGCGGGCGGGACGTCGTCGACAGGTCCGGCAGGTCCCCGGCGGTCAGGGCGCCGCAAAGCCCCTTGCTCCGCGCCGAGCAGCCGGCGCAGCGGCCGGTCACCGTCTCCGCCGCCCGCGTCGGAGGAGCGGAAATCGGCGGCGGGACAATGGCTGCGGTGGTGGCGGCGGCGACGGAGAAGGTCATGGCTGTACCCCTGGGCTGTCTCGCTTCGGCGCCACGGAACGGCGCGCTCGCTTAGGACGTCCGGCCCAGACCGAAGCATCAGACTAAGGTCTTGGAACCGAGCCAAAGGTATGAGCTATGACCAGGGCCCGCCCTGATCTGGATCAACCGGACCCGGCATCGGTCCGGCGATGGGGCGACCGGACAGAGCAACGGCCCGGAGGGTGGTCCGGGCCGTGAGGCCTGTTCCCGCTGAGGTTCAGAGGGTCCGGCCGGGCCGTCCGCGCGGCGGGAAGCGGCTGGAGGTGGCGCGCATGGTGCCGTCCGCCATCGGCATGGCGCCGGATTCCGCGTCCTCATCATCGTCGCGGGGGCGACGGGACTCGCGGTCCGTCACCCGGGCCGCCTCGGCGCGGGAGATCGAGGATTCCAGTTCGCGGATGCGCGCCTGCAGGCTGCCGACGACCGCAGCGCCCGCCTGACGGGACTTGAACTGTTCGAGATCCTGCTTCAGGCGGAGCAGTTGATTCTTCTGTTCCGGGAGGCTCGGCCCGTCGCGGCGCTTCGTCACGCGATAGACTTTTTCGTCGAATCGGTTCACTGCGTTTCTCCTGTCTGCTCTTAAGCAGATTGGGTCGACGCGCCGCTGCACCATCGTTCGAATGGGATAGGCCCTGCATTTCCACCTTTGGTGGCAGCGACGGCGTCGTCCTTCCGGCGCTCAGGGCATCCGCTCGTTGACGCTCCGCTCGGCGGCTACCGCGGCGGCCAGGGCGTCGCGGTAGCGGCGCAGCCGCGCGTAGGTCGGCCAGGCCATGCCGACCAGCGGGTCGCACCAGTGCACCAGCACCATCAGCCCCATCCCGGCGAAGCCGCCGATCAGCGTGCCCGAGAGCAGGCCGGGCAGGGCGCCCAGGATCCACGGATCGGACAGCCGTCCGGCGTCGTAGGCCTGCAGACCCGCCATCCCCAGCGTGGCCGCCAGGGCGAGCAGGACCCCGACACGGCCCGGCGCGTACCAGATCCGCAAGTCGTCCCGGGTCAGGCCGTAATCTTCAGGGACCGGTCGCGCCGCAGCCTCCGCGGCGCCGTCCGGGCGCGCGTCGCCATTCCGGGACGTTCCGGTCACCTCCACCGGCGTTCCGCCCCCTTCGATCACCCGCCAGCGCCGCCGTGGGCAGTTGCCATCGTCTTCCAACCGTTCCATTGCGCGATATTGCGCGGGTGGAGGGGATTCGGCAACGGCGCTGTTTCGCGGTGCTCTCGCCCGGAGTTCAGCCGGGGCGGCCTTCCGCCGACCCGGTGCCGGCAGCCGGCCGGAATCCACCATCGGACAGCATGGCCTCGCAGTCCGCCTCCCGGGCGTACTTCACGATGCTGCCGTCGGCCAGCCGCAGATCATAGGATGGATGCCCACCCAGGGTCCGCGCGATCACCATGGCGTCCTGCCCATGATGCCGGACCTTCGTGCCCAGTCGCAGCATGGTTACAACCCCCGCATCCCGTGTTTCGTTAACGAAACCTTACCTCGGGTTGCCGTCAACGGACGAGCAACAAAAAGAGGCATTGGAATGGGGCGGCGAACCGCGATGTTGGGACGGTGTGTTGTGTGGGGAGAGAGATAAGGTGGTTTGGTTGGGGGACTAGGATTCGAACCTAGGTAGCCAGAGTCAGAGTCTGGAGTCCTACCGCTAGACGATCCCCCAATGGTGGTCCCGACTGGGATTGAACCAGTGACCCCTACGATGTCAACGTAGTGCTCTCCCGCTGAGCTACAGGACCAAACCGCGAGATACTTAACCTAACCACAAGAAACGTGGCGCGAGTGACGGGACTTGAACCCGCGGCCTCCGGCGTGACAGGCCGGCGCTCTAACCAACTGAGCTACACCCGCGTCGTAGGCGACCTTCTAAAGAACAAAGACCGCCGAAGCAAGCACTAAATTCAACCTTACCCAACTTACTCAAGTCAACCAACCAACCGCCGAAGAAGTTGGTGGAGCCGAGGGGGATCGAACCCCTGACCTCCTCATTGCGAACGAGGCGCTCTCCCATCTGAGCTACGGCCCCATGGTGCTGCCAGAGAGGATTGAACTCTCGACCTCTCCCTTACCAAGGGAGTGCTCTACCACTGAGCTACGGCAGCGTCCGGCGGGAGCGGGTGAATAGCAATCCAGGCCGCCCCCTGTCAAAGGGAAAAATATCGAAGGGGGCATTTCTTTCTTTTCACCCCCGCGACGGCCGCAGGCGGTGCTTGCATCCCGCCGCTTTCGCGGGGCATCTCATGCCCCATTCCGACCATGCCCGACCGACAGGTTTTCCCGTGGATGAGGTTCTGACCGAGGCGCGCCGCCTGATCGCGGCGCGGCATTACCGGCAGGCGGTGCGCCTGCTGCGGGATACCGCGCCGCGATCAGGCGGCTCTGCCGAACGCGACCGGGCCGAACGCGACCGGCTGACCGGCATGGCCGCTCTCGGCCGGCGCGACGCCGCGGCCGCCACCGCCGCGCTGCGCCGTGCCCTGGCGTGCGAGCCGGGACACTCGGAAACCCTCTATCATATGGCCCAGGCCGTGCTGGCCGCCGGGGACCGCTTGCGGGCGGTGCGCTGGCTGGAACGGGTGGCTGTGGCCGACCCCGCCTACCCCGGCCTCCCTGAGGCGCTGGCCGGCGTCTACCGCCGTGACGCCCTCTATGAGGAGGCGTTGCGGGTGACGGGAGAGGCGCTGGCAGCCGGGAACCGGTCGGCGGACATCCTCTATGAGCGGGCGGTCAGCCTCGCCCATCTCGGCGACGCCGCGGGCGCGCTGGCCGTCTTCGACGAGCGGCTGGCCGACGATCCGGAACACGCCGCCGCGTGGTTCGGCAGCCACGCCGTGGCACTGGGCCTGAACGGGGTGGAGGACGCGCTGCGCCGCCTGCGCCGGGCTGCGGACTGTCCGGGGGCGGCGGGCAAATACTGGGGCTTCCTGTGCGCCTATCTTCTGCTGCTGGGCCGCGACGCGGAGGCTGGGGCGCTGTATGGCGAGAAGCTGGCCGGGCAGCCGAAGCGTCTGCCGCTGGTCGAGGCGGTGACGGCGATCCGCCCGTATCTCGCCCCGGACATGCGGCTGTTCGGCGTGGGGGCGGAACTGCTGCGTTTCGCGCTGGAGCGGTCTGGAGTGCCCGGTCTGGTGCTGGAGTTCGGCGTGCGCCGCGGCACCTCGCTGAACCAGATCGCCGCGGTGGCCGGGCAGACCGTGCACGGCTTCGATTCATTCGAAGGGCTGCCGGAGGGCTGGGTGAACGCGCCGCGCGGCGTGCTCAGCACGGGCAAGAGCCTGCCGCCGGTGCGCGACAACGCGGTGCTGCACGCGGGCTGGTTCGAGGACACGCTGCCGCCCTTCCTGGCGGCCCATGACGGCGCGGTGCGCTTCGTCAATGTGGACAGCGACATCTACTCGTCGGCGCGGACGGTGCTGACCGCCCTGGCGCCCCGCTTCCGGGCGGGGACGGTGCTGGTCTTCGACGAGTTCATCGGGAACCGGACATGGCGCGAGGACGAGTACCGCGCCTTCATGGAGTATGCGGCCGAGTCCGGTGCTGCCTGGGAGATCATCGCCGTCAGCCCGCACACCAAGCAGGTGGCGATCCGGTTGACCGCGCTTCTGGTGCCATGACTCCGGCGTCATGACGGGGGCTCCCGCCCCGGCCGCCAGTTCCGCAGAGTGCGGAGGGACGGCCGGGGCAGGGGGCGTGCCGGGTGTTAGGACACGATGCGCCAGCTGCCGTCCGGCTGCTGGCAGGCGGTGCCGTTGGCCCGCTCGGCCTTGCCGCCGACATAGACGGTCTGCTGGTACTCGCGGCAGTAGTTGCCGGAGTTGTCGCGGCCGTCGCGGATCGGGGTGATGGTGCCGCGGTTGCCCGATTCCGGGTTGTTCCACTGGATGGTCGAGCCCATCGGCGCCGCATAGGCCTGGGTGGCGGCGCGCTGGGCGTAGCCCTCGTCCGCGCGGTCGAGCGACTGGCCAAGCTCGCTGCCGAGATAGGCGCCGAGCAGCGTGCCCACACCGGTGGTGATGAGCTTGCCGGTGCCGCCGCCGAACTGCGAACCGATCACGCCGCCGGCCGCCGCGCCGCCGAGCGCGCCGACCGTCTGCTTGGTCCCCAGGCCGCTGCCGCCGCTCTGGCAGGCGGCGAGCGACAGGGCGACGAAGGCGGTAACAGCGATCTTCTTCATAGGGTCTCTGCCTCTTGGTTCCGTATAAGCCATCAACACGTAAGGCTTCGCTTTAATCCGGGGGAGCCTGCGCTTTGGTGCGTATCACTCCCGTTCAACCGCCTCTCCCGTCATAGGCGGTGGCGGATAGAAGCACGGACCCGGTGGCCCTCGCCTGTTATCAAAATGGCGCACAAATGTCCGGCCGGCCCCGCCATGCTCGCCGCCGTTGAGCATAAGAGCGAGGGAACCATCCAATGGCATCGACCACCACGGGCAAGACCGACGCCAAGATTGTCGTGAGTGCCTATGGGCAGTCCGCCGGAGGCATCTGGCCGCATTTCCGCCTGTTGATCGACGGCGTCGAGGTGGGCCAGGCAACCGTCAACGCCACCAGCCCGACCGCCTACAGCTTCACGGTGCCGGTCACCGCGGCGCAGGCGCACAAGGTGCAGATCCAATACGACAACGACGCCATGGTGAACGGCCAGGACCGTTCGCTGATCGTCAGCGGGGTCTCCATCAACGGCAAGACCCACAAGCCGACCGACGCCAACGTCACCTACGACAAGGGCGCGCTCGACGGGAAGGACGTGGTCAAGGGCCAATCCGGGATGTGGTGGAACGGCACGCTGGTGGTGGACACCCCGGCCTCCGACTTCCCCGCCGCCCCGGCGGCGCCAGTCGCCGGAACCTCGACCTTCGTGGTGAACGCGCAGGGCATCGCGGCGGGCGGCACCAACGCGCATTTCAACCTGATGGTCGACGGCAAGAAGGTGGGGGAGGGCACGGTCGGCACCGCGGCCAAGGACTACAGCTTCACCGCCAACGTCGCACCGGACCAGGCGCACAAGGTGCAGATCCAGTATGACAACGACGCCGTGGTGAACGGGCAGGACCGCTCGCTGATCGTCAACAAGGTCACAATCAACGGCAAGTCCGTCTCCGCCACCGACAGCATCGTCGCCTACGACAAGGGCGCGCTCGACGGGAAGGACGTGGTCAAGGGCCAGTCGGGCCTGTGGTGGAACGGCACGCTGGTGGTGGACGCCGACAAGAGCTTCTTCGCCACCGGCACGGCCACGCCGACCCCGACTCCCGCTCCGAATCCCACGCCGTCGCCCGCGCCGACCGGGCCGGCGATTTTCGTGGCGACCAACGGCAAGGACAGCTGGTCGGGCAAGCTGGCCGCCCCCAACGCGAACGGCACCGATGGGCCGAAGGCGACGCTGACCGCCGCGCGTGACGCCATGCGCGCCGACCCGAACATCGACGTGACCTACGTCCGCGGCGGCGACTACTACATGAAGGACATGCTCTGGCTGGACGGCCAGGACAGCGGGGTCCGCTTCGCCGCCTACGGCAGCGAGAAGCCGGTCTTCCACGGTGGCTCCCTGGTCGAGAACTGGGTGTCGCGTGGCAACGGCCTCTACAGCGCGCAGCTCCCCGGCGGGTCCAAGGCGGTGCTCGACCTGTCGATGGACGGCGATCGGCAGACGGTGGCCCGCACGCCCAACGCCGACCCCAGCCACCCCATTGATGGCGGCTGGTTGATCGCCACCAAGGCCGGGGCCAACGCCTCCACCCAGTTCGGCTTCAAGGCGGGGGCGATTCCGACCTATTCGAGCACGGACGGGCTGATGGTCAGCGTCTTCAGCCAGCACGGCTACGACAACATGACCGTGCCGGTGAAGAGCATCGACTACGGCAGCAACACCATCACGCTGGCCCAGGGCACCTACGACGCGCTCGGCGCCGGCAGCCGCTTCTACCTGTTCAACGGCAAGGACCAGCTCGACACCGCGCGGGAGTGGTTCTTCGACAAGGCGTCCAGCCAAGTGCTGTTCAAGCCGGAGGGCGGGGCGGTCGCCGGGCACAAGGTGGTGGCGGCCCAGCTTCCCGTGCTGATCGGGCTGGGCGGTGCGAAGAACGTGACGATCGAGGGGCTGACCCTGACCGACGGCGCGCCGGACGGCCATGCGGTCTACGCCAACAACGCCGCCGGGCTGACCTTCAAGAACAACACCGTCACCAACACCGGCTACGGCATCACGGTGGAGGGCAGCGCCAACAGCACCGTCACCGGCAACCATTTCGCCGAGACCGGACGCGAGGCGGTCTACGTCAAGGCGGGGTCCAACTTCACCAAGGTGTCGGACAACCTGATCCAGCACGCCAGCGCCGTCGACCACGGCGGCGACGCGCTGTGGGTGAACGGCAGCAACGACGTCTCCATCACCCACAACCAGATCGAGGACACGCCGGGCAAGGCCATCGCGGTCGGCTCCGTCCAGGCCTCGGGCGACGCCACCTACCGGGCGACCATCACCCACAACAAGATCGTCGGCGCCAACCAGGAGACCAGCGACGGCGGCGGCATCTACCTGATCAACCGCCAGCAGGATCTGGCCGGCCACACGGTGGCCTACAACGAGGTGTCGGGCACCACCGCCTTCGGCAACGTGACCTGGGACGGCAAGGTCTCCCCCACCTTCCTCGACCCGACCAAGCTGGTGAGCTGGGGCATCTATCTGGACGACTGGACCAGCGGCACCACGGTGAAGGGCAACGTCGTCCACGACAACGTCGGCGGCATCTTCCTGCACGGCGGATGGAACAACACGGTCACCGACAACATCCTGGCCGACAATCTGGGCACCCAGATCGGCCTGCAGCAGAGCGTCGGCTGGGGCGGCTGGAAGGGCACGCCGATGGCGAACAACACCATCACCCAGAACATCGTGGACGCCGGCGACGGCCGGGCGGTGGCCCTCGACGGGCCGAGGACGGCGGGGACCTTCACCGGCAACTTCTACGCCGACCTCGACCCCAACGAGGCGCTGTTCCAGGCTTGGCCGCAGGTGATGGCGAACGGCGCCACGGGCACGCTGGCGCAGTGGCAGGCCGCCGGCTACGACAAGGGGGCCTTCACCTTCGACCCGCAATTCACCGATGCCGCGCATGACAACTTCGCGCCGGTGGCGGGCTCCGCGGTGTACCAGCACGGATTCGATCCTCTGCCCTTCGACCAGATCGGCCTGCTGGGCTGAGCATCACCGAAGGGTGGATGGAACCGGGGGCGGGGCGGGAGCGTTATCGCGGCATGGACATCATACGCATCATCCTGGCGCTTCTGCTGCCGCCCGTCGGCGTCTTCCTCCAGGTGGGGTTTGGCGCCCAGTTCTGGATCAACGTGCTGCTGACCCTGCTCGGCTACATTCCGGGCATGATCCACGCGCTGTACGTCATCGTGAAGTACAAGGACCGCTCCCCGGCGTAAGGCCGGGGGCGTGTGGGGCGGTCCGGTATAGCCCTCTCCCCTCTGGGGAGAGGGTGGCCCGAAGGGCCGGTGAGGGGGTTGCGCTTTTGCCGGACGGCGCCACGCGCAACCCCCTCACCCTAACCCTCTCCCCAGGGGGAGAGGGAATAAAGCGCCTCGTTACGCCGCGCGGACCTTCGCGAGGAAGCCGCTGACCTCCGTCCGCAGACGCGCGGCGGAGCGGCTCAGTTCCTGCGCGCTGCCCAGAACGCGGCCCGCGGCGGTTCCGCCCTGCGAGGCGGCGCCGCTGACTTGCACGATGGCGCCCGACACCTCCGCGGTGCCCGCCGAGGCCTGCTGGACGTTGCGGGCGATCTCCTGAGTGGCGATGCCCTGCTGCTCCACCGCCTGGGCGATGTCGTCGGCGATCTGGCTGCTCTCCCCAATGACCTGGGCGATTTCCCGGATCGACTGGACGGTGCGGAGGGTCACGTCCTGAACCCCGGCGATCTGGGCGGTGATGTCCTCGGTCGCCTTGGCCGTCTGGTTGGCGAGATTCTTCACCTCGCTCGCCACCACGGCGAAGCCCTTGCCGGCCTCGCCGGCGCGCGCCGCCTCGATGGTCGCGTTGAGCGCCAGCAGGTTGGTCTGCTGGGCGATCGAGTTGATGAGCTGCACGACCTCCCCGATCTTCTGCGACGTGCTGACCAGACCTTCCGCGGTCGCCTGGGTGTCCTCGGCGTTGCGGACGGCTCGGTTGGCGATGTCGGCGGACTGGCGGACCTGCTGGCCGATGCTGCTGACCGACCCGGCGAGTTCCCCGCAGGCGGTGGCCACCGATTCCACGTTGGCGGTCGCTTGGGTCGCCGCGGCGGCGACGGTGCCGGCCTGATCGTTGGCGCGCTCCATGGTCGCGTTCAGCGTCTGGGCGGCGCCCTCCAGCTCGGCGGCGGCGTGGGACACCAGCTCGACGATGGAGCCGACGCTGCGCTCGAACTGGTCGGCCAGCCCGTTCATCGCCTCGCGCTTCTCGGCCTCGGCGCGGCGTTCCGTCTCCTCCTTCTCCGACTCCATGCTGCGGGCGCGGACCATGTTGTCCTTGAAGACCTGGACGGCGCGGATGATCTCGCCGACCTCGTCGCGGCTGGTCGCCTGCGGCACCGCGATGGACAGGTCGCCCTCGGCCAGCTTCAGCGTCGTGTCGGTCAGCCGGCGCAGCGGCCGTACCGTCAGGATCGACCACCAGGCGAGTCCGGCGCCGAGCAGGACGGTCACCGCGCACAGCGAGATCATCAGCACCTGAAAGCTCTCGGACACCGTCCGGGCGTGCTTCGCCACCGCTTGGCTCTCGGCCTCCTGAAGGTCGATGAAGGCGTTGATGCGGGCCAGCCACTCGGTGAAGCCGGGGCGGGCCTGCTCGACCAGTATCTTGACGGCGCGGGTGGCGTCGCCGGCCTGGCGCGCCTCGATGACGCCGCGGGCCAGCGGCAGGGTCTTGGCCTCCGTCTCCTTGATGGAGGCGAGGATTTCCCGCTCCTTGGCGGTGATGTGGGTGCCGGCGGCGAACATGCGGTCCAGCTGCTCGGCCGAGCGCGCGTAGTCGGCGGCCAACCGGTCGATGGTGGCAAGCTCGGCCTTCAGCGCGGCGGCGTCGGACAGGAGCGTGACGTCGCGCAGGCTGATCGCCCGGTCATGCACGCTGCCGCGGAAGTTGATGGCGTAGCGCTGCTTGACGTTGTTGACGTCGTTGATCGTGGAAAGGCTGTCGTTGATGCTGTTGACCTTGTAGATGGCGATGGCCGCCAGGGCGACCATCAGCACCAGGATGCTGGAGAAGCTCAGCATCAGCCGAAGGCCGACCTTGGCGTTTCGGAACCAATTCATTGTTCACACTCCCGCCGGTCCGTGTCGTCGAAGACTCGTTGGATGCCGCCGGTTGCCGAAAGCCTGCCCTGCGGCGGAACCGACGATAGCACCAAAGAGTTGATACGGATTTTCCGAGAGATTGGATCAAAAGGAAAATTTTTCAGGACACGGGAACGGATGGCTGGGTTGTAGGATTTGTCACAGAAATTCGCCCGCCGTCCGGCTACAGTCGCGCGCGTTTGAAGCCCCCATACGAGACCCCGATGGCCGGACCCATGCTCAAGCTGTTGCTCGCCTTGTTGCCGCTCGGCGCGTCGCTGCTGATGCTGGCGACGGTTCAATGAGGAAACGGGTCACGAGTTGATGACCCGCCGCACCATCTCGTAAATCCCTATCCGCCGCAGCCCGCCTTGAAGGGCGGCGCGCAACGGTGCCGGAATGGACAACAGGCGCCGCGGTTCGATCCCCGCCCGGCGCGTCTTGTCGAAGGCCGCCCGGTCGTCGTAGGCGACCCGCCGCACGCTCACCGTCCGTTGGTCGGTGTCGAACAGCATCCAGGTCGCCCGCCGCTCCTCCGTCCGCGGTTCCCCCACTGTGCCGGGGTTGAGCAGGTAACAGGAGCCGCCGCGCAGGGCGACCTCGCTGTCGGAATCGTGCTCCCACAGCTCCCCATTGCGGTATTCGTGGATGCCGAGCCGGTGCGTGTGCCCATAGGCGCAGACGCGGGCGCCGGAGGGGTGGGCGAGCAGGGCCTGCGCCGTGCGCCGCATCCGGTCGTCGCTGTTCAGCCGGACCAACTCGCAGCCCCGGTCCACATGCAAGGCCCCGTGAACGGCGACGAGATGCTCGCCGACATTGATCTTCAGCGGCAGGGCGGACAGCCACGCGACGTCCTCCGGCGGCAGGCGCTTGCGCGTCCAGGCGATGGCCCGGATGGCGCGGACGCTGAAGCCGTCGGTGGGAATCTGGCGGGTCACCGCGCGGTCGTGGTTGCCGGCGACGCAGACCGCGCCGGCCTCGCGCAGAAGGGTGATGCAGGGCGACGGGTCGGTGTTGTAGCCCACCACGTCGCCCAGGCAGACGACGCGCTCCACCCCGGCGCCGCTCATGTCGGCCAGCGTGGCCTCCAGCGCCTCAAGATTGGCGTGGATGTCCGACAGGATACCGATCCTCATCGCCGCGGCACCCTCACTGGGCTTTCATGGCGCCGTCGGGCGTGTCGTGCGGCGCGCGCGACGGCAGGAAACGGGCCAACTGGTTGTGCAGGAAGGGCATGGGGTCGTCGAGCGCGATGGCCTTGGCCTCGCAGCCCAGAACCCAGGGCAGCCACGCGGCCATCGACAGGCCGCTGTCCTTGGCGGCCAGACGGTCCTTGGTGATGTGGCACCAGCGCGCTCCGGCCCGCGCCTTGCCCACCGCCGGGCGCGGCAAGCCCAGAAGGTCGGCGTGGACCAGCGCCGGCAGGTTCACTCCGGCCACCGCCCCCAGATGGTGCCACAGGTTGAAGCGCGGGTTGACTTCCAGCAGATGCAGCGAGCCGTCCGGGGCGCGCTTGAAGTCGAATTTGGCGACGCCGCGCAGCCCCAGCCGTTCGGTCAGCGAGCGGCCGAGCGCCGCCACATCCGGCGCGTCGGTGATGGTCAGGGCGGTGCTGTGCCCGTAGGCGAGCGGGTAGGTGCGGATCTTGGCCCCCGTGAACTCCCCGGCCACGCCGCCGCGCTCGTCGACATAGACGTGGTAGCTCTCGATCCGGGTCTCCGGGCCGGGGATCATCTCCTGCACCAGCAGGTCCAGCCCGACCGTCGCCAGCCGAGGCCACAGGGCGCGCAGCTCGTCCGCGGAATCGACCTGGATGGCCTTGGCGAAGCCGTCCGCCTCGTCCCACACCCGGCGGCGGGTCAGCGGCTTGACGATCAGGGGAAAGCGCAGGTCCACCACGTCGGGTGCGGCCTCGCGGGTCGGAGAGAGGCGGCGGGTCGCCGGGACGGGCAGGTCCAGCCGCTCGGCCAGCGCCTGGAAGCGGCCCTTGTCCACCAGATCCTCCACCAGCTCGGCGTCGGCGATGGCGAAGCGGAAGCCCTCGGCCAGCCGGATACGGTTGCGCGAGACGAGCAGGAGCTGAGTGTCGTCCTGATAGTAGAGGACCGGCTTTTCCGGCTGGTCCTTGGCAAAGGCCATCATCACCTCAACCAACCCGTCCGGGTTGCACGCCGGGTCGTCCCACAGGATGGCGTCCCTGGTGAAGCGGGAATGCAGGGCGGCGGCACCGGGATGGGTGACCACGGCGCAGCGCAGACCGGCCAGCCCCAGCGGGCGCACCATGTCCATATCGCCCATCACGCAGGCCAAGGCGGAGTTGGCGGCGGAAGTCTCAGCGGCGGCGGCAGTGTTCTTCATTCTCGGCATCCTCCAACCGCCCGGTCGGCGGCCCTGCGGTTGCGGCTTCGGTTCCGGCGGCGTCAGCGGTTCATCAGGGGCAGCGGGCTGCGGATCAGCCGCCTCATCCGGTCGGCCAGCCCAGCCTTGACGCGGCGCAGGCGGGTGTCGATCTGGCGGCTCAGCCGGTCGGGGCCGAGCGCGATCCAGTTCATCGGCTGCTCGGTGTTGGACAGCAGCGGCTTGTGCCCCGCCGGGGTGGACATGAAGTCGTAGCAGTCCTCGCCGCGGGCCAGCGTGTCCTCGATGGCCAGGACGTGGGCGACCAGACCGGGCTTCAGCCGGTTGTCGGCCTCGTAGGCGAAACCGCCCTGGTAGTTCATCACCCGCCCGCGATGGACGAAGTTGTAGAGATAGCCGATGACCGTGTCCCCGGCGCTGACCCGGCACAGCCGCACCGTCCCCGCCGGCACGCCGCCGGCGATCAGCCGCTCGTGGAAGGGGCGGAAGGCCGGGTTCGAGAAGGCGCCGGACTGACCGCGGGCGTTCCAGCTCGCCTGATGCAGGATCTCCATGGCGTGGAAGTCCTCCAGAGCCTCGTCCGCCGTCGCGGCGACGCGGTAGGTCAGCGGGCCGCGCTCCGCGTAGAGCCGCATGGCCCGGCGCACCGCGGCGCGGGTGTTCTTACCGAGGCTGGCGAGATAACCGGCACCCTGGCGGCGCACGCCCTCCAGATCGACCCACTGGCAGCTGTCGGCCACCCGGACCTGCAGCGCGTGGCCCTGCCGCGCCGCGGCGAGCCGCACCGCCGCTTCCGCTTCGGGCTCCAGCCCGCCCAGCACCAGTTCGTCCCAATTGGTCAGGCGCTGCCCCAGCCAGTCGAAGCAGGCGGCCAGCACCGCGTCCGCGCAGTTCCGGTCCGCGAGGATGCCGTTGTACTCCACGAACAGCCGGTCGAAGGTCCGCTCCCCCGTCTCGTGCAGCAGCCAGCAGCGCGTGCGCAGCAGACCGAAGCGCCACTGTGTGCGCGGGCAGAGGAGCGCCAGCCCCACGACCTGCTCGCCGCGCCGCGCGACCAGCGCGTGGGGCCGCGTGCCGCGGGGCAGGGAGGCCAGCCAGTTGCCGATCCACTGCCAGCCCAGGAAGAAGGACCCGTCGGCGCGCTGCTCCAGATCGGTCCAAAGCTCTTCAAGTTTGCCGGGATTTTCTAAAGGCTGCAACGTGATGTCGATGGTGTCGCCGTCGTCCTCAACAAGAGTCCTCATGTCCATGGGCTCGGTCTTCCCTGGGGGATGTTGATGAAGGGGCGGCTTCAAATGTCTACGTAAAAAAAATGGGATTGGATCGACGTCTCGAAAACTTTGATCTCATCCGATCTATCCTGTGCTTCTGCGTCTGCATCATGTACGGACGACTGTGACAAAAAACGCGGTGGCGGAAGGTGGATTGCGGAGTCCCGGTGGGGGAACCCGTCCGGGTCATCCGGGGTATCGGGCGGTGATGCGGCGGCGCAATGGATGTGTCCGTCTGCCCCCGGATGACTTTCCGCCCGATGCCATGGGCTGGGGTGTCGGCCATTGGTCCAGGTCCAAAGGCAGGTCTTACGGCCGCTCTTACGGAAGACCGTTGTCCTTGCGGACTTTCCTCTCCATCTCTTGGAGTCCATGGGTTAGGCATCGGAAAGGACCGGCCCCGTGACCACGCCCGAAGAAGCCCTGCCGTCGCGTCTGGAACGCGCCTGCGCCGAGCGGGGGTTGAAGATGACCGGCCAGCGCCGGATCATCGCCCGCGTCCTGTCGGAAGCCGCCGATCATCCCGATGTGGAGGAGGTCTACCGCCGCGCGGCGGCGATCGACGCCGGCATCAGCCTGGCGACCGTCTACCGATCAATGCGGCTGTTCGAGGAGATCGGGATCATCCAGCGCCACGATTTCGGTGACGGGCGGGCCCGCTACGAGGAGGCGCGCGGCGACCACCAACCACCACCTGATCGACATCGAGACCGGCGAGGTGGTGGAGTTCCAGGACCCGGAGCTGGAGGCCGCCGTCACCCGCATCGCCCGCCATCTCGGCTTCGACATGATCGGGCAGCGGCTGGAGATCTTCGGGCGCCGCATCCAGCGCAAAGGTCCGGAGACAGCCTGATGGCGGCGGAGCGGAGAAGCGGGCCGGAGCACGATCCGGCGGAGCGTTTCGCCGCCTGCGAGGCGGCGGTCTGCGGCTGCCGCCCGGTGGTGGAGCGCGCCTACCGCGAGCTGGTCGATTGCGGGCGCCCCGACCGCCACGCGCTGGAGGCGGCAACGGTGGTTCTGCGCTGGCATCATCCGGAACTGGACGTGCCGCAGGCGCTTCAGATCGTCGAGCGCTGGGTGGTCGCCCAAGGCCGGCTGCATTGATGCAGCATTGATCTTGCCTTGGCGAGCGGAGCGGTTCTAAAGGTCTTTCCCTTCCGCGACCCGCAGGGCCATTCATGGACGCCGAAAACCGCCTGACCGAGCTGGAATCCCGCCTCGCCCATCACGAGCGCATGGCCGAGGAGATGTCCGCCGTCCTGTTCGAGCAGGGGCGGACCATCGATCTCATGACGGCGCAGATGCGCCGCCTGCGCGACCGGATCGCGGAGCTGGAGTCCGGCGTGCCCCGCGCGCCGCAGGACGAGCCGCCCCCGCCCCACTACTGATCATCCCTTGCGGACGCTCACCTCATCTTCCAACCACCGCGGGGACCGCACCAGCTGAGCTGCGGGCCGGCGGGCGGCTGGCGCGAGCAGTCGGCCTGGGCACAGTTGCAAGCGGGAAACAGGCAGCGGTCGCCGTTCACGTCGGTGGCCTGCACGGCCAGTTCGTAGCGCGTGCCCCGCATCAGCTGCGCGCCGGCAGCGCTGTTGCGCTCGTAATGCTCGACGACGGCGAGCAGACGCAGCATGCGGGCCCGCTGTCCCTTGGTGTCGAGGCTCATCTTCCAATCTCCCGCCATGGCCGTCCGAGTCGTGCTCCGATGGACATGAAACGGCAGAAAAGGGCCAAGGCTCCAGCGTGCAACGGCCTTACCCACCGCTGGCCGGACGCCCGCCGGACGCGGTTCCCCGCTTGGCGGAGGCTTGGCCGCGGGGCCTAGGACGCCGGGTTCTTCGCCGCCTCGCCGGCTATGCCCTGGCTTTCGGCGGGGGCGGGCGGCAGGTCGGCCGTCCAGCGGACGCCGCGGTTGCGGCCCGCGCGCTTGGCCAGATAGAGCGCCTGATCGGCGCGGCGCAGGGCTTCCGTCACGTCGGGCGAATCCTCGGGCCACAGCGCGATGCCGAGGGAGCAGCCGACCCGCACCGCCTCGCCCTGGATGCTGACGGGCTCGTTCACCGCATCGATGATGCGGCGGGCCAGCCCGTCCAGGTCCGGCGGCTCGGCGCCGGCGCGCTGCGGCAGCACAGCGGCGAACTCGTCGCCGCCCAGCCGGGCCACCACGTCGTCGCCGCGGAAGCAAGCGGCCAGTCGCTCCCCCACCTGACGCAGCACGAGGTCGCCCGCGTCGTGGCCCAGCCGGTCGTTCACCGGCTTGAAGCCGTCCAGATCGATGTAGAGGAAGGCGGCAGAGCCGTTGCCGGCGGTCGTGGCTTCCACATACTGTTCGAAATAGCGGCGGTTCGGCAGGCCGGTCAGCCGGTCCTGATAGGCGATGTCCTCCAGCCGAACCAGGGCGGCGTCGCGGTGGGTCAGCCCGTCCACCAGATCGCGCAGCGTCGCCGACAGCGAGGTGATCTCGGCGCTGCCGGCCAGCACGGGCATTTCCGCTCCCCGCTCGCCGCTGCGGATGCGCTCCGCCGCCTGGGCGATGCGGCGCAGCGGCCGGGTGACCCGCCCGGCGGCCATCCAGCCGAGCGCGCTGAACAGCAGAACCATGGCGCCGCCGGCCAGCACCGTCTCGACCATCTGGGCGGTGGCCGGGGCGTAGGCGACGGCCAGCGGCTGGCGGGCCACCACGCTCCAGCCCAGCCCCGGATAATTCATGTATCCGTTGCCGTAGGCGTAGCCGGTCAGATAGCGCTCGCCGTCCGGCCAACGCTCGACGACCCAGCCGCTCTCGTTCTTCTGCGCGCTGCGCACCGCCTCGATGTCCAGGGTGGTGCCGAGCAGCTCGCGGGGGCCGAGCAGCACCGTGCGGTCCGCCGCGACGACGATCAGCTCCAGCTCCGCGCGGCCCCGCATGGTGTCGAGCAGGGAGCGGCGGATCTCGCGCGTCCATTCCCAGCTCAGATGCGTGGCCAGCACACCGACGACCTCGCCCCGCTCGTTGTGCACGGGGGTGGAGATGTCCACGAACTTCATGGCCTCGCCGGTCGGGTTCGGCAGCAGGAAGGCCAGCATCACCGCGTCGTGCACGTCACCGACGAACAGCGTTTTCTGCCCGTTTTGGAAGACCGGGCGCTTGGAAATGTCCACGCCATCCAGCAATCCCCCGGTGGCGGCGAGCACCTTGCCCTTGGTGTCGGTCACACCCATCCAGGACATGGTCGGAAAGAACTCCTGGAATTGCTCCAGCAGCCAGCGCAGCCGGACCGGGTCGTCCATGGCCGGTGTGATGCCGAGCTTGGCCAGCATGCCGATCTCGCTGGCGCGCGACCACATGGAGCGGTCCAGCCGGTCGGCCATGTTGTGGGCGGCCTCCGCCAGGGAGTGACCGATCTCGCTCTCGATCCGCTCGCGGGAGCGCAGGCCGGTCAGTCCCGCCAGCACGACGGAGACGCCAAGGACCAGAACGGCGCCGGTCAGAGCCACCGTCGTCCGCAGACCGCGTTCCCTCGCCATGACGTCCGGCCGCTCCCCTCGACACCCCGCCGCCGTTCCGTCAGGAAGACCGCATACGAAGGTTCTATCAAGTTTGGCTAGGTTTCAAAAGCGACATCAGGGGACGCCGCGCATACCGGCGCATGGAATTGTTGGAAAGGCCGGTCAGCGGGCCGGCCGGTTCCCCACGGCGGTGCGGCGGCAGTCGGACAGGATGTTGCCGACGGTGACGCGCTCCCGCTCGTCCATGGTCAGCTCCCAGCGCGCCTTCACGGCGATCCAGCCCGCCACATAGGCGCAGATGTACTCCTCGCGCGGCGGCAGCCAGTCCTCCGGCCCCTTCGAGCCCTTGGCGCGGTTTGCCGCGGCCGAGACGGTGACGAGGGTCAGCGGGTCGCTCAGGTCGTTGGCGTAGGCCGCGCGCTTCTCCCGCGGCCAGTCGTAGCCGCCGCTGGCGTAGGTCTCCTCCAGCGGCACGCGGTGGTCGATGTCCACCTGCTTTGGTTCGGTGAAGGTTTCGCCGGTGTAGGGATCGTTCCACACGCCGGACAGCACCGAACAGCCGTTGGCCGAAAGCTTCGCCGGCTTTACGGAATCGCGGATCAACACCTGCTCGCGCGTGTTCAGGCATTTGGAGTCGATGGTCAGCCAGTGCGGCCACTCGTCCCGCACATAGCCGCGGCGGCGCTCCTCCTCCACCCGGATGCGGTCGAGCTGGGCGGCGACCGCCGCGTAGTCGATGCTGGTGTCGGGGACGGGACGGGGGATGGGCCGTTGGCGCTGGGTCTTCTCCTCCCCGAAGATGGAATCCAGCGTGCCGGGCGGGACGAGGTGGAAGCGCTCCGCCGCATAGACCGCGGCCAGCACCAGCAGAACGGCGACCAGCCCGCCCAGCGTCAGCGGACGGCCCCTCCGGCCGCCCCGCGGTGCTCCGCTTCTCCGTCGCGCCATGCCCCTGGTCCCTCAACCCTGTTCTTCGCCATACCTGGATATGGTTCCTGGGCTGTTCTATGGCGCTTTGGGGACGTGGCGCAACGGTGCGAGAGGAGTGGTCGTGCCGGGCAGCCCCGTCACGCCCACACCGGCTCCGGAAGGCTCTCCATCAGCAGACCGGTGACCATCTCCACCCCGGCACCCCGCGCCGTGCTTCCGGTCAGCAGCGCCAGTTCCGTCTCCGGCAGCGCGGGCAAGCCGTCCGCCACGCCCAGGAAGCGCGCTCCGGCAGGCAGGGCGCTGTGGGGAAGCACGCTGACGCCCAGCCCGCCGGACACCGCGGCGCGCACCCCGGCGTGGTTGGGGCTGGAATAGGCGACCCGCCAGCGCCGTCCGGCGCGCTCCAGCTCATGCACCGCGCGGTTGCGGTAGACGCAACCCTGCGGGAACAGCACCAGCGGCAGCGGGTCCTCGCGGTGCAGGTCCTCTGCCGCCGGGCCGACCCAGCAGAGCGGCTCCCGCCACGCGCGCAGCGCGCCGGGGCGGCCGGGTTCCTGCTTGACCAGAGCGATGTCGAGGTCGCCGCACTCCACGTCCGCGCGCAGCCGCACCGACAGGTCGCAGCGCACGTCCAGACGCAGCCGCCGGTTCGCCCGCGCGAAGTCGGCGAGCAGGCGGGGCAGCCGCTCCACCGCGTAATCCTCCGGCACACCCAGCCGCACCACCTCCGCCGCCGGTCGTCCGGACAGGACGGCGTTGGCCTCGTCGTTCAGCGCCAGCAGACGGCGGGCGTAGCCGAGCAGCCGCTCGCCGTCGTCGGTCAGCGCGACGGCGCGGTTGTTGCGGTCGAGGAGCGGCAGGCCGACCTGCTCCTCCAGCCGGCGGATCTGCTGGCTGACCGTCGATTGCGTCTTGTGCACCCGCTCCCCGGCCCGCGTGAAGCCGCCGGCGTCCACCACCGAGGCGAAGGTGCGCAACAGGCCCAGATCCATCTCGCGCATCGGACCGACCATTCAGGTTTCGAATGCAATGGATGATATCATCCAATTTCCAAATGGAAAGGCTCCGCGCCATCCTCTCCCTAACGCGCACCATTCCGCATGGGAGAGGACCGGCCATGACACACGCCGCCACGCACCCCTTACCCCTGACCGACCCGCGGGCGGCGCCGCTCGCCCTGGTCGTGCCCTTCTGCCTCGCCTGGAGTTCGGCCTTCGCCGCGGGGAAGATCGGCTTGGCCGACTGCCCGCCGCTGCTGCTGCTGGCCTTTCGCTTCCTGATCGCCGGGGCGCTGCTGGCCGCCGTCGCGGCGTGGCGGGGCGAGTATCGGGGGATGGCCGGGCGGACCCTCGGCCTGCTGGCGCTGCTCGGTCTGCTCAACCATGCGCTCTATCTGGGCCTGAGCTACAGCGGTATGACCTACGTTTCCTCCGGCCTGACGGCGCTGATCGTCAGCGCCAACCCGGTGCTGACCGCGGCGCTGGCCGCCCTGCTGCTGGGCGAGGCGATGAACCGGCGCAAGGCGCTGGGGCTGGCGCTGGGAGTGGCCGGGGTGGCGCTGGTGGTTCGCGGGCGGCTGGGCAGCGGGACGGACGCGCCGCTGGGCATCGTGCTGGCGGTCGGCGCGCTGGTGGCGCTGTCGGCGGGAACGCTGCTGTTCAAGCGGCTGGCGCCGCGGACGGGCCTGCTCGCCGGAACCGGCGTGCAGGTGCTGACGGCGGGGCTGGCGCTGCTGCCCATCGGGCTGCTGCTGGAGGACGCCGGGTCGATCCGGCTGACCGCCGGCTTCGCCGGGTCGCTGGTTTACCAGGCGCTGGTGGTGTCGATCGGCGGCTACCTGCTGTGGTTCCGCCTGCTGCAGCGGACGAGCGCCACGGAGGCCAGCGCTTATCACTTCCTGATGCCGCCCTTGGGCATGCTGTTCGGCTGGCTGCTGCTGGGTGAAACGGTGCAGCCTTGGGACCTGTTGGGCATTCTGCCGGTGGCGCTGGGCATCGGGTTGGTGACGCGGGGGTAAGGATCGCATCCCGGCAAAAGGGATACGTCTTTCGCGGGGGATCAGGTTGCGCCCTGCGATTGTTACGTTTTCATGACGTCCCACTCTCCATCGTCCTGTTGTTGAGGCCCACACGCCGGGAGGCCCGCCATCACGACCGCCGCCGTCTCACCCACCCTGGTCCTGATCGACATCCTCGGCGCCGTGGCGCTGCTGCTGTGGGCGCTGCGGCTGGTGCGGACGGGCGTCTTCCGGTGGGGTGGGGCGGCGGTCCGCCGCTGGGTCGGCTACGGCACGCGCAATCGGCTGGCCGCCTTCCTGGCCGGCGTCGCCGCCACCATCGCGGTGCAGAGCAGCACGGCGACCGCGCTGATGACCGCCTCGATGGCCGGGCAGGGCTTCATGACCACCTCCATGGCGCTGGCGGTGATGCTGGGCGCCGATGTCGGGACGAGCCTCGTCGCCCGGCTGCTCGCCATCGACCTGCACTGGCTGTCGCCCTGCCTGCTTCTGTTCGGCGGGGCGCTGCACGCGCTGGGCGGCGAGCATCGCGGGCGGCGGGCGCTGGCCCGCATTCTGGTCGGCATCGGGCTGATGCTGCTCGCCCTGAAGCTGCTCGGTGCGGCCACCCTGCCGGTCCGGGAATCGGCGCTGGTCCAGGCGATGCTGGAGGCGCTGGGCGGCGAGCCGCTGTTCGCCCTGATCGTCGCGGCGGCGCTGACCGCGGCGGTGCATTCCAGCCTCGCCACGGTGATGTTGGCGGGATCCCTGGCCAGCGCGGGGGTGATCGGGACCGAGACGGCGGTCGCGCTGGTCCTGGGCGCCAATCTCGGCGGCGCCATCCCGGCGGTGCTGGCGACGTCGGCGGACGGAGCGATGGCGCGGCGGGTGCCGCTGGGCAATCTGCTGGTCCGGGTGAGCGGGGCGCTCCTCGCCCTGCCGCTGGTGCCGCTAGCGGCGTCCTTCCTGGCCGGCATGGCCCCGCTGACGGCGGTGGTCAGCGCGCATGTCGCGTTCAACGCGGCGCTGGCCCTGCTCTTCCTCCCGCTGGTGACGCCGCTCGCCCGGCTGACCGAAGGGCTGCTGCCCCAACCGGAGGACGCGGGGGAGGATGCGGCGACGCCCCGGCATCTCGACGAGTCGGCGCTGGAGACCCCTTCCGTCGCCATCGCGGGCGCCGTGCGCGAAACTCTGCGGTTGGGCGATCTGGTGGAGGACATGCTGCGCCGCAGCCTGACCGCCCTGCGCCAGAACGACGAACGCCCGATCGCCGAGGTCAGCCGCGCCGACGACCGGGTGGACCGGCTGCACACCGCGCTCAAGCTCTACCTCGCCAAGCTGGGGCGCCGCCATCTCGACGCCGAGGAGACCCGGCGGGTCGACGACCTGATGGCCTTCGCCATCAACCTGGAGCACATCGGCGACATCATCGACAAGAGCCTGATGGAACTCGCCGCCAAGCGCATCCGCCACCACCTGCATTTCGCGCCGGAGGATTTCCGGGAGGTGGAGGAGTTGCACCGCCGCACGGTGGAGAACCTGCGCACGGCGCTCGGCATTCTGATCGGCGAGGACCGGCGGCTGGCCCGGCAGCTCATCGCGGGGAAGGACGCGGTGCGGGCGCTGGAGCGCACCGCCACCGCCCGCCACCTCGACCGCGTGCGCCGCGGTGACGCCGCCAGCATCGAGACCAGCGCCCTGGTGCTCGACATCCTGCGCGACCTGAAGCGTATCAACGCCCACGTCGCCGCGGTCGCCCTGCCGATCCTCGATCAAGTGGGTGAACTCAGCGAAAGCCGCCTGAAAGTGGTCGGGCTGCCCCGGTTGGAAAGCCGCGACGTCTAAGGCGAGGGCCGCGGGTTTACCGCGGCATCTCCCCGGTCAGGGTCGCGCTCAGCCCCTGCAGCAGGCCAAACCGGCAGCCTTCGCCGAAGGTGGCGCGCAGCCGGGCCGGGTCGCCGATCGATACGCGGATGTCGCCCGCCCGCGCCGGCTGGTGCAGGCGGCGCACCCGGCTGGCGCACAGCTCCTGCAAGACCTCCAGCAGCATCAGGAGCGAGGTCGGGCGGCCGGTGCACAGGTTGAAGACCTCCGCCCCCTGGGATTGGCGCTCCATCGCCTTGACGAGGAAGCGCACGACGTCGCCGACGAACACGAAGTCGCGCACCTGCTCGCCATCACCGAAGATCGTCACGTCCTCGCCCTGCGCCACCCGGCGGGCGAAGATCGAGATCACCCCGGAATAGGGGGAGGACGGGTCCTGCCGCGGTCCGTAGACGTTGAAGAAGCGGAAGCCCGTCGTCGGCACCCCGTGGATGGTCCAAGCGACGTTGGCGTGCAGCTCGCAGCCCAGCTTGTCCACGCCGTAGGCGGACAGCGGGCGCGTTGTGGCGTCCTCGCGCAGCGGGGTGGCCGTGTTGTCGCCATAGACCGCGGCGGAGGAGGCGTAGACCACCGGCACCGGGTTGCCGTTGCGGGCGCTGCGCGCCGCCTCGAAGACGGTGACGGTGCCCGACAGGTTGGTGCGGTGGGTTTCCGCCCACAGTTCGCGCGAGCGCTGGACGGAGGCGACCGCGGCCAGATGGAACACGCCGTCCACCCCCTGGATCGCCTGTTGGACCACATCCGGATCGGCGACGTCGCCGACCACCAGCTTGGCCAGCAGCGGCTTGTTCTCCAGCCGGCCGGTGCTCATGTCGTCCAGGATGGTGACCCGGTGCCCGTCGCCGATCAGCCGGTCGGCCAGATGCGATCCGATGAATCCGCAGCCGCCGGTCACGAGATAATGGGCCATGCGCCGTCCTTTCCACCATCGCCATGCATGGTGTCATAGTGGTGAGGCGACGCGGAACGGGCCAGACCATCTTAGGGGTAGCGGAGGGCGCAAGGGATGCGCCGGTCCTGGCCGTTCGGGGTGGCGTCCCCCGAATCGGTGCCGTTTCAGGGGCTTTTTCCAGGACCCCCGCGGCGGGCAGGCGGAACCGAAGGTTCAACAGCCTTATCCACCATCTTATGCACTTTTTTGTGGATAACTTCGGTCAAGAGAACCAATGGCCGCCGCGATGCATCCCGGACACAATGTGTATCGGAGGACACATCGGGACGGCGCCGTCTTCGGTCAGCCGGCGGCGGACTCCCCCGCCGCGGACAGCAGGCGGGCGACGGCCTTGCGCAGCTCCTCGTTCAGGAAGGGTTTGTAGAGCACGGCGTCCGCCGCGAACATCTCCGCCATCTTCAGGGCATAGCCGGCGGGCAGGTTCGGCGCCCCGCCCGACATGGCGAGCACCTGAGCGCCGGGGTTGCGGGTGCGGGCGGCCTTGATGACCTCCACCCCGTCGGCTTCGGGCATCAGCACGTCGGTGACGATCAGGTCGAAGACGGCGCCGCCGTCCAGCAGGGTGATGGCGACGCGGCCGTTTTCCGCCTCCACGACCTCATGGCCCGCCTGTTCGATCACCTCGGTGACCGCCAGCCGCACGGCGGCCGAATCCTCAACGACCAGCACCTTCGCCATGAACCAGCATCCCATGTGTCGTTTGGCCCGGACCGCCGGTCAGGGCGGTGGGCAGGTCGATGATGAAGGACGTTCCTCGTCCGGGGGCGCTCTCGACCAGAATGTCGCCACCCCCGTTCCGTACGATACCATACACCACCGAAAGCCCAAGCCCCGTCCCCTTGCCCACCGGCTTGGTGGTGAAGAAGGGATCGAACACGCGTTGGCGGGTCGCCTCGTCCATTCCGGTGCCGGTGTCGGTCACGGTCAGCCGCACATAGTCGCCCTCGCCGAGCTGGCGGCGGGACGCGTCCCGCTCCTTCAGGCTCAGGGAACGGGCGCCGATGGTCAGGGTGCCGCCCTGCGGCATGGCATCGCGGGCGTTCTGGATCAGGTTGAGGAGGACTTGGGTCAGTTCGGTCGCGGTGATCGTCACCGCCTTCAGGTCGGATTCCAGCGGCGTCCGTGTCCCGATGGACGGCGGCATCGAGGGGGCGGCGAGTTCCAGGGCCGAATGAACGGCCTCCTCAAGGTTGCCCGGCGGCGACTCGGCCACCTCGACGCGGGCGAACTGGAGGACGTCGCGCATGATCGTGCGGGCCTTCACCCCGCTGTCGTGGATGGCGTTCAGGTAGGTCTGGAGCTTGCGATCCTCCCCGGCGCGGCCTCGGGCCAGATCGGACAGGCTGATGACCGGTTGCAGCAGGTTGTTGATCTCATGGGCGAGGCCGCCGACGAGGCTGCCGAGCGCCGCCATGGTCTGCTTCTGCCGCGCCGCTTCCGCCGACTGGCGCCGCGCGCTGATGTCGCTGGTGGTGCCGCGGTAGCCGAGGAAGGTGCCGTTGCCGTCATAGCGCGGCGTGCCGCTGACCATCACCCAGCGCGCGGCCCCTCCCGGCGAGGCCAGCGGGAAGGAGAGGCGGCGGAAGGGCTCCCGCCGGTGCAGGGCCTCCGTCAGGGCGGGGAAATCCTCCTCGGGACGGTTGCGGTCCAGAAGGTCGGCGTGGGTGAAGCCCAGAAGCTCCGCCCCGCCGCGCCCGGTGGATTCCTGGGCGCGCGGCGACAGGGCGGTGAAGCGCCCGCGCTCGTCGGTCTCCCAGAACCAGTCGTTGGAGCATTCCAGAAGCGCCCGCCAGCGCGCCTCGCTCTCGCGCAGCTCGGCGGTGCGGGTGGCGATCAGCGATTCGAGCCCGCTCAGATGATCGCGCAGGGCCTCCTCGCTGCGGCGCATCCGGTAGAAGGCGAGATCGTAGGGATTCTGCAGGGCGGTGACGATGATCGCCCGGTACAGCAGGTAGAAGGACAGGATCTTGATGAAATGCCCCAGCGCGTTCATCGCCCCGTGGGGATCGGTGTAGAGCGTGAAGATCAGCTCCTGCGGGGCCAGCAGGGCGATGCCGGCGAAGGTCAGGCCGAACACCCTGGGTTCGAACTGCCGGCGCTTGCGGCACAGCAGCAGGCAGGCGACGACCGCCGCGGTGCTGAACGCGTATTCGGCGCCCACCTTGAAGGGGGTCAGCCCGACGTCCGGAACGAAGCTGTCCGGCATGATGCCGAAGGTGAAGATCGACAGCAGGGTGCAGGCCACGACCGCGGCCTGGATCAACAGCACGTCGCCCGTGCGCAACCGCTTCTCCGTCAGCAGCGGCGCGGCCAGGAAGACCGCGGCCTGAAGGCCGCGGGCGGCGATCCAGAGTTGGGTGGATTGGTTGGCGCTGGCCTCGCCGATGACGTTCATGCCGGGAAATGCGATGGCGTGCAGCAGGTCCAGCAGCGCGATGCCCGGCATGGACAGGCCGACGAAGGCGAGGAAGGGTGATTGGTTCGTATCCCGCGTGTTCCAGGCGATCGTGAAGATCGTCATGGCGACGGCGACAGCGAACAACTCTGCGCAGAGATGGAACAGCAGGTAGTTGTGGCGCATCACCGTGCCCAGAACCGCCATCAGGATCAGCAGGGCGGTCAGGCCGGACAGGAAGGAACGGTCCCGGAGCCAGCGAGTGAACGTCGGTCTGATGGCGGAAGGCTGGGTCCCGCTCATGAACGGTCGGCTCCGCGGTGGACGGGAGGGGCGGCCCACGGATGGCCCGGTCAGCCGACCATGGCTATGCCGCTGGACCGATCAACACACCAAATCCCGTCGCGGCGCAAGCCGGACGTTGCGTCGTTCAATCGGACGCGGCGATTCCTCACAGGCGCGTTGTTGAAACCGTCCCGTTGTCGGCACACGCGCGGTTCAGCGGGATGCCGCCAGGGAATCAGCCTTCCTTGGCCGGCTGGGCCGGAGGCAGGTCGAAGGGGGTGCTGACGAAGGGATCGCCGCGGCCATGGCCGGCGCGGTCGTGACCTTTCTCGGTCGCCGCCTTGCGGTAGTAGCCGACGATGAACACACGGACCGCGTTGGCCAGCGAAACGGCGACCCCGCGCGACCGTTGGGACTGCGAATCAAGGCGGTCCTTGAGATCGCTGCACAACTCATCCACGGTCAGGTCTTCCCGGTGGCAGATGTCGTCCAACGCTTCCCAGTAGGAGGGCTCCAGGCGAAGCTGTGTCGGACGTCCGAACAGCTTGACGGTGCGCGCCACCAGCGGGATGGCGCTCAGCGGCGATGGTGCGTTGGACGCCCGTGAATCCTGACCCGACATAGCCCTGTATTCCTTGAATGTCAGCCGTGTTTTAAGTCACGCAGCCAATATAGCGCGATTGAAAAAATTTGCGACGATAAAACTCCCCAGACGTGCAGGGTGGCCTTACGGCACGTCACCCGACTCTCCCGCCATATCCTTCAGCATGTACAGATTGGTGACGACAATAAAACCTTTGTTATAGGTAATAGCGCCTGAGTTGCGCAGTGCACGCAGGCTTTTGTTCACCATCTCGCGGGTAACACCCAACATTGCCGCCAGGGCTTCCTGTGACACGGGCTGGTTGATCCGCAAGCCCGCGGGGGTCTTCTGCCCATAGGTGTCGCCGAGCAACAGGATACGCCGGGCCAGCCGGCGCGGCACGTCGTGGAACACCGCATCCTCGATGTTCTCCGACACCCAGCGCAGCCGTTCGCACAGCACGCCCATCATCCGGATGCACAGGGAGGGATGCCGTTCCAGGAAGGAGATGAATTCCGGACGGTCGATGCGGAACAGTTCCGCCGGGCGGAGCGCGGTGGCCCCGGCGGTGCGGTCCTTGCCGTCGATCAAGGCGATTTCCCCCAGCACGTCACCGGGGTTCAGGATGTTGAGCAGCATCGTCTTGCCGTCCTCGGACGAGGTCGAGACGGCGATCTGTCCCTTCATGATGGCGTACAGGCAATCGCCGGGATCGCCCTTGCTGAACACGGTCTGGTTTTCGCTGAACCGCGACACCCGGCCCAGCGCGACCAGTTCCTGCATCCGGGCGTCGTCGAGAACGCCCAACATTCGGTTGCGCCGCAGGATGCCGGCGACGTCCTTCAGCAAGGCCATGGCGTTCGCGGTCCCGGTTGAGTGCCGTCGAACCGTTGATGGCACCCGGCGGACGATCAGTCCAGCGGATTCCCCGTCTGGCAACGCCCGCCGTCCCGCAGGGCGCGGTCCCACAGGACGGTGTGCTCGAAATGGAAACGCGCCTCCGGCGCACGCGCGCCGCCCGCGGCCCAGCGGCGCATGGTCTGGAGCAGGTCCAGCGCATCCTCCCGCTTCTGGTCGCACCGTCCGGTGGGCAGCCAGTTGCGGAGATCGGCAAGTTCCTCCTCGGGCAGCCCCTCGGCGGCGGCGAGGCGGAACACCCCGCCAAAGCCGCGCTCGCGATAGGGCAGGGCCTTGGCGATCGCCTCCAGCCGCCGCGCCGTGGCCGCGGGGACGACGCCCTCCTGCGCGGCGTCGGCCAAGGTGCGGCGGATATTCACCATGGCCTCGGACAGGCTGGGATAGCCGAGTTCCGCCGGGCCGTGGATCACCGCCACCTCGTCGTCGTCCTCCAGCCGCCCGTCGCGGAAGGCTTCGAAGACGGCGCCGACACCAATCATGCCGAAGGGATGCAGTTCCGCGGCGCGCAGGGCCCCCATGCTGGATGCCCCGAACACCGCGACCCCCTGGTGGATGGCGTGCAGGATCTCCTTGTGCCAGACGGAGGGGATGTTTCCGAAATAGCCGTCCACGATGCCGATCGCCCGCGGCTTGCGCTCGCACAGCCGGATGACGTCGCCCTGGGCGACCGGCGGCAGATAGGTGGCGTCCAGGTACCGCGCCGCGTCGGCGCGGGGCAGGGTGGGGCCGAGGAAGACGTAAAGGCCGTCCGGCGTCTGCATGGGAGTCTCCGCCTTCGCTCTCTTAATCTTAAGGCCGGTATCAGAGGCCGGCGACGGCACGCGCCCGCGCGCCCATCGCATAGTCCGGGGAGGAATCCAGCCCCTCCAGGCCGGGAATGACCAGACGGACCACGGCGATGCCGAACTCCGGCTTGGTCAGGTCCACCGCCACGGCCTCCTCGATGCCGGCGTCGCGCAGCCGGTCGAGCTGGCTTGCCAAGTCCTCCTCGATGGTGCGCCCGGCGAGGCTGGGGATGGCGGCAAAGTCGCGGCGCCCGGCCCCCTCGGTGATCAGCGCCGTCCAGCGCGCGTGCTGCGTCGGGTCGAGGTGGCGTTCGTACTCGGAGCGGGGCATGTCGTCGCGCGCCCCGGCGATGAAGGTCAGCCGGCTCTGCGCCGCCTCGGTCAGCGCGCGGGACAGCGCAACCTCCGGCGCGGCGTGACAGCCCATGCCCATGGCCGGGCGGATGCTGTGCTGCGGTGCGTCCTCCCGCATCGCGATGCGGCAGAGGAAGGCTGGCAGGCCGATGTCGCTGGTGATGTCCCACAGGCCGACCGCGACCCCCGCGTCGTCGAAGCGGTCGAGCAGCGAGCGGCAGACCGGGTCGGCGACGCTGGCCGGATCGATGCGGGTGGCGGCCTGGGCCTCCGGAGAGGCCAGGCGCCACAGTGTGGCGGCGTCGCGCTCGACCAGCTCGGTCATGGCGTGCGCGGTCGCCTCGGCGAGGCTGTTGCCCGAGGCCAGCCCATTCGATCCGGCCAGGAAGCAGCCCGAGCCCGGCGGCATCGGCAGCGTGAAGTTCAGATGCACCGTCTCGAACGGCACCCACGTCCGCCCACCGCCCAGCAGGTCGTCGCCCTCGATCCACAGCATCGGGGTGTGTGGAGCGAAGGCGCTGGTCGACAGCCGCGGCAGGCGGGTCACGTCCACCACCCGGTGGGTCCAGCGCAGCTCGTCGTAGCTGGCGTATTTCAGCGGCAGGGTGATGCGTTCGGCGTGGTAGCTCTCGATCGACTCCATGACGCCCGACGCCTTGGCGGCGTCCAGCGTCACGCCCTTGCCCTGGGCGACGGAGATCGAGCGCGCGTTCGGCCGGGTCACCATCACCACCGGGATGCCGACATGGTCCAGCCCCGTGACGTTCGCCACCCGCGTGATGCCCATGACGGGCAGGAAGGGGGCGACGCGGGCCAGCGTCTGGTCCGGCGTGGCGATCCGGTGGGTTCCGGTGGTGTGGACCTTCAGCGGCTGGTCGGACATGGCCGGATCCCGCGCGATGCCGCGACGAAATCAAGGGGCATGGGAGAGGGTCTCCGCCGTGGAATGCCCGTGGCGAGCCGGATGGGAACCGGCGAAGGACGAGGGAGCGGGCGGGGACCGTGGCAGGCCGGCCAGGGAAACACCGGTCGCCACGGCCCGGAGAGCAGGCCCGGACGGCGGGCCTTGGCAGGGTCGCCCCGCCGATCAGAGGCCTGGGGTGATCGCGTGGCGGGCGGCCTCGTGGTCGTCGCTGTTGAAGGCGCGGCGGTCGCCGATGCGGGCGGCGGCGGTCAGGGCGGCGGACTGCTCGGCAACCTCGGTCACGCCCTGGGCGGTCACGGCGAAGAGACGGCCGTCGGCACCACGGATGAGGGCAGTCCTGATCGATGATGGCGGTCATGGGAACAGCTCCTGGGCGTGGGTTTCGAGGAACCGCGAATACTGCGGTATGTCGAAACCTTGGCCGCTGTGACCCGTCCGGACTGTGAAGAACTTCACATGCCGGACACCCCGGCGCCGGGTAAAAATCGCCTACACGCGCACACACGCATGTTTAGTCCCGGAAAAATTCCGGTGACCTGGGAAAAATTCGCCAAGCCGAGAACCGGCCAGCCGAGACAGGAGCGTACCGATGAAGTTGGACCGCCGCATTCCCCGCAGCCTCGACGAGATGGCCGACCTCAGCTCGCTCGCGGCTCCGCCCGCCGTGGTGACTCGCTCGCTGACGATCGGAGGGCGCCGCGCCAGCCTGCGGCTGGAGGCGACGATCTGGGACGGGCTGAAGGACATTGCCAAATCCCAGGGCAAGTCGCTTGAGGCGCTGTGCGCCGACATCCACGACAGCCGGACGGAGGGCATCCCTTTCGCCACCAGCGTCCGGGTCTATGTGCTGAACCATTTCCGCCGCACCGCTGAGGGCAGCACCACGCTGGTGGCCTGACACTCCTGCACCCGTTCAGGGCACCGGGCCGGACGCGGCGAGGCAGCGGCGGAAGGTCCGGCAGCGATCGGACAGCGGCATCATGGACAACTGGCGGCTCATCGTCTCGGCAGCCGCCAGATGCTCCATGGCCTCGCGATGCTGGCCGGTGGCGGTGAAGGCCTGGGCCAGGGCGAAGTGCGACCAGCCCCGCTCGGACAGTTGCCCGGCGTCCCTCGCGATGCCCAGCGCCTTGGCGGCGCAACCGATCGCGGTGTCGTGCTGCGCCGTCTCCAGGGCCAGATCGGACATCCAGTTCAGAATCCGCGGCCTGGGCAGCGAGTGATTCAAGATGTGCGCCTGTTCCAGGCTGGCGTTCAGCAGGCGCGCCCCCTCCGCAGCGCCACCGGTGCGGGCGATGGCATAGCCCAGCGCACCCAGCGTGATCGGTTGGAAGATATGCAGGCGCGTCGCCTCGGTGATCGTCACGGCGTCCTTCAGCAGCGGCAGCGCCTCGGCGAAGCGCTCGCCGATGATGTGGACCAGCGCCAGATGGACCTTCACCGACGACACGGAGAAGGCGTGACCGACCTCCTCCGCGATGTCGAGCGCGTGGAGCATCACCCGGACGGCCTCGTCGTCGCGCCCCAACTCAGCGAGGCAGCGGCCCTGGTAGGCGGCGGTGATGGCGACCGCCACCGCGGTCAGGCCGAACCGCGCGCGGGGGGCATTGGCCAGCGCCAGGCTGCGCGCCTGCTCCAGCTTCTCCTGCGCTTCCGGAAAATGCCCCTTGTCCACCAGCATGCCGCCCAGCCGCATCAGCCCCTGGATGCGCAGTTCCATCGTCCCCTGGTTGCCCAGATGGTCGAGGGCGCTGCGGCTGAGCGCGATGGCCCCGTCCAGCACGCCGTAGACCCACTGGAAGGATGCCTTGAGCGAGGTCGCGCGGGCGTAGCGGATGCGGTCGCCGATGCCCAGCGCCATGTCCCGCGCCTCCTCCAACGGGTCGCCGGCCAACTGGCGCCCCTGGGGCAGCAGGACGAGGGGAATGCCGACCCACAGGTCGATCCGCCGCTGGGTGTTGCGGCGGGTGTCCGGCAGATGGTCCAGGGCCTTCAGAGCCTGTTCGTAGAAGCGCCCGGCGTCGAAATGCTTGCAGCGCATCTCCGCCCGGCGCCCGGCCCGGCGGCCGTAGGCGCAGGCGAGCGGCCAGTCCTCAGCGTAGAAGGCGTGATGGGCGACCAGTTCCGCCCGGTTCGGCAGGTTGCGGTCGGACCGCCGCCGCAGGGCGTGCAGAACGCGCCCGTGCAGCGGTTGGCGCTCCCGCTTGGTCAGGGTGGCGTAAGCGACCTCCTGGACCAGCGCGTGGCGGAAGGTCAGTTCCAGATTGGGCAGCAGGCGGGAGCGCGCGAAGAAGCCGCTCTGCTCCAACCGGGCCAGAGCCGACGGCAATTCGGTGGCGGGGATCGGAGACACCGCGCGCAGCAGGCCCAGATCGACCGACGTGCCGATCACCGCCGCATGCATCAGCACCCGCCGCGGGCCGGGCTCCAGCGCGTCGATCCGCGAGGCGAGCAGGCCGTGCACCGTGGCCGGCAGGGACATCCGGGCGTCGGCCTTGCCCAGGCTGTAGCGCCCCGGACTGCCGACGATGGCCCCGGTCGTCTCCAGCGTGCGCAGCGACTCCTCCAGATAGAGCGGCACGCCCTGGCTCTGCGCCGCGACGCGCGCCTTCATGTCGGCCAGCGAGGGGTTGTGGCCCAACCAGTGGTCGAGGAACTCGTCGGCCTGCAAGGGTTCCAGCGGTTCGAGCGTGAGGGCATGGACGGAGTCCGGCGCGGTCCAGCCGCCCGGAGAATCCGGACGCGAGGTGGCCAGGACGAAGACGCGGGCGTCCTCCACCCCTTCGGCAAGGGCGTCTAGCAGGCGGTTGGTCAGCCCGCGCGTCCAGTGCGCGTCCTCGACGAGGATCAGCAGCGGGCGCTCCACCGACAGCTCGCGGATCGCCGCGACCAGCCCCTCGATGCTGAAATCGGCCTTCTGGGCCGGGTCGAGCCCCTGCCATAGCGGATGGACGGAGGGCTGGCCGAGCAGTTCCCGCATCGCTTCGCCGGCCAGTTCGCCGCCGTTGCGCGCCGCGGCGACGCTCAGCCGGGCCACCGCCGGACCATTCAGTGTCGGGTCGTCCCGTGTGTGGCCATCCAGTGTGGAGCCGTCCATCGCCGGACCGTCTGCCGCTCCGCAGACCGCCAGGGCGAGGCAGCGGGCCGCCGCCTCCAGGTCGTCGGGGTCGCCCAGGCGGCGGATCGGGAATTGCGGCCAGATGGCGATGGTGAAGGCCGCGGCCTCCGGGCTGCGCATCAGCTCGCCGGTCAGCCGGGATTTGCCGATGCCGGCCTCTCCGATCAGGATGGCGCAGGCGCCGCGGCCCCGCTCGGCTCGCCGCAGCGCGCCGGTCAGCATGGCCAGTTCCGGTTGGCGCCCCACGAACAGGGTGCCTTCGGCGGACAGCAGATCCATCGCCGTGCGCCGCATCGCCCGCGCCGCTTCCAGGGCGAAGGCGGTCACCGGCTCCGCCGTGGCGGACAGGCGCAGCGTCCCCGCCGGACGGACGCTCAGGCCCTTGGGCACGAGATCCAGCGTCTCGCGGCTCAGCAGCACGCTGTTGGGGTGCGCCCGCTGCTGAAGCTTGGCAGCGACATGCACCGTCTCGCCCACGGTGCGGTAATCGGTCCATACCCCGGTCTCGATGATCTGGGCCACCACCTCGCCGGAGCTGATGCCGACCCGCATCTTGAACTCGTCCGAATCGATGGCCGAGCGGGCGATGTCCTGCGCGGCAAGGCAGGCGCGCAGCGCGTGGTCCTCCTGCGCGGAGGGCGCGCCGAACACCGCCATGATGCCGTCGCCCAGCACCTGGGCCACCGTGCCGCCGTAGCGCTCCACCGAGTCGGTGAGGACTTGCAGAATGGTGAGAAGGGTCTGGTCGGCCTCCTCCGGGTCGCGGCCCGACACCATGCTGGAGGATTCGACGATGTCGGCGAACAGGACGGTGACGACCTTGCGTTCCGCGCTGTTGCGCCGGGCCGCTCCGCCATCCGCCGAATCCGGAGGGCGCGTGGCGTCGGGTGCGGGCATGGGCCGGCACGACGCCTTCCGAGGCGCCACCGTGGGCATCGGTTGCGATTCGCCCAGGTCCATATCCGTTCCAGCCATCGAAGCCCCCCTGCGGAGCGTCATCGGCATGTTAGAGGAAACAATTTCGAATGCGCAGACATTCAAAACAACGGTTGGGTAATTCCGTTCTGAACGAGGCAGCGTAACATATGTTGGTATGTTTTTTCGCGCAATCCGCAAGCGGCGGCCCCACCCGCCTGCATTCCTGCCGTGCCGAGGCTCCTTCGACGCACGGATTGGTGTCGCGTGAAAAAATAGGCTTGCCTTGGCCGCCGCCGGGGCGTATACGGGCGCTCCTCCGCTGGAGCGGCGCGGGCGTAGCTCAGGGGTAGAGCACAACCTTGCCAAGGTTGGGGTCGAGGGTTCGAATCCCTTCGCCCGCTCCATATTCAGCACGGATGGTACGAAAAAGGGCGGCCTCGGGCCGCCCTTTTCGCATTTTGCGCTGTGTCGCCGGGGCCGAAGCCGGTGGCGGGCCTTTCGGCCCGCCCGCCCCGCTGGATCTGTCACCACAGCGCCAGCGACAGCTCGTAGAAGAGCGCGCCGACGACGGCCGTCGCCGGCAGGGTGATGACCCAGGCCATGACGATGCCCTGTGCCAGACCCCAGCGCACCGCGCTGGTGCGGCGGGCGGCGCCGACGCCGATGATCGCCCCGGTGATGGTGTGGGTCGTGCTGACCGGCACGCCGAGCCACGTCGCGACGAACAGCGTGATGGCCCCGCCCGTCTCTGCGCAGGAGCCCTGGACCGGCTTCAGGTCGGTCAGCTTGGACCCCATGGTCTTGACGATCCGCCAGCCGCCGAACAGCGTGCCCAGCCCCATCGCGGCCTGACAGGTGATGACCACCCAGAAGGGCACGTGGAAGGTCGGCCCCAGCAGCCCCTGGGAAAAGAGCAGGACGGCGATGATGCCCATGGTCTTCTGCGCGTCGTTGCCACCGTGCCCCAGGCTGTAGAGCGCGGCGGAGCCGATCTGCAGGTGGCGGAACAGCCGGTCGACCGCGAAGGGCGTGGTGCGCCGGAACAGCCAGGACACCGCCACGATCATCACGCTGGCCAGCAGGAAGCCGACCACCGGCGAGACGACGATGGCCGCGGCGGTCTTCGCCAGACCCGACACCACCACGGCGTCCAGCCCGGCCTTCGCCACGCCGGCCCCGACGAGGCCGCCGATCAGCGCGTGGGAGGAACTGGACGGGATGCCCAGCCACCAGGTGAAGACGTTCCAGACGATGGCGCCCATCAGCGCGCCGAAGATGACGTGCGGGTCCACCACCCCCGCTCCGACGATGCCGGTGCCGATGGTGGTCGCCACATGCAGCCCGAAGAACAGGAAGGCGATGAAGTTGAAGAAGGCGGCCATGGCGACGGCGGTCCGCGGCGACAGCACGCGGGTGGAGACGACCGTTGCGATGGAGTTGGCCGCGTCGTGCAGCCCGTTGAGGAAATCGAAGAGGAGGGCGACGCCGATCAGCCCGATGAGGATGGGCAGGGCGAGGGTAGCGGCTTCCATGGGATCAGACCTGTTCGACGATGATGCCGTCGATGGTGTCGGCCACGTCCTCGCACGCATCGAGCACGCGTTCCAGCAGCTCGATGATCTCGCGTTGAAGGGCGTGGCGATGGGTGATGGGGGCGTCGAGCCCGCCGCTCTCGTCGCGCAGCCGGTGCTTGGCTTCGCGCAGGAGCCGGTCGCCTTCGCTCTCGATCCGCGAGACCTCGGCGGTCATCGCGTGGAGTTGCTCGACGTGTTTGGGGATGTCGCGGAGCAGGGGGATGCCCGCGCTCAGCCGATTGGTGCAGCGCACGATGGCGTCGGCCTGGGCGTGCATTTCCGGCGTGTAATCGGTGAAGCCCGCCTCCACGAGGTGACGCGCGGTCTCCTCGATGAGGTTGAGAACGTCGTCCATCCGCTTGCCGAGTTCCTGGATGTCCGAACGGTCGAAGGGCACGATGAAGGTGCGGTGGACGGCGAGCTGGATCTCCTTCTCGATGGCGTCGGCCTCGCTCTCGACCCGGCGGATGGTCTGGAACCGCTCCTCCAGGTCCTGGCCGCTGGCCATCATCGCCCGCAGCGCTTCGGCGCCTGTGGCGACGGTCCGGGCATGCTCGGCGAACAGGTCGAAAAACCGTTCTTCGCGCGGCATCAGGGCCCGGAACAAATTCAGCATGCGTGGTTCTCCAACTTACGCCGGCCTGCAGTGCTGGGGACCCGCACGGACGCGCGCGAGCCTCAGCGTCGCGGCTGGTGTAACATCCCCGGCGCCCGTGGGGAGTCACAAAAGTGTCATGCCGGGCCGGCTTGCGGCGAGATTTCACGGGGGTGGCCGGCGGAAAGACCGGTGATTTGCCGCGGCGAGCCGCTTATCCTGCCGCCGACGGATCGGCAACGGGGTGGCGCGTGGCAGGAGAATCACGGAACGGCTCGGAAACTCAGATCGGCCTGACGGCGGCCATCGTTTCGGTGGGCGTGTCTCCGGCGAATGGCGCCGAGCCGCGCGTGGTGACCGTGCGCAGCGGCTTCGAGATCCCCGAATCGCACCGCCGCGGTGACGAGCCGCCGCCCCACCGCGACGCGCTGCCGGGCGCCCCCTTCGATCCCGAGCGCTCCCGCACTCTTCAGGACGGCCTGCGCGCGGTGGCCGAGGACGCGGCCGGGCTGACCCTGCGCTATGTCGAGCAGCTCTACAGCTTCGGCGACCGCTACCGCGACCCGCACGAGCTGTTCGGCGGCCCGCGCTCGCTGGTGGTCGGCTATCTGGCGCTGCTGCGCGATGCGCCGCTGCGCATCGACGGGGCGGAGTGGCGCGGCCTCTACGAGTTCTTCCCTTGGGAAGACTGGCGCGATTCGCCGCCGGCGCTGCTCGATTCGGTGATCCGCCCGGCGTTGGCCCGCTGGGTCGCTGGAGCACCTGACGATCCCGCCCGCGCCCGCCGCGGCGAGCGTGCCCGCATGGCCTTCGCCCTCGATGGCGGGGATTGGGATTCCGAACGGGTGCTGGAGCGCTACGAGCTTCTCTACGAGGCCGGGCTGGTGGTGGAGGCGTTCCGCGACCACGACCTCGCCCGCCGGGCGGGGGTGGAGGAGCGGACGGTGCGGCTGGAGATGCCGCGCGCGCTGGGCCGCCCGATGGCCCGCGACGGCCGCCGCGTCCTGGCGACGGCGCTGGAGCGGCTGCGCGGCAAGCTGAAATACCGCCCCATCGTGTTCGAGCTGCTGCCCCCGACCTTCACCCTGCACCAGCTTCAGCAGGTGGTGGAGGCGCTGTCCGGCGAGCGGCTGCACAAGCAGAATTTCCGGCGCCTGATGATCTCCGGCGGGCTGGTGGAGCCGACCGGCCAGTATGAGAGCCAGACCGGCGGGCGCCCCGCCGAACTCTACCGCTTCCGCCGCAGCGCCATTCTGGAGCGCACCAGCACGGGAGCCATCGCCTCCCCGGAGGATTGACCATCGCCGTTCTGGGGGTATCCTGCCGCCAATACCGAAACAAGGGGAGCGAACACGCATGACCGATTTCGACAGCACCTGCGACCTCTACGACCGGTTCGAGAGGACCGCCCGCGTCGCCGACCCCGTCTTCCGTGATTTCGGCCGGCGTTGCAAATTCAGCGGCGTGGCGGTGACCGTGAAGTGCTTCGAGGACAATTCCCGCGTCAAGGAGACGCTGGGCACGCCGGGTCGGGGCAAGGTGCTGGTGGTGGACGGCGGCGGCGGCCTGCGCGCCGCCCTGATGGGCGACCTGATCGCCAAGGACGCGGTGAAGAACGGCTGGGAGGGCGTGGTCATCCACGGCTGCGTCCGCGACGCCGCCGTGCTCGCCACGCTGGACCTGGGCATCAAGGCGCTGGCGGCGACCCCGCGCAAGACCGTTCGCAACGGCGAGGGGCAGAGGGACCTGCCGGTGACGCTGGCCGGCATCCGCATCGATCCCGGCGATCTGGTCTTCGCCGACGAGGACGGCGTGTTGGTGCTGACTGCCGAGGAGTTCGGTGCAGCCGCGTGACGGGTGGGGACCGGGACACCCACAGGCTTTATGGCCCGGCACCGTAACGCGGCCATCAGGCCCGGCGATGAGGAGTTCGGCGCATGTTGATCGTCTTCGGCGGGTTGCCCGGAACCGGCAAGACGACGATTGCCCGAGCGCTGGCGCGACGGCTCGGCGCCTTTCATCTGAGGATCGACACGATCGAACAGGCGATTCGCGCAACCAGCGGAGCCGACGATCCGGTCGGCCCACAGGGCTATGTGGTCGCCTACGCCGTGGCCGGCGACAATCTTCGGCTTGGCGCCACCGTCGTCGCGGATTCGGTCAACCCCATCCGGGTCACGCGCGAGGCGTGGCGCGCCACGGCGCTTCGCGCCGGGGTGCCGCTGGTCGAGGTGGAGGTCGTGTGCTCGGACCCGCTCGAGCACCGGCACCGGGTGGAAACCCGTCACAGCGACATCGCCGGGCACCGTCCGCCCTCATGGGCGGCGGTAATGGGCCGGACCTACGAGCGTTGGGACGGGCCGGCGGTCGTCGTCGACACGGTGGGCCGCGCGGTCGACGACTGTGTCGCGTCGATTCTGGCGGTTTTGCCGATCCGCTCGCCCGACGGGACCGGGCGCCGTCGATGAGGAGGGATCAGCCCGCGACCTTCTCCCAGCCCATCTTCTGGTACCGGTATTCCAGGATCGTCGGCGCCGCGCAGGCGTAGCCGACCCAGACGCCCAGCGTCATCAGGGCGCCGGCCGGCCACAGCGGGATGGAGATGAGGATCAGCGCCGCGTGGATCGCGGCGTGCAGCCACTCGGCCTTTTTTGCGAAGTAGACGGGTCCGAGCAGGAAGGCCCAGAGGATCTCGCGGTTGGTCACCGCCTCCCGTTGGCCGTTCGTGGGATTCTCGAACATCATCCCGGACGGAGCCGCTGCCATCCCTGCCTCCCTTTGATTGTTTGGGAATCAGATTTGACGACGGCGGCCCGGTCTGTCGAGACCGCGACGAAGTTTTTCCGGATGGTGGAGACGGCGCCCTGACGGATGGATCAGGCCGCCGCTCCGCTCCGCCCGGTCTGCGTCATGGCCAGGAAGCGCCGGCACTGCTGTTCGCGGTCGTAGCCCAGCAGTGTGCCGAGGATGAAATCCTCCTCCGGCGTCAGTTGGTTCAGCGGCTTGCGCACCACGCTGCGCACCATCGCGACACAGGCCGCGTTGCCGAAGAAGACGTTGACCTTGGCCTCCGTCACCGTCTGGACGTGGTAGTCGACGAACCGCTCCGCCAGCTTGCGGGTCACCGTGTCGGCGTCCCGCGTGCTGAGCGTCATCATGACCATGGGCCGGACACCCTTGCTGTACTCGTACAGGTGGTGTCCGAGCAGGTGGACGGGCATGGACAACCCGTCATGAGGCGTCATGTCAGCTGGCTGATCCATGCGGTGATCCGTTTGTCGGTTTGGGAGGACTGGTTGTCCTGGTCGAGCGCCAGCCCGACGAACCGCCCGTCGCGTTCCGCGGTGGAGCCCGAATGCTCGTAGCCGGTGGTGTCGGTGAAGCCGACGACGACCCCGCCCTGCGCCACCACCTGATCGTAGAGCGTGCCCATGGCGTCCACGAAGGACTCCGGGTAGGTCACCTGATCGCCGGTGCCGAACAGGGCGACCTTCTTGCCGTTCAGGTTGGCGGCCTTCAGCGTGCCGAAATTGGCCTCCCAATCGCATTGCAGATCACCGACGCCATAGGTTGGCGCGCCGAGGATCAGCAGGTCGCAATTCTCGAAATCCGCGGCGGAGGCGCGGGCGATGTCGACGGTCTTTCCCTGAATCTTCTTCGCGATGCGCGAGGCGACCGACTTGGTCGCGCCGCCGTCGGAGCCATAGATGATCGTGACGTTCATGGTCTCTCTCTGGGCAATCCTGTGGGCCAATCGCATCAGGGCCGGCAAGCAAAAGAGGGAACGTCCGGCCTGCGTCGAATGATAATAAGAATGATTCGCATTTGCAATATGACCATGACGGATTTGTGGGAATTCCGCGAAGGGGAGGCCGCGCCGCCTGGAACGGCGCGACCTTCAGGGGTTCAGGAGTCCTTGTGCGGGGAAACGTTGGGCAGCAGCGCGGCGAACAGGCCGAGCAGGGGAACGACCGAGCAGGCCTGGAAGACGAAGCCGATGCCCTTCCAGTCGGCCAGGACGCCGAGCCCGGCGGCGGCCATGCCTCCGATGCCGAAGGCCAGCCCGAAGAACAGCCCGGAGACCATGCCGACCCGGCCGGGCATCAGCTCCTGCGCGAAGACGATGATGGCGGGGAAGGCCGAGGCCAGGGCCAGCCCGATCACCGCGCTGAGCGCGACCGTGGCCGTCAGCCCGACATGGGGCAGCAGCAGCGTGAAGGGCAGGATGCCGAGGATGGACACCCAGATGACCGTCTTGCGCCCGATCCGGTCGCCGATCGGCCCGCCGATGATCGTCCCCGTCGCGACCGCCGCCAGGAAGACGAACAGGCAGAGCTGAGCGGCGTCCGGCGCCAGGGCGAAGCGCTCCATCAGGAAGAAGGTGTAGTAGCTGGTGATGCCGGCCAGATAGACGTATTTGGACAGGATCAGCACCATCAGCACGGCCAGCGCCCGGTTCACCTGCCCGCGGGACAGGCCGGGGTGGCGGACCGCGGCGCCGCGGCGGACCGGGCGGGCGTGGTCGCTGCGCGCGTACCAGCGCCCGATGCCGGTCAGCAGCGCCATGCCGCCAAGGGCGGCGAGGGCGAACCAGGACAGGCTTTCCTGCCCGCGCGGCAGGATGATGTAGGCGGCCAGCAGCGGCCCCAGCGCCGAGCCGGCGTTGCCGCCCACCTGGAACAGCGACTGCGCCAGCCCGTGCGCGCCGCCGGAGGCCAGCCGGGCGATCCGCGACGCCTCGGGGTGGAAGACCGAGGAGCCGAAGCCCAGCAGGGTCGCCCCGATCAGCAGCGCCGCATAGTTCGGCGCGAAGGCCAGCGTGACCAGCCCGACCAGCGAGGCCCCCATGCCGATGGTCAGGGAGTAGGGCGCCGGCCGCCGGTCGGTGGCGAGCCCGATGATCGGCTGAAGCAGCGAGGCGGTGATCTGGTAGGTCAGGGTGAGCAGGCCGATCTGCGCGAAGCTGAGGTCGAATCCGCCCTTCAGGATCGGGTAGATCGCGGGCAGCAGGGACTGGATCAGGTCGTTCAGCAGATGGCAGACGCTGATCGTCCCCAGGACGGGCAGGGCCGTCCCCCCGGCCTTGGGCCGGGACAGGGTGGTGTCGGTCACGAAAGGAAGCCTTTTTTGACGCTTGGCCGGTGGGCGGGCGGCGCGTTGCTTGGTGTGGAGCAACAGCCTATGGTGAGCCGCGACGGCCTGCCACCGCGGGCAGGCCGATTTCTTACGAGACTGGGCCATGGTCCGGAACCTGCGCATCGACACGGTCGAGGAGTCGCCCCATCCGCTGATCGCCCTGGGGCAGGATCACGCGGACGGCACCTTGCTGGCCGCCCACACGCACCGGCGCGGGCAGTTGCTGTCCGGGGCGACAGGGACGCTTCTGCTGTCCACCGCCCAGGGGCGCTGGGTGATGCCACCCCATTGCGGGCTGTGGATTCCGCCGGGCGTCCCGCACGAGGTCCGCATGATCGGGATGGTCATGACGCGGAGCCTCTATCTCGCCCCCGCGCTGGCCGACACCATGCCGGGCCGCTGCGAGGTGGTGGCGCTGTCGCCCTTCTTCCGCAGCCTGATCGGGCGGGCGATCGACGTGCCGGTGGACTACGACCCGGACAGCCACGACGGCGCGGTGATGGCGTTGCTTCTGCACGAGATGCGGCGGCTTCCGGTGGAGCCGCTGTCACTGCCCTTCCCCGCCCACGCCGCCCTGGCGGAGCGCTGCCGGCGGTTCCTCCAGGAGCCGACGATCCAGGCGACGATCGAGGGGTGGAGCGACGGTCTGGGCATGAGCCGCCGCAACTTCACCCGGCTGTTCCGGCGCGAGACGGGGCTGAGCTTCGTGGAATGGCGCCAGCAGGCGTGCTTGGTGTCAGCCCTGCCGCGTCTGGTCGCCGGGGTTCCGGTGACGACGGTGGCGCTGGACCTCGGCTACGACAACCCGGCGGCCTTCACGACGATGTTCAAGCGGACGCTGGGGGCGTCACCGAGGGCCTATCTGGCACAGGCTGGTGCTCACGGCCCGGAGCGTTCGGCCTGAGGCTCTCTGTATCTCTATGGTCCAAATCCCGATGCCGAAGAAGAAAAGCCCCGCCGGAGCAATCCCGGCGGGGCTTTTCATTAACGCGGAAGCTCTCGCACCCGGCCCCCCTCCCGGCCTCCCCCCGCTTGCGCGAGGGGAGGGGAAGAGATGCAGGCGGATCAGGCGGCGACCGTGTCGGCCACGTCCTGGAACTCCTTGATCTGGTCGAAGTTCATGTAGCGGTAGATGTCGCCGGCCTTCTGGTTGACGACGCTCACCTGCTCCAGATACTCGGCCGGGGTCGGCAGCTTGCCCAGCAGGGCGGCGACGGCCGACAGCTCGGCGGAGCCGAGATAGACGCGGGTGTCGATGCCCAGGCGGTTCGGGAAGTTGCGGGTCGAGGTCGAGATGGCCGTCGAACCCTTGCGGATCTGCGCCTGGTTGCCCATGCACAGCGAACAGCCCGGCATCTCCATGCGGGCGCCCGACTTGCCGAGAACGCCGTAATAGCCTTCCTCGGTCAGGATCTGGGCGTCCATCTTGGTCGGCGGGGCGATCCACAGGCGGGTCGGGATGTCGGTCTTCCCGTCCAGGATCTTACCGGCGGCGCGGAAGTGGCCGATGTTGGTCATGCAGGAGCCGATGAAGACCTCGTCGATCTTGTCGCCGGCAACTTCCGACAGCAGCTTCACGTCGTCCGGGTCGTTCGGGCAGGCGACGATCGGCTCCTTGACGTCGGCCAGATCGATCTCGATCACCGCGGCGTACTCGGCGTCGGCGTCCGGCTCCAGCAGCGACGGGTTGGCGATCCAGTCCTCCATCGCCTTGATGCGGCGGCCGAGCGTCCGGGCGTCCTCGTACCCGTTGGCGATCATCCACTTCATCAGGGTGATGTTGGAGCGCATGTACTCGATGATCGGCTCCTTGTTGAGCCGGACGGTGCAGGCGGCGGCGGAACGCTCGGCCGAGGCGTCGGACAGCTCGAACGCCTGCTCCACCTTCAGCTCGGGCAGACCCTCGATCTCCAGGATGCGGCCGGAGAAGATGTTCTTCTTGCCCTTCTTCTCCACCGTCAGCAGGCCCTGGCGGATGGCGTAGAGCGGGATCGCGTTGACGAGGTCACGCAGCGTGACGCCCGGCTGCAGAGTGCCCTTGAAGCGGACCAGCACCGATTCCGGCATGTCCAGCGGCATCACGCCGGTGGCCGCGGCGAAGGCGACGAGGCCCGAGCCGGCGGGGAAGCTGATGCCGATGGGGAAGCGGGTGTGGCTGTCGCCGCCGGTGCCGACGGTGTCGGGCATCAGCAGGCGGTTCAGCCAGGAGTGGATCACGCCGTCGCCCGGACGCAGGGCGACGCCGCCGCGGGTCGAGATGAAGGTCGGCAGCTCGCGGTGGGTCTTGACGTCCACCAGCTTCGGATAGGCCGCGGTGTGGCAGAAGGACTGCATGACCAGATCGGCGGAGAAGCCGAGGCAGGCCAGATCCTTCAACTCGTCGCGGGTCATCGGGCCGGTGGTGTCCTGCGAGCCGACCGTGGTCATCTTCGGCTCGCAATAGGTGCCCGGACGCACGCCCTGGCCTTCCGGCAGGCCGACCGCACGGCCGACCATCTTCTGGGCGAGCGTGAAGCCCTTGCCGCTGTCGACTGGGGAGGACGGCAGGCGGAACAGGGTCGACGGGGCGAGGCCCAGCGCCTCACGCGCACGGGCGGTCAGGCCGCGGCCGATGATCAGCGGGATGCGGCCGCCGGCGCGCACCTCGTCGAAGATCACGTCGGACTTGACGGTGAACTCGGCGATCACCGCGCCGTTCTTCAGCGCCTTGCCCTCGTAGGGGCGCAGCTCGACCGTGTCGCCCGTCTCCATCTGCGAGACGTCGAGTTCGATCGGCAGGGCGCCGGCGTCTTCCATGGTGTTGTAGAAGATCGGGGCGATCTTGGAGCCCAGGCAGACGCCGCCGAAACGCTTGTTCGGGACGTAGGGGATGTCCTCGCCCGTCCACCACAGCACGGAGTTGGTGGCCGACTTGCGCGAGGAACCGGTGCCGACCACGTCGCCGACATAGGCGACGAGGTTCCCCCGGGCCTTCAGATCCTCAAGCTGCTTGATCGGGCCGCGGACGCCGGCTTCCTCCGGCACGATGCCGGGGCGCGGGTTCTTCAGCATGGCCAGGGCGTGCAGCGGGATGTCCGGGCGCGACCAAGCGTCCGGGGCCGGCGACAGGTCGTCGGTGTTGGTCTCGCCCGACACCTTGAAGATGGTCAGCGTCAGGCTGGCCGGAACCTCGGGGCGCGAGGTGAACCACTCGGCGTCGGCCCAGGACTGGATCACCGCCTTGGCGTTGGCGTTGCCCTTGTCGGCCAGCTCCTTGACGTCGTGGAAGTAGTCGAACATCAGCAGCGTGGTCTTCAGGCCGGCGGCAGCGGCCTCGCCGCACTCGGCGTCGCCCAGCAGGTCGATCAGCGGCTTGATGTTGAAGCCGCCGAGCATCGTGCCCAGCAGCTCGGTCGCCTTGACCTTGGAGATCAGCGGCGAGGTCTCGTTGCCCTTGGCGAGCGAGGCCAGGAAGGCGGCCTTGACCTTGGCGGCGTCGTCGACGCCCGCCGGGACGCGGTGCGTGATGAGATCGACCAGGAAGGCTTCCTCGCCCTGCGGCGGGTTCAGGAGAAGGTCGACCAGATCCTCGGTCTGCTTGGCCGAAAGCGGCAGGGCGGGAATTCCGAGCGCGGCACGCTCAGCGACATGCTGGCGGTAAGCTTCAAGCACGGTGCGGTCCTCTCATCCAAGGTTGCTCAACAGTCGTCCGATTCCCCGACCCGGGGGGCGCGCTCGCGGACCCGGCTTTTTGCCCTTGCGGCGTCTTGCCACGCCGCTGGTCCTACCATTCCGGAAGGAACTTCCGCGGAACGGAGATGTCTTACGTCGCGGCCTTGGGAGTCGTCAAGTCAACGCTCCGCCTGCGACACGTTTTCAGGCGCCGGCCATAGAAGTGGTATTACAACTTGCTCCCGCCGGCCCTGTGGAGGGGCGGCGATTTCCTGAATTCCTCATGGTCTTTGCAATGAACGCCCCGGTGGGGTTTCTGCGCGGACCGCCGCATCACCATGGCTAACCCGCTGGTGAAGAGGTTGATGGTGAACAATTGGGCATGTAGGGTGTTCTGGCCGGCATCCACGGCACCGCGCAGGCTCCATGCCCCCAGGCCCCATGTCCTCTGGCCCCAATCCCACTGGTACAAAGCCCGTTCGGAATCGGATCGCCGCCCGGTTCCTGAGCGTTGTTTTGGCGCTGGCGCCGCTGCAACCGCTGCCCGCCGCCGTCCCCGCGACGGTGCCCGCCGGGCTGGCCGCTGCCACCGCCGCGCTGCTCTGGCCGCAGGCGGCGGAGGCGCGGGCCGGTGGGGGCCGAAGCTCCAGCGGGGGATACAGCCGTCCGGCCGTCCGCACCCCGTCCTTCTCCACCCGCTCCGCTCCGTCGCGCGCGCCGTCCACCGGCAGCAGCGGCTACAGCCGTCCCCAGAGCGGGCCGTCCTTGGGCTTTCCCGGCGGGGCGCCGTCCGGCGGTGGCGATCTGGGCGTGTCGCGGCGGTCGAGCGGCGAGGCGCTGGACCGCTACCGGGCGCAGCAGCAACAGCAACAGCGTGAGCGCACCCCGCCGGTCGCCGCGCCACCGCCCCGCTCCGGATCCGGGTCCGCTTCCGGGTCGGGCTGGGGCGGGGGAGGGGGCTGGCAGGGCGGTGGGGCCGGCTGGGGGCAGCGGCGCACCGGCGGCTATGGGCCGGGCGGATGGTACGGCGGCTGGCGCCCGCCGGGCTGGGCCTATGGCAGCCGTCCCAGCTTCGGCCTGTGGAACGGACTGTTCCTGTGGTTCCTGCTCGATAACCTGTCGCGTCCCGGCTACGCCGACTGGTTCCACAACCACCAGGGCGACCCCGGCTACGCGGAATGGCGCACGGAGGCGGAGCGGCGCGCGCAGGACGATCCCGACCTGCGCCGCCGCCTGGACGATCTCGACACCCGCCTGCGCGCGCAGGAGGACCGGCCGCGCGACCCCGGCTACCTGCCGCCCGACATTCCGCGCGACGTCGCGCAGGCCGCGCCGGAGACACCGTCGTCCCCGGCCCAGTCCGATGGGGGCTCCGGGGGCGGCATGGGCACCCTGCTCCTTCTGATTCTGCTCGTCGGGGGGATGGTGGTGGCCGTGACCGTCCTGCGCCGTCGCTCGTCGGGCTCCCGCTCCGGAGGTTCCGCCATGACCCGTTCTCCCTGGAGCACTGCCGCCGGCATCGTCAAGGCCAAGGCCACCGGCGCGTCCTACGAACCGTCGCTGTTCCGCGTCGGCATGACGCTGACGCCCGATCCCACGCCCTTCCTGCTGGGTGGCGGCGCGATCAAGGCCGCGGCGCCGGAGGGGGCTGGCGCGATGGTCAGCGTGGAGGCCGTGGGCACGTTGACGGGTGGCGGCGTGACTTTGCACCGGCTCTATCTTCCGGGCGGGAGCGGCTTCTACCAGCTTCATCTGGGAGCCGGGGGAGCGCCGGACGAATGCCGCTGGTTCTCAGTGCTGGACGAGGTGCACCCCACCGACAACGACGAATGGGGCTTCTGGCTGGACCCTGCCGACGGGATGATCGGCTACCCGCAGTTCCAGACCAAGGACGGCAAGCTGTACGGGCGGCTGTGGTCACCCGGCGCGTCCCGCATCGCCCCCATCACCTTCGACGAGAGGCTGACCGACCACCGCGGCAGCCGCACCCGCCGCCTGACCGCCATGCTCTACGCGGCTCCCACCGGCGCCGCCGACCCCGCGCCGCGGACCGAGTATGTGCTGGTCGCGGCGGTGGAGGACGGCGGCGAGGCGTGGGTGGAGGTCCGCGCCGGCATCGACGTCAACCCTGCCTCGCTATCCCTTTCCTGACGCCCTTCCCAGCGTTTCCCGCCCGATCCCGCCAGCCCGTATGGAAGACACCATGGACACCAGCGTCGCGCAAATCCTGCAGGGCCTCGAATCCGGCCTGCCGCTGCTGCTTCTGCATTTCGGAGCGACCCTGGCTCTGTTCCTGATCGGGGTGGCCGTCTACGTCGCGGTCACGCCGCTGCACGAGCGTGAGTTGCTTGCGAGCGGCAACCAGGCCGCCGGCGTTGTGCTGGGCGGCACGATGGTGGCGCTGGCGATCCCGCTGGCGGCGACGCTGGCGACCAGCCTCGTCCTGGTGGACATCGTGATTTGGGGGGCGGTTGCCCTGGTGCTGCAGTTGATTACCTTCCTGATCGCCATCTGGCTGTTCCGCGACCTGCGCCCGATGATCGAATCCGGCAACGTCGCGGCGGGCACGGCGCTGGCCGGACTCCAGATCGCCATCGCGCTGCTGAACGCCGGAGCCATGGCGGGCTGAAGACCCGCCCAGACAGACCCGCCGAAACAGAGAGGAACCGCAACCATGATCTCGTTCATCCGCAACCTCGTCGGGGTGAAGACCGATCAGGCCGTCCAGTCGGCGGTGGAAGCCCTGGTGCGCTGGGACCCCAAGGCCGCGACGGAGGCCGAACTGCGCACGATGGAAGAGCATCTGGACAGCCTCGGCCTTCAGGTCGCACAGGCCCGCGCCGCTTACGAGAAGGAGCAGAAGGAGGCCGAGGCCATCCTTCAACTCTCCCGCCAGCGCATGGCCGCCGCCGAGCATCTGCAGCGCCAGATGGAGGCGGAAGCCGACGCCGGTCGCAAGGCCCAGCTCGAAAAGAGCCTGGAAACGCTGGTGGGGATGCTGGAGCAGATGGCTCCGGACATTGATCGGGAGGAGCAGGACGCCGTGGACGCGCGCGAGTTCCTGACCATGCTGGAAACGACCTACGCCGAGGCCGGCGGCAAGCTGAAGGCCGCCCGCAGCGCGTTGCAGCGGGCCGAACGGGACATGGGTCGCGCCGCCCAGCAGCGCGACATGGCCGAGCAGCGGGCGGAGGCGGCCCGGCAGGCGGCGGGGCTGAGCGGCGCCACCTCCAGCCTCGGCACGGCGCTGAAGGCGATGCAGGACGCGGCGGCCCGCGACCTTGCCCAGGCGGAGGCGTCCAGCGCCAAGGCCCGCCTGCTCAAGCCGTCCAAACCGGAAGAGGATGACCCCAACATCAAGGCGGCGCTTGATGCCGCCACCGGAGCGAAGCCGGTGCCGAGCACCCTCTCCGACCGTCTGGCCTCCCTGAAAGGCCGGCATTGAGGAATGAATAGGATCATCCTATCGGTGAGATAGGATGATCCGTATCGATCCTATCGAAGTTCTCCGCCATGATGCGAGCGGTGAAAGTCTGCTCGGTGGAGGACGACCATGCGCAGGTCCATGGCGGAGCTGTTGAACGAACTGGAACGGCACGGCGTGCGGCTGCTGCCGGGCGGGCGTCTGCTGGTGCCGGGCGACGTTCCGGCGCCGCTGCTGATGCGCGCCCACCGCAACCGCCGCGCCCTCAGCGCCGCTTTGGCGCCGCCGCGCGGTTGACGACGCACTTGACCCCAAACCGCGGGGCGTTGTTCCTGCGCGGACGGCGCCCCACGTCAATGCAACGCCCCCGATGTTCCGGGCGATCCCGTGCCCTACCAGGAGACCCTGTGTGACGATCCAACTGACCACCCTCGCCAACGGATTCCGCGTGCTGACGGACCACCTGCCGCATCTCGGCACGGTGACCAGCGGCGTCTGGGTCGGCGTCGGGGCGCGCAACGAACGGCCGGCGGTGAACGGCATCGCCCATTTCCTGGAGCACATGATCTTCAAGGGAACGGAAAGCCGCGACGCGCTGGGCATCGCGCTGGAGATCGAGAACCGCGGCGGCGAGTTCAACGCCTACACGGACTACGACGTCACCGCCTATTACACGCAGATGGCCGCCAAGCACGTCGACATCTCCTGCGAGATCATCGGCGACATCGTCCTGAACTCCGTCTTCCCGGAAGAGGAGGTTGAGAAGGAGCGCGGCGTTGTCATCCAGGAGATCGGCCGCTACGCTGACGAGCCGGAGGATGTGGTCTACGAGGCGCTGCGCCGCACCGCCTTCGACGGGCAGGCGCTGGGCCGCCCGATCCTCGGCCCCAAGGAGAACGTCGCGGGTTTCGGGCGGGAGCACCTGTTCGACTATGTGTCCCATTACGATCCGCGCCGCATGGTCTATGTGGTGTCCGGCAACGTTGATCACGGCACCGTGGTGCGCCGGGCGGAGGCGCTGTTCGGTCATCTGACCGCCAAGGACGATCCGTTCCAGGAGACGGTCGTCAACAAGGGCGGTGCGGCGCTGCTGAAGCGCGACGCCGAACAGGTGCATTTCATGGCGGCCTTCCCCGGTGTCGGCACCGAGGATTCGGCGAGCTACGCGCTGCGCCACCTCGCCAACATCCTGGGCGGCGGCATGACCTCGCGCCTGTTCCAGGAGATCCGGGAGAAGCGCGGGCTGGTCTATTCGGTCTACGCCGCGCCCATTCAGTATGCGGACGGCGGGGCGCTCAGCTTCTACGCCGGCACCGGGCCGGAGGAGGTGGCCGAACTGGTGCCGGTCTTCTTCGAGGAACTGCGCAAGGCCCGCGACGGCGTGACCGCGGTGGAATTGGAGCGGTCGAAGGAGCAGATGCGTTTCTCGGTGGGCAAATCGCTGGAATCGACGATGCGCCGCGCCGACCGCTTCGCCCGCACCCTGCTGCGCACCGGCGAGGTGCGGACCATCGAGCAGATCTTCGAGCGCATCGACGCTGTGACGCCGGAGGATGTGGCGGCGGCGGCCAACCGCGTTTTCGCCGGCCCGATGGCGGTGTCCGCGGTCGGCAAGCTGGACCATCTGCCATCCTACGAGGACATGCAGGGGATGCTGAAGGCGGCGTAAGGTTGTTGCTTTGCGACGCTTGCCCCCTCCCTAACCCTCCCCCGCTGACGCAGGGGAGGGGATTCGGTCCCTCTCCTGCGAAGCGAAGGAGGGAAGGGGCCCACGCGCAGCGTGGGAAGGATGGGGGCAAGACGTCGCCCTACCAGACCACCGCCGGCAGCGCCGCGACCTTCAGCGGACCGAGGAACAGCCCGCGGTTCTGCAGGGTGACCGGGGCGGTCAGCACCGGCTCGCCGTTCGGCCCGGTGGGGCGGGCCAGCAGGCCCAGCATGGTGCGGGCCATCGCCAGCTCCTTGGGCCGGAACATCCCCTGGAGCGCGTCCAGCACCGCCTGATAACCGCGCACCTCCGCCGTCAGCGCGGCCTGCGGCTGCAAGGCGGCATCCAGCGCCAGCGTCCCGTTCATCGCCAGCTTCAGCGGTCCCCAATCCACATTCAGCCCGTCGATCTGGAGCGTGCCGCCGTCGCGGCTCCAGGCCGACAGGCTGGCCGGCTCCGGCTTCGGTGGCTGGCCGAGGACGCGCGCGGTCAGCAGGAGCCGCTGAACCTCGCGGCCCAGCGAGTCCGGCGCGCCCTCGGGCAGGGTGGCGCCGCGGGCTTCCAGCGTGACGGACAGGCCGGTGTCGCTGTGGCTGGCCGGTGGTGCGGCGGGCTGGCTGGCGGTCAGGTCCAGGGCGGCGATGGGAACGGGCAGGGCCTCGGGCTGCGCCACGAGGTTGGTGAAGGCGAGCCGCGCCTCGACCGGCTGGCCGGTCAGGGTGAGGCCGACATGACCCCGGCCGCCGTCGCGGGCGATGAGTGTGAAGGGCGGCTGGCTGGGCTGCACCACCGTCACCCGCTGCTCGCCGGGCAGCGACAGGGCGATGCGCGTGTGGTTCCAGGGCGGCGCCTCCGCCACCAACCGGGCGCCCCGCCATTCCACGTCGCGGGTGGCGAGGTGCGGCGCCTCCAGCGCGGCGCGGATGGTGAAGGGATAGCCGCCGACACTCAGCCCGCCATGGGCCACCACGGTGCCCGCCGTCCGCTGCTCGTCCATCCAGGCAAGCACGCCGCGCTCCACCGCCGCTGCGGCCTGCCACCACCACACCGAGTAGGCGCCGGCGAGCAGGGCCAGGGCGAGAACGGCGAAGCCCAAGATCTTCCGAACGCGCATCTGTGGCATTTCCGTTTTGTGGCACCCACCTTATAGCGGGCGGCCAGGGGCCGTGCTAGCATTCACCGTGTCGCCACCAGTCGGCGCACGCTGCATTACTTAAGGGTCATGCTGCTCGATACGCAATCGCCTGTTGCCGAGCTTCCGGTCATCGCACCGGCGCAGCGCACGGCATCATCCGCCTCTTCCTGGTCTGCCGACATCGCCGTGACGCCCGGCGCCGACCTCTGGGTCTTCGCCTACGGCTCGCTGATGTGGAACCCGGAGTTCCCCTTTCTGGAGCGCCATCCGGCGGTGCTGGGCGGCTACCACCGCCGCTTCTGCGTCTCCTCCCACCGCTACCGCGGCACGCCGGAGCGGCCGGGGCTGGTGCTGGGTCTGGACCGCGGCGGCTCCTGCCGGGGAATCGTCTTCCGCGTGGCGGCGGAGCGGGTGCCGGAGACGCTGGACTGTCTGTGGGACCGGGAGATGCTGAACCGCGTCTACCGGCCGAAGCTGCTGCCGGTGCGCCCGCGCGACGGCGGGGCGCCGGTCATCGCCTGCACCTTCGTCGTGGACCGCCGCCATCGGCAGTATTGCGGCTGCATGGACGAGACCGCCATGGCCGAGCGCATCGCCTGCTGCCGGGGCGAGCGCGGTCCGAACCTGGACTACCTCGCCAACACGGTCGCCCATCTGGAGGCCATCGGCATCCACGACCGCGGGCTGTGCAGCCTGCTGACCGCGGTGCGCGCGCGGATCGGCTGACGGTCAGAGGTCACGCCAACGCCGCCCTCAAGCTCGCGTCCAGCGGCCGGACCGTGTAGCCCAGCTCCCGCATCGCCTTGCCGCTGTCGAACCCGCCGCCGCCCAGCGCCAGCCGGACTCCGGTGACCGGCGCGGTGGGTGGGCGGCGGGTCACATGGTCGGACAGCCATTCCTCCACCCGCGCGGCCCCCAGCGCCACGGCGGGCGGCACGGGGTAGCGACGGAGCGGCGGGCGCCCGCAAAGCCGGTCGATCCGCTGCGCCAGATCGCTCAGCCCGATGTCCGTGCCGCCCAGGATGTAGCGCTCCCCGATTCGTCCTCCTTCCGTGGCCAGGATCATCCCCTGCGCCACGTCACGCACGTCCACGAGGTTCAGCACGCAATCCAGGATCAGCCGCGGCCCGCCGCGCCGGAACAGGCGCAGCATGGCGTTTGGCGGCGTGGGCAGCCGATCGCCGGGGCCGATGGGCGCCGTGGGGTTGACCACCACCACCGGCAGCCCCTGCGCCGCGGCGGCCAGCGCGTCCTTTTCCGCAAGATACTTGGACCGGCAGTAGGCACCGGCCAGCGCCTCCGGCCCCGGATCGGCGCTCTCGTCCAGCCGTTGGGGCGGCCGGCGGGGCGGCGGGTGGCCGATCATCACGGCTTCCGTCGAGCAATGGAGAAAGCGCCTCAAGCCCGGCGTCCGTGCCGCCGCGTCCAGAACCGCCATTGTCCCTTGCCGGTTCACCCGGTCGAAGACGGTCGGGTCGCGGTCCCACAAGGTTGCCACGGCGGCGAGGTGATAAACCCGCACCGCCCCCTCCAGCGCGCGGGCGACGGCCGCCGCATCGAGGATGGAGCCGCGGTGAAACTCCACACCGGTCGGCCGATCATGCGGCGGCTCCTGCCGGTCGAGGATGCGCACCCGCTCGCCCCGCGCGGCCAGCGCCGCCACCAGATGCCCGCCGATGAAGCCGCTGCCCCCGGTGACGAGGGTGATGCCCATGCGCCTCCGCCTCCGCCTCTAGGCCCCGCCGAGGATGCGGTCGGCGTTGCTGTTGAGATCGCGCGTCAGGGCGGCCAGCCCGCCGCCGCGCAGCGTGTTCTGGAACTCCGAGCGCTGCGTGGCGAGCTGGCTGACCGTGCCCTTCGCCAGCACGTCGAGGATGCGCCAGCGGTCGCCCTCCGGCCGCAGCAGGTAGCTCAACCGCACCGGCGTCTTGCCGGCGCGCACCAGATCGGTGTCGACCAGCAGCATCCCGCG